>JABDFZ010000004.1 GCA_013286325.1 Bacteroidota bacterium | reverse complement strand
CCAAACAAGCCATGATGCAACCCCAGGAGTCGATGCTTGAGGTAAAGAATAAAAAACACAAGCTTTATATCGGCATTCCTAAAGAAATCTCCTTCCAGGAAAACAGGATTCCGCTAACACCTTTATCAGTTGCTTTATTGGTTAATAACGGCCACGATGTAATGCTGGAAAGCAATGCCGGGCAGGCTGCAAATTTTTCGGATAAAGACTACAGTGAACAGGGTGGTACCATAGTTTACGATTCAAAAAAAGTTTATGAGGCTGATATCATTATCAAAATAGCTCCGCCTATGCTCAGCGAAATAGAAATGATGAAGCCAGGCCAGGTATTAATCTCGGCTTTACAACTCTCAACCCTCAAAGCCGAATCTGTACATGCCCTTATCAATAAAAAAATTACAGCCATGTGCTTTGAGCACCTGCGCGATGAAGGCGGTTCATTAAGCGTAGTGAGGGCGATGAGCGAAATTGTTGGCGCAACCTCCATATTAATAGCTGCCGAATACCTGAGCAATATATTTGCCGGAAAAGGCTTGATGCTTGGCGGGATAACAGGCGTACCACCAACCGAAATTGTAATATTAGGCGCAGGCACAGTAGGCGAATATGCTGCCCGCACCGCCATATCATTAGGGGCCGAAGTAAAAGTTTTTGACCCCTCAATTTATAAGCTGCGCAGGCTGCAGAATAATATTGGCAGCAGGGTATTTACCTCGGTTGTGCAACCTATAGTTTTAGAAAAAGCCATTACCACCTGCGATGTTGCCATAGGCGCCATGCGCGCCGAGGATGGCCGCAGCCCCTGTATTGTATCGGAAGCTACAGTTAGCCGCATGAAACCTAATTCGGTTATTATAGATGTAAGCATTGACCAGGGTGGATGTTTTGAAACATCGGAGGTTACCAACCATACACATCCTGTTTTCAGAAAATATGATGTTATTCACTATTGTGTTCCCAATATTGCTTCGCGCGTAGCACGTACTGCAACCTATGCCCTTACCAATATTTTTGCCCCGATACTTTTAGACATTGGCGAACATGGCAGTTTAAAAGACCTGATCTGGCAAAAATCGGGCATGCGCGATTCCGTTTATATTTATAAAGGACACCTCACCAATAAACACATCGGCGAGCGGTTTTCTATCCCCTGTAAAGACCTCGACCTCCTTATTGTTTCCCATCGTTAAATTTAATCCATGATAAAACCCTCCGCCCTGTTAAAATCTTCCGCCCTATTGATTTTAATGCTCTTGTGTAATAACCTTTTCGCACAAAACAACTTACAAAATGCATGGCAAGCTTTTTTTGATAATAAAAGAGACGACGCTCGTACTTTATTTACCGCTTCAACAAAACAGGATGAAACTGCTGCTGAAGGCTTTTTAGGGTTAAGCCTGCTGGCCCATCTCGACAGGCCATCGTCAGAGTCATTTGATAATTTTCAACAGTTCTGCTCAAAAAGCAAATATCCTCAACCATATATTTATGCATTATGGTCTACCGAGTCTGTTAATCCAACAGCCGGCAAAAAAAGACCCGAAGAGCTTGCCTTTTTTAAGTCGGTAGTTGACAATCGCGAATACGACGGTATGCTGGCTGCTATGGCCAGTTCAATGATTGGTAAACACTTTGAGAGCAGTAAGCAATTTGATAAAGCCGATGCCGAATACGCCAAAATACATGCAATTGATAAATGGCAGATAACCGGTGAATTCGAAAACATTTCAACCAGCGGTTTCGACAGGAAGTATGATGACGTTATTAATCATCCGGAACCTGATGCAGTATTCACGAGCAAGAGAGGTGCAAAAATAGGCTGGCATGAAGTTACTGACATGAGGCATGACAGGTGGCTTGATTTCACCTATTATGCGAATGCTGAAAATTCTATCCTGTTTGCCCAAACTTTTGTAAAATCAGATCAGGATGTTGATGCCCAGTTACGTATTGGCGTATCGGGCTCGGTAAAAGTTTGGATCAATGATGCCCCGCTACTGGCTGTTCCCGAAGAGCGGAATAATGACCTGGATAGTTATATACAAAGCATTAAACTAAACAAAGGCTATAACCGTATTTTGGTACAAATTGGCGAAAGCTATGCTGGGAGGTCTAATTTCATGGTGAGGTTAACGGATAATAACGGGCACCCAATACCCAACCTTACTTACGAAGCAAAAGCACAACCTTATACTAAAACAGCAAAGGTTACATCGCAAAAAACAGAACCGTTTGCAATAACTTATTTTGAGGACGAAATAAAAAAGAAACCTGAAGCAGACCTTCCAAAAATGCTTTTAGCACAGGCTTATTTACGCAACGAAAGAACTTTTGAAGCAAGGCAGCTCATTGAAGAATTGAGGAGGAAGCATCCAAACAGTTCTTTTTTAAATTTATTGTTATACAATGTATTTAACAGTGAGAATAACCGTACAGGCTCTGAAACCATAAAGGAAACCATTAAAAATATCGACCCTACACTTACAGATGCACTGATATGGAAATATCAGGAATATGACTCGCAAAAAGAATATGATAAAGCAGCAGATGTAATAAAACAGATAGAGAAACAAATGCCTGCTGGGCTTGGTGAATTTATTTACGCAAGTAAAATAAATATAGCCGGAAAAAATAAAAACCAGGATGAGGTTATAAAGCTGGGCGAAGAAGCCTATCTGAAATATCCTGACAACAAGGATTTCTGTGGGTTGAAATACGCCATTGAAAAACAAATAAGAAAAAATCCAAAGGCGCTTGATGTACTGAAAAAGTATGTAGACAGTAATGATAATTACAGTGTATCAAAAGAACTTTCTGATGCTTACCTGGCTGCCGGGGATGCAGAGTCGGGCATAAATATTTTAAAGGACGAGATTAAGAATAAACCTTATGCATCAGGTATTTATTCAAATTTGGGTTTGCAATATTATAATTTGCAGCAATATGATAAAAGCGCTGAATGCTATTTAAATTGTATAAAAATTGCTCCCACCATAAGCACTTATTTTGCTTCGCTCGGGAAAATAAATGAGATGAGCAACCATAAGGACAAAGCCATTCAATATTACCAGCAAAGCCTCAACCTATACCAAAATGATTATGAATCGATAAAAGCGTTACGCAAACTGCAGGATAAAAAAGATGTTTTTTCATACTTTAAAGACCCTGATGTTGATGCTATAATTAAAAATGCGCCAAAGGCTGCTGACTATCCGGATGATAATGCAGTAACACTAAATGAGGAGGTGCAAAAAGTTGTTTATGCCCAGGGAGGATCGGAACAGAAAACATTCATAACCGTAAAAATTCTTAATCAAAAAGGGATTGAGGGCTGGAAAGAGTATGCTATTGATTATGATAAATGGGAAGACCTGTTAATTGAAACAGCCGAGGTTATTAAAGCGAATGGCAGTAAAGTCCCTGCCGAAACCAACGACAATAATTTGGTGTTCACCAATCTTGAGGTTGGGGATGTAATAAACATAAAGTATAAAACAAAAAGTTATTCGCAGGGTAAGCTGTCCGGGTATTTCTGGGATTCTTACTATTTTTCAAGCGGACGGCCTTTTGTAAAGACTAAGTATTCGCTGCTTATCAGCAAAAATCAAAAATTCAATTATAAATTTTCTCAAACCCCCATCCAACCGGTAAAAACCACAGCTGACGAATTTGACCTGTATGTATGGGAGAAAGATAAACAAGAGAGCCTGCAATATGAAGATAAAATGCCGCCGCTCGACGATATTGCCAATATATTGTACCTGACATCTATACCGGACTGGAAATTTATTTCCGATTGGTATAATGACCTTGCATCGGCAAAGGCAAGAACCAATTACGAGGTTAAAGAGGTTGTGCACGATCTGTTTAACGGGCAGCCTACACTTACACCTATCCAAAAGGTTGAAAAGATCTATAATTACATTACCAAAAACATATCATACAGCGAAGTTTCATTCAGGCAGAGCGGGTTAATACCGCAAAACCCTGCCGATGTTATTAATACCCGTATTGGCGATTGTAAGGATGTTTCTACCTTGTTTGTTACCATGTGTAAAGAGGCAGGTATCCCGGCTCAGCTGGTATTGGTAAAAACGCATGATAATGGTGTGCTCACTATGCCGCTGCCAAGCATCGATTTTAACCACTGCATGGCAAAAGTTTCATTAAATAACCGCGACTATTATATTGAGCTTACCTCTCAATATCTGCCTTTTGGCAGCTTGTATAACAGCGCGTTAAATTCAACACTGCTCGACATCGGCGATGAAAACATAAGCGGTATTAAATACCTCGATCCAGCTACCCGCAAAGCAAATAACATTAAAAGAAACACAACCGTAGGCTTTAAGGAAAAGGATATGGTTATCGACGAAAAAAGCTATAAAACTGCAGCCCTTGCAGGGTCAATGCGCGAATCGTTAGGTAGCCTTTCAACTAAAGATCAACTGAAGGGTATGAAGGAAGCCATATCAAGCATTGATGCTGATAATGAGATCTCAAAATTAAAATACAGGAACATTGAACCTAAAAATTCAACCGACACCGTTTACATGGATCTGGGTTATGAATTAAAGAACTATTTAAAAACCATTGGGGGTATATCCATTTTTACGCTTCCATGGTCGAGCAAAATATCAGCAGGAGATCTGCAGATCACGCTTCCCAGGTACTCAAATATTGATTTAAGCCAGATGTTTTATCTTGATAATGAAACAGAGACTATTAATATAAATCTGGGACCTGGCAAAAAAATGGTTGAAGCAGTTGTTCCTGTAATACTTAAGAACGATATAATTGAATACAGTATTATTCCAAAACAAATAGGTAATAAGTTATCGGTAACGCGGACTTTTAAATTAAAAAAAGAGGTTGTCCCTGCAAGCAGGGCTGCTGAATTCAATACCTTCTTCAAAAAAATGGTAGATGCCGATAATAAAGAATTTGCAATGAAATGAGTAACCGGTTCATTAAATCAGGCTTCGTTGCTGTAATGCTGTTTTGTACAGCTATTATACATGCGCAGGATTACAGCGCTGCTTTACATGTTGAAGACTATCAGCAATACTTGCAACAGGCAAAAACTGATCCAAATAAAAAACTGGTGGAGATCAATAAGCTTATCCCCGGGATTGCTTTAGATATAAGATATGCAACGGCCAATAATTTTATGCATCGTAAAATGTATCAGCAGGCCCGTGCGTTTGCAAGGCTGCCGGTTGTGCTTGCCTTAAAAGATGTAGAAGCTGATTTGAAAACACGCGGACTTGGCTTAAAAATATACGATGCCTATCGCCCCTATTCAGTTACAGTAAAGTTTTATAAAGAAACCCCTGATACCAATTTTGTTGCCGATCCGAAGAAAGGCTCCAAACATAACAGGGGTTGCGCCATTGACCTGAGCCTGATAGACCTTAAAACAGGCAAAGAACTTGATATGCCTACAGGTTTTGATAGCTTCAGCAGGAAAGCTGGCGCCAATTATCCCGATTTGCCTCAGCAGAAAATCACCAACCGCGAATTACTAAAAAGCGTAATGCAGGCACATGGTTTTAAAGTAATATCGAGCGAATGGTGGCATTATGATTTTAACGGATGGTCAAATTACCCCCTGCTTGATATTCCGTTCAATGCTATTTAATAAGCTATTTATAAAAATGAATCCAAACATTTTAGCTGATTGATTATTATTGATTTAATGTGTTTAGCGATTGAACTATTAAAAGATAAACTTTAACCAAAAAACAACGCGAATGTCATTTCGAACGACAGAGAGAAATCTTCTACAACTAATATTGACGCCATGCAAGTAGCGGACCTTTATATTGCAGAAGATTTCTCCTCGTTCCTCGTTCGAAATGACAGTATTTTTTTAGTTCTTCGGGAATTTTAATCGCTAAACAGGTTCGATTTATATAAACATTAATATCATTTTGTGAAGATCCATTTTAAAGAGGCGATATTTAAAAATAGCATGAAAGTTTTTAGCTTAAACTACCTTAAGCAAATCTGGAAGATAATGGTGGCTACCTTTATGGGCTTTATTAATGATAACGGCCTGAAATTAAGCGCTTCATTAGCTTATTATACAGTATTTTCAATAGCGCCCTTACTTATAATAGTCATTTCTCTTGCAGACATATTTTTAAGGAATGATGTTGCTGCAAATACATTATACCCGCAAATTGCACATTATGTTGGCCCGCAGGCAGCTATACAGATTCAGGATGCTTTAAAAAAGCTCCAGCTTTCCGGCAAATCAGGTGCAGCCGCCGTTACAGGCATAGCCATATTACTTATTGGCGCCAGCAGTATATTCGTTGAAATACAGGATTCGCTAAACATGATCTGGCGGGTGAAGGCCAAACCCAAAAAAGGATGGCTTAAGCTGATCCAGAACAGGTTCCTTTCATTTTCGCTGATCATAAGCCTCGGATTTTTGCTATTGGCATCGCTATTGGTAAACTTTATTATTGATGCCCTTGGCAAAAGGATTGAGCATTTTTGGCCGGCCATAACCGGCTTGCTGTTAAAAGGGGTGAATATGGGCATTACACTTATTGTTATTACCGTTTTGTTCGGGATAATATTTAAGTTTTTGCCCGATGTAAAAATTAGGTGGAAAGATGTGCGTACAGGTGCGTTTTTTACCGCGTTGCTTTTTATGCTCGGCCAATACCTCATTAGTTTATACATCCAGTACACCGCGCAGGGTTCTGCTTACGGGGCAGCGGGATCTATTATTGTTATTTTGGTTTGGATCTATTACACGTCGGCCATACTTTATATAGGTGCGGAATTTACACAGGTTTATGCCGAAGCTATTGGTAGCCATATTGAACCCGCAGATTATGCCGTGCATGTTCAGCAAACCGAGGTGTTGAAGGAAGTAACCACACTACCTGCACAAAACCCGCAGCTCAAGGGAAATTTAAAGAAATTTGATTAAGTTATTTACTTTAATAAGGGTTTCACTTTCTTTCTTGAATCCTGGTTCTCGGCTCTTGATTCTTAATCCGCACTAATAATTATCGTGTATAAAGGTAACTATCCTTACCATTTCATCCCTTACCTCGGTAACCGGCCTTGTGAAGTTATTGTTCATAAACGAAAAGGCCAGGCGTTTTCCTTTTTTGGTTATAATATAACCGCTTTGATTATAGACATTTGACATCGACCCGGTTTTTGCCCAGACAAACGGCTTCCCGTTATCGGTTTTATAAATTCTTCTAATGCTTCCTGTCATGCCTCCTGCCGGCATCAGGTTGTGAACTAATTCTTCATTCTTTACCTCATCTAAAATTTTGCACAGAAGTGTCACAATGCTTCGTGGAGTAAACAGATTGTAACGGGACAGCCCCGAGCCATCAACCCATCGCGCGGTATCCGGCAGATCATTTAAAAAATGTGCTTTTGAATAATTGATCACCGAATCGGCGTTAAGCGTCTTAAATTTTGTTGATGAGCAAACCAGTAAAAGTTGTTCGGCAATAAAGTTGTCGCTTGGCAGTAACATGCGTTTGTAAACCGAGTCGGCATTGGTATTATATACAGTCCGGGCATCAGTAGGCATAGGTAAATTTATTATGAATAACGGTGCTTTTAATGTGTCCTGCAACAATGCTGCGGTTAATACAGTGCTTGTTTTCCATGGAATTTCCTGTCTGAAGTTTTTTGGCAGCGCCATAAACGGATAAACAAAGGTATTGCTCGCAAAATCGCGCTTTACTTTGTATCCGTCGGGTTTGTAACCCGTATCGCATTTCAAATACATTTTTAAAAGCGACGGTTTTATCTGTAAGGAGTCGTTTTTATCAGCATACAAAACGGCTACATTATCTTCAATAGGTAACGCCGTTATTTCGGCCTGGTAGTAATCGTTATAATCGTCCCAGGCCCAACCTGCACCAAAAAAAGTACTGTTATAATTTTCAGGCGAGAAAAATAATTTCTTGCCGCTGTTTTTCAGAAAGTTTAATCCGTTGATCCCTTTCAAATCGCTATGCAGAAATGATGGGTCGCCTGTGCCCCAAAAGATCAGAGAATCGTTACGGGTTACATATCTAAGTGCAGGCACCGAATCGCCCAGCATTCTAAGGCAGGTATAAAAAGTAAACAGCTTTGTGTTTGAAGCAGGGGTGAAATATTTATCGCTGTTTAGTTCATAAACCATTTTTTTATTATCCAGGTCATACAACGCAAAGCCGGTAAAGTGGTCATTCATTATTTGCGAATGTTTAAATAGTTTTTTTATCTTCCTTTTCCGTATCTTTCCGGCGGTGGCCCCATCAAAAGATAAAAAAAGAACAAAAATGACCGTTATTACTGCATAGACTTTTTGTTGCATTAATGTTTATTTTATGTGATTATTATGTATATTTATTAACCAAATATAAACGTTTGATTAGGCTATTCCATACCACTAAACACCTTCGTGTTATTGTGCTTTTAACATTATTGTGCTGCTGCAATTTGGCTGCAAATGCACAATATTTTGATCTGAAAAATAATAAGAAACGTGTAACTATTCCTTTTCGCATGATAAGGGATATGATGATTATTGAGCTAAAGATAAATAATAAAGGCCCCTTTAATTTTATTTTAGATACCGGCGTAGGCCTGATGCTGATAACCGATCCTAAACTGGTCGACTCCATTAATATTGTTAACAAACGTACTTTAAAAATAAACGGCATTGGCGAAGGTGACGCCTATGAGGCCTATGCTACTTCGGCTTTAAATATCGATATCCCGGGCCTGATGAGTTATGATGTTGCTGCGGCAATATTAAAAACAGATCATTTTGGCCTTTCCAACTATGCGGGCATTCCCATCCATGGCTTGCTTGGGTATGAATTTTTTAATAACCTGGCAGTTAAAATTGATTTTTCCGACAGTACCTTATCCGTTTCAAGGCCCCGTGATATCAAGCTTTTCAGAAAGGGGAACCGGATCCCCATGAGTATTGAAGACAGGAAACCTTACATTGAAACCAAAGTAACTTTTCCCGACGGCTCTAAAACAAATGATAAGCTGGTGGTTGATCTTGGCGCAGGGCACTCACTATCGCTCGAAAACATAATAAAAAGCCATGGCCTCCCTGAGAAATTTATTGCTGCTAATCTTGGCGTAGGGCTAACGGGCCCTGTGAGTGGTTTTTTAAGCAGGGTAAAGGAATTTGAGATTGGGCGGTTTAAAATAAAAAATGTGATCACCTCATTTCCGGAAGGCGACCAGTTTACAACATTAATGGTAAAGCGCGACGGCAACATGGGTATCGGCATATTGAAGCGTTTTGATGTTATAATTGATTATCCTGACAGCGCCATGTATTTAAAACCTGCCATAAATTTTAAAATGCCTTTTGAGCATGATATGAGCGGTTTGGAATATTACGGTGCCGGGGAAAATCTCGACCGTATAATAGTAAGTCGGGTTGAGCCCGGATCGCCTGCTGATGAAATTGGACTGGAAAAGGATGATGAGATACTGGCTATTAATTTAAAACCAGTTGCAAAAATGTCGCTTGAGCAGATAGATACCATTTTTAAATCGCAAAACGATCGTAGCCTGTTGCTCGAAGTGTATCACGACAACAAAAAGGACAATGTGATCCTTACCTTAAAACGGCGTATTTAACCCGGATATCCTATCCTATAAAATCTTCACTATCCCCCTAAAAGGGTGATTTTGCATTAATAATTGTAACAAAAATGTTGCTATTATTAAATAGGTTGTATTTTACATAAGTTTACAGTTTAACCTTGATCATTAATTATTGCTATAGATATATGACTAAACCATTAAAAGTAAATTCTTACTTATGCACAACAGCTATTGCTATCGCTGTTATTGCAGGTTCGTGCAAAACCAAAAAAGAGGTAACTTCTGCACAAACGGTAACCCTTAAGACAACTACTGCTCCAGGCGGTACCTCAACTGCTTCAGCAACTATCAGCCCCTCCAAAAAAGAAGGAATTAAAAAATTCAGCGATCTTATCCCGTCAAAAACAAAGGTTGATAAAGGGCTTTTTAATACTTATAAAGTTGATGGCAAATATTATTACGAGATTCCGGATTCGTTATTGAACCGTGAAATGCTTGTAGTTACACGTTTAGCCAAAACACCTGCCGATATAAAGGTCCCTTTTCAGCAATACGGCGGCGAATCGCAAAACGATCAGGTTTGGAAATGGCAGCGTCATGATAAACAAGTGTTTATCCGGGTGCCAAGTTATTCGTTAAGGGCGGATAGCACCAGTGATATGTACAAGTCTGTAAAAAACTCCAATTTGGATGTTGTGCTGGCCTCGTTCGACATAAAGGCATATAATAAAGACACTACAGGTGTAGTAATTGATGTAACTGACTTTTACAATGGCGATATTGCTGCAATAGGTATATCCGATCAATTAAAGAAAGCATATAAAGTTTCGGGGGTAGATAACTCCAGGTCGTATATCGATACCATAAAAAGCTTCCCTATCAATACTGAAACCCATGTGTTAAAAACTTACCGTTCGACTGAATCTCCAACTGATAATACCAATGCAGCCGTAACGTTCGAATTACATACTTCCATGCTATTATTGCCGAAAACACCTATGAAGGCGCGTTTAAGCGACGATAGAGTTGGTTTTTTCGGCCAAAGGCAAACTGATTATGGAACCGATGCTCAAAAGGCGGAAGTAACTGCATATATCCACAGGTGGAAACTTGAACCAAAAGATGAAGCTGCCTATGCAAGAGGCGAACTGGTTGAACCCAAAAAACAGATAGTTTTTTATATCGACCCGGCAACACCCAAAAAATGGGTGCCTTATTTAATTGCAGGTATAAATGACTGGCAAAAGGCTTTTGAGGCAGCCGGTTTTAAAAATGCCATTGTGGGCAAAGCAGCCCCAACACCAAAGGAAGATCCTGATTTTAGCACAGAGGATGCCCGTTATACGGTAGTAAGGTATTTTGCATCAGATGTTGAAAATGCTTACGGGCCGCATGTATCAGACCCCCGCACGGGTGAAATACTGGAAAGCCATGTAGGCTGGTATCATAACGTTATGCAGCTACTGCGCGATTGGTATTTCGTTCAAACGGCCGCAGTAAACCCAGCTGCACGTAGTGCTAAATTTACTGACGAACAAATGGGCGAATTGATCCGCTTTGTTTCATCACACGAAATTGGCCATACCCTTGGCTTGCCGCATAACTTTGGTTCGAGCTATGCTTACCCCGTTGACTCATTACGCTCGAAATCGTTTACTGATAAACATGGTACTGCTCCATCAATTATGGATTATGCCCGATTTAATTATATAGCACAGCCAGGCGATGGTGTTACCCATCTGTATCCGCAAATTGGCGAGTATGATTTATGGGCAATAAAATGGGGTTATACCTGGTTTCCGGGTAACAAAACTGCTCATCAGGAGAAAGAAATATTAGACGAATGGACAAAAGAAAGAGCCGGTAATCCGCTTTATTATTATGGCCGCCAGGGTACAAGCATCGATCCACGCTTACAGAACGAAGATTTGGGCGATAACGCCATGAAGGCAAGTACTTATGGCATTGCAAACCTGAAACGCATTTTACCAAACGTTGAAAAATGGACCTATCAAAAAGGTGAGGATTACAGCGACTTACAGGATATTTACGGCGAGGTTTTAACACAGTTTAGCCGTTACATGGGCCATGTTGCAACTAACATTGGCGGCATGAACGAAAATTTCAAAACTTATGATCAAAAAGGTCCGGTTTATGATTTTGTTGCGAAGGGTTTACAGCGCGATGCGGTGTCATTCTTCAACAAAGAGTTATTTACCACACCTTTATGGTTGATAAATAGCGAAGAGCTGAGCAAGTTTGATAATGGTGTAATGATAAACCGTATAAAAAATGTACAGGTTAACACTTTAGGCAATGTGCTTTCGCCGTCGCGCCTGTCAAGGATGTATGATAATGAAACCCGTAACGGCGGTAATGCTTACACAGTAGCTGATTTATTTACAGACTTGCGTGGAGGCATATTTACCGCAGGAAGACCTGATGCATTTAAGCGTAACCTGCAACGCGGTTATATTGAAGATTTAAAGAACCTTTTAAACGACGACTTCAGAGGTATACCCGGCGTATCGGCCGCGGCTATGGCTAATTTTGGTTTAACGCCGATCAATATAGCCCTGTCTGATATCAGGCCAATGGTACGTGCCGAATTAAAAGCTATTGATGCAAAATTGCCAAAAGGTGGCGATGCTATTACAACAGCTCATTATGTCGATCTGCATTTACGCATAAAAGAAGCCTTGAATCCAACAAGGCCAATAGTAAATGTACCCGGTGCTGCAGGCGGTCGCGGATTAACTAATGATACCCCTGCAAAAGGCGATATGGATCAGTATTTAAATTGCTGGCCAAAAGTCGACCTGTCCGAATAAAAAAACTTGAATCATAAAAAAAGTCCCGCCTGTAAAACAAAGCGGGACTTTTTATTTATATATGATTGGCTACCACTTATAAAGTGGCATGAACTGACTATTTATCATTAACCTTTGACCACAAAAAACTACAACTGACTGATATTTTCGAAAAAAGCAGTCTGCAAATCAAGGAGCGACCTTACATTTATCTTCTCTCCATAAGCATCAAAGCATAAAAATTTCGAATTTTTAAGATCATTATTTTTTGCTTTTTCAAAAAAGTTGAAGGTTTCAAAAAAGTAATGATTGGTAGTTACGTTATCTTTATGGTTGGTTTGTGACCCATTAAGCCGGAAACCGATCGCATCGATCCATTTGTGCACTTTTGAGTGCAGTGAAATATTAATATTAGCCATAGGTTAATGTTTTTTTATTTTTAACGAAAACCATGCCACTTTGTTACCCCATTATAAGATAATTTTTAAACAATTGTTGGCCTCTACTGTGCAAATCCCTCATACTTAATTTAATAACATGTCAGGAAATTTTTGTTCTTCTAACAACAATTGTAACCTAATTAAAATAATTACGTAGAAAGAGGTCTTAACAAACAAAAATCATACTTGAATATGAAACCACTTAGACTTTTATTACCAATTTTATTTATATGCCTTTTTAGCATAACAGCGTGTAAGAAAGATAAAACAGCAGGACCAGCAGGTGCCACGGGCGCTCAAGGTGCCACAGGCGCTCAGGGTGCTACAGGTGCAACCGGTGCAGCAGGACCACAAGGGCCGGCAGGACCAGCCGGAGGGCCAGTAGGACCTCAGGGACCAAAAGGTGATACGGGAGCAGCTGGCGCACAGGGCGCAACGGGTGCACAAGGTCCAGCCGGTGCTACGGGCGCAACCGGAGCAGCTGGGGCAACAGGTGCCACCGGCGCTACAGGAGCAACTGGTGCACAGGGACCAACCGGACCGCAAGGGCCGATAGGAGCTACTGGTGCTACAGGCGCTACTGGTGCACAAGGACCAAAGGGTGATACAGGTGCAGCTGGCGCAACAGGTGCTACGGGTGCAACAGGCGCTGCCGGAGCGACAGGTGCTACTGGTGCACAAGGGCCGGCAGGAGCTACTGGCGCAACAGGTGCTACAGGTGCACAAGGACCAAAAGGCGATAAGGGCGATCCGGGAAATGCTAACGTTCAAAATTATTTATTAGTAAATAAAGGCGTTGTTGTAGCAGGCTTAACCAAATTTGCTGTACCTGCAATTACACAGAATATAGTTGATTCGGGAACTGTTTTAGTTTATTTAAGAAACACAGGTTCAACATCCGGATGGTTTGCTTTACCATACTCAGAAGGCGGTAACACAATAGATTTCTCTGATTACGGAGTAGGATATATTGACCTTAAAGCTAACTTTACGCAAACAAGCGGAATAGATTTCAGGGTTGTTGTAATTCCTGGAACTGCAATTACTACCATAAATGCAGCTAACCCGCATCTTAACGTTAAAAATTATAACGAAGTAGCAGCAGCATTGCATTTACCGGTTAACTAAGCGAATATTTAAATAGTTCATATTCACCAAATAATAAAAGCTCCCTGTAAATCAGGGGGCTTTTTACATTTCATATGTAACAATACTATGATTTTTAGTTAATTAGCGATTTTAATTGAACATTTGCACCCGAATAATGTCTTATGATATTATGTGGCCCCAGATGTACATTAAAAACAAAATGAAATCTTTATTATTTGCACTAACCATTACCTTTTTAACAATTACTTATTCATACGCTCAAAGCGGAAGGGAAGTACACGGAACTGTTATAGATTCAACCAAACTATCCGTTCCATCAGCTAACATTAAATTAATATCAGATAAAGGCGACAGCACCATATCTGTAGCTGATATTAATGGGAAATTTGTTTTCCAGGGCATTAAGGGTACCAAATTAACAATCACTGTAACTTCTATTGGCTATCAGGCGCTCAGGAAACATTATACTTTAGATAATACCAATACAGCTGCTGACCTGGGTACCATCATTTTAAAAACAGAGTCGAAAATGCTTAACGAGGTTACCATTGTGGGCGTTGTACCGGTAACTATAAAAGAAGATACTGTTCAATATCAGGCCAGTGCCTATAAAGTACGCGAAAATGCACCGGTAGAAGACCTGATAAAAAAGCTTCCTGGTGTGGATGTTGATATAAACGGAAATATTACTACTCAGGGCAAACAAGTTACCAAAGTACGTATAAACGGTAAAGACTTTATGGGTGGCGATGTACAAAGCGCTACTAAAAACCTCCCGGCTGATGTGGTTGAAAATATCCAGATGATTGATGATTATGGCGATCAGGCCAACCTCACCGGAGTTAAAACCGGAGAGCCTGATAAAATAATGAACATTACCATCAGGAAAGATAAAAACTACGGTTATTTTGGTCAGGGCACAGTAGGAGATGGCGAAGATGCACTTCCGAAAAGCCAGGGCATCCCCGATAAAAACCGGTATATAGCCTCGTTAAACGCTTTTAACTTTAATGGCAATCAGCAAATTGCGGTTTTGGGTAGCATAAATAACACCAATGTAAATACTTTCTCTTTTAACAGCGCCGGAGGCGGCGGTGGTGGTGGAGGTGGCGGCGGCTTTGGGGGCGGGGGCGGCCGGGGTAACGCAGGCAGAGGCGGCGGTGGCAATACTGGTAGCCTTACTACTACTGCTAACGGGATCACCGATGCACATTCAATTGGTGCAAACTTCCGCGACCAATGGGGCAAAAGCCTTTCGGTTTATGGTAGTTATAGCTTTGCTGATAACACTACAAATACTATTAGCAAGATCCTGCAGCAAAACACATCATCAAATAATCCATCAAATCAGAATCAAAATACCAACGAAACCGATCAGAACATAAATCACCGCTTTACCTGGAATATGGAGTATAAGCCTGATACAGTTAATTATTTAAAAGTCACCCCCACTTTTTCGTATGCTGGTGTAAATACCAATGAGTTCGAAACCAACACCATAACCAGGAAAAATGCCGCTCAAAACTCGGCTTATACATCAACCACAATTGGCGATTCTCAGGCACCGAATTACGGGTTTACTGCTTTGTATAACCGCAGGCTTGGTCATCGCCGTAACCTGAGCATCAACGCTACGTTCAGTTCAGGCAAAAGCAATTCTTACCAAAACCCGATATATGTTTACACAGCTGGTGCGCCAACAGCTCCGACTAACCAGATTATTACAACCGATAGCCGCACAACAAGCTACGGGATAAATTTTTCATACATGGAGCCGTTGGGTAAACTCTCCTACCTGGAGTTAAACTATGCCTTTAACCGTTCGAATACCAATAATGATAAGGTAACGGATACCCTGTTTGATCCGCAAAGTTTGTCTTTCAGAAATGATAGTGCATTAAGCACCCGTTACAATTACAATTTTACAACCAACAAGGTTGGGTTAAACTACCGCTTCATTGAAAAAAAATATAACTACACTGTAGGTGTTGGTGTACAGCCTGCGGTATTGGATGGTTATTCGCCGGTTACCGGGCTTACCACCCACGTTTCAACATTCAATGTTATTCCTGCTGCAAGGTTTGTCTACAACTTTTCACGAACCAAAGGGCTTAGCATCAACTACAATGGGTCTAGCAGTCAGCCAAGTTTTACGCAACTGCAGCCCGTTACCGATTTCTCAAACGCGTTATACCCGGTTGAAGGAAATCCTGATCTGAAACCACAATTTACTAATAATTTCAGTGTAAGGTATAATAACTTTAATATAGCTAGCGGCGATGTGTTTTTTATAGGTTTAACCTACCAGTCAATACAAAACGAGGTGGTTACCAATACTATAACTTATCCAGCAATTTATACACCCAATAGGAGGTTTGATAACACTATTTTAACAAGATATGCCAATGCAGATGGGTTTTATAGTATGCAGGGCCGTTTTACTTATTCAAAACCATGGCAAAACCGTAAGTATACCTTAAGCTTTAGCGGTACTGCCACCTTTAACAACAACGTTGGTTTTTTAAGTAATATAGATGCCAATACTTTTGAAGAAACCACAGAGAAAAACATTGCTAAAAACTTGCAGTTTACCCCTCAGGTAGCTTTCCGGGTTGATATTACCGATCATATTGATGCGCAAATATTAACGAATTATGCTATAAATCATACTAGCAATTCCATCCAAAATGACATTACCAATGCCAGCGCAAATGTGAGGACCTGGAATTCGGGCTTAACAGGAAAGAATTATTTTGGCGACTGGACATTTAGTTATGATTTCACCAAGGCTATTAATTATGGATATGCCCCTACTATAAAAGTAACAAATCCTAACCTGTTGAATCTTTATGTTGAACGCAGGTTTATGAAAGACCACAGAGGTACCATACGTTTATCGGCATTCGATTTGTTTAACGAAAATACAGGCTTCTCGTCAACAACATCGGCAAGCGCAGTTACACAAACCCAGGTTAACAGGCTGGCACGTTATTACTTGCTAACATTTACCCTTCGTTTGCAAAAATTTGCCGGAAAGGCCCCAACGCAAAATGGCGACCCTTCCCGCGGATTTAGAAGAGGTGGTGATGGCGGAGGCAACAGGGGTGGTGGTTTTCCAGGCGGCGATTAATCCATACTGATCCTAATAAAAAAAGCTCTCCGTTTATATGCGGAGAGCTTTTTTTATTTATTGAGGTTGTTTTTATTAATTACCTGATAGCAACACCTTATTTATAACACGCTCCAACTCTTCCAGATCAAATGGTTTAGCAAGGTATGATTCTGCCCCTGCATGGGTAGCAAGCAGCTCAATATCGCTATTAGCTGAAAAGTAAATGACCGGAATATTTTTCAGAGCTTCGTTGTTTTTGAGTTTTTGTGTCGCAATTATACCTCCGTCATCAGGTATCCAGTTATCCATCAATATTACATCGGGTAAAATACCCGAGACCTTTTCAATTATATTATTGCAATCAGTGTATGCATTTACTTGCCATCCCTGCTCCTCCAGAATAAAACTACAGATAGAAAGGATGTCCTCATCATCATCGAAAATAATAATCTTCTTGTTCTGGTCAGTCATAGGGCAAGTGCTGTGTGAAACTATGTATTCTGTTTAACAAAAACAAATAATTTACCTATTAGTTTCAAAACACACCTGGGTGCTAAAATTTAGCATTGATGACATTGAACCATTTATCCTTACAATCAGTGGAAAGGAAAAATTAAGACACAATTAGTTAGCGGTAACCTTACCAGAAAACATAACAACGGGGTTATTTTTATCGAATGGCCGGGTAGCGGTTATAACCAATGTGGATTCGCCGGTTTTTAAGGCTTTAAACTCCCAGGCATCATCTCCAAAACCACCAACCGCACTTGATGCCCCTGAACTATGTGTATGTCCGGTAAGGCTTAATACCGATGAATTATACTGCGGTGTATCAAAACTGTAACCACCATCGCCTGGGTTCTTCAGGGTTAATCTTAATGACTGACCTTTTGAAACAGCAATGGTCTTACCGTTGTTCTGTGAGTTAATCTGTAACAATTGCATATTTGAATTACCGCCCCCCTTTTTGCATGATGAGATAAGCATACTGAGACCTATGATAGTTATTAAAAAAACCGATAACTTAGTTTTCATATTTTAGATAAGAGTTGTTTATTTATAAAGCCGCCTTAAAATTTAATACACAATGCAAGCCGGATACGTTACATTAATTTAGATAACCTAAAGGTTAACCGGCAGCCCTCCTGTTGAACTGGTATAAAGAATACAAATTAAGTAAAGTTTCCAATTTTACAGGTTTACAAATAAATGCTTTCACAAAATCATATTTATCGGTAAGTATCTTGTCTTTTGGATCTATTGAGGAAGAAATAATATATATGTCTATCTGCTTTTTTATTTGTTTATAAATCCTTTGGAATCCATCCAAAAAATCCCAGCCATTAAAGCCCGGCATATTGAGGTCGAGGAAGATAACATCAGGCAGTATTTTTACCGATGTACAATATTGTTCAAAAAAATTCATACTCGCTTTGGCATTCAAGCTATGTGAAGCACCGGGAAATAAATGGAACTTATCAAACATCTTTTGCATAATAAGATGTTCAACCGGGTTGTCGTCTATCATCAAAAAATTTGTCATCTCTTTATAGTTAGGTGTGGAATTAGGGAGGGGAGTATATAATGCACAAAACGCATTCCAATAATTAACTGATCGTCAATTAATTACATCTAATCTATAAAAAGAGAATATTAATAACTGCAATACAGTTTACTTGCATCATTAATAGCCGTAAACTGATTACAAAACTATACAACTTTTAGGAATAGTCGGTCAGAACGGTTGGATTGGAGATCCAGGACCGCCCTTATGCAAAAGAATTATGTATCAAGGCTTTATTATTTTTACCCCTTGCCCGATGCAGTTTTTATTTCAAGAATTTCTGATCGAACGGACTGCGCAAGATTTTTCAGGTCCTGCATACCTTTGCGAACCCGTGTTCCGGCTGCTGAGTTACTTTTATTATAAAATTTGTCGATGTCTGTCTCCATTGAAGCGATCAGCTTTTGGACTTGTGTGAATTTTTCCATGTGATAATAAGGTTTAAGGAAATCTAAAATAAGTATTCACCTCCAGATAATCAAATAATTTTATAGGGGATTGAGTAGTGTTCAGGTTTATTTTAGCCAGCCAATTTCCTTTAAATGATTAAAAATAATTTTGTCAACTGCCGACACTGTTTCAATGGCCGAGTAATTGAGCCAGCTAACCTCCGCTATTTCTGCGCTGGCGCTGATTTGCCCTTGGTAGGTTGCGGTATAGCAGGTCATCCGTACTTCAACACCTTCCGGTTGTCCGTGCGCAGGTGCTTGAAACGTGCCGAAGTATTTAACACTGGATTTATCGAGATCAACCGTGAGTTCTTCTTTAATTTCCCGGCAGAGCGCTTCCATATCTGTTTCGCCCGCTTCCCGTTTTCCTCCCGGAATATAAAAGGTATCCTTTCCAAAAGATTTTGTGGATAGAATAGCATAGTCCTTTATTTCAATCCAGGCAAGCTTATCGATGATGGTCATAAAATTGTTTTTTGGTATCAACCTGGATTATTAATCTCTGGTTGTTACTAACCGCGTTAATATTTAGCAGGCTCACCTGGCCTGGGCACTGATTCCTGTATAAACTTCCTCAGGTCGTCTGTAGCGAGAACAAGGTCATTTTTTCGCATATACATCATATGCCCGCTTTTGTAACCTTTCCATTTTAGCCGGTCCTTTAGCCTGCCGCTGGGGTCAAGCTGCCATAGGGTGTATTTGGCATCAAAATAATCGCAGGAGCCATCAAAATACCCTGATTGTATAAACAAGTGAAGATATGGATTTTGTGCAATGGCTTGACGCAGATTTTCGCCTGTATGGTCATTGTTATCATTCCAGGGCGATACATCACCAAACATATTATATCTAAGATCGGTTTTATAGTTTAGCTCATCCCTTAGGTAAATATTAATTGCCGGTGTAAAAGCATGCACCCAAGCCATTGCCTCAGCCGGGTACTCCGGGCTATCACCACCCACCTGCCGGTCAATTCCTTTATAACGGGAATCGAGCCTGCCAATAGTATAGCCTTTATCGCGCAATAGAGCCTTCCGAAACAGGTCTCGCGGAACATCCAGGTTGTTTTGTAATACAAGCTTCTCCGGAAGTCCGCTGTAACGTGCAATTTTCGCCGCTAACTCATTCTTTTCGGCATCATCAATAAAACCTCCCCTGCAAAACGCCGGTATTAAATGGTTTAGCGTAAAATCTTCCACCTCAGGTAACAATGTTAACAGATCCTTTTTTTGAAGATCTGGTGCAAGCATACCATGATACCAGGCCGTAGCGGCGAAATAAGGAAGTTTTAAAGCTGCCAGTACAGGGCCATCGCGTTCAATTCCGAGATCGGTTGTTGATACCAGCACTACACCGTTTAAAAACATCCCCTGCGCATTCTGAAGCTCCAGGGCCAGTCCCGATACCCGGTTGGTACCATAACTTTCACCAATCAAAAACTTAGGCGAAGCCCACCTGTTTTTGCAGGTTACAAAAGTATTTATCCATGCAGCCAGGTATTTTATATCCTCATTTACACCAAAGAATTTTGACCCTGATGTACCCTTATCCACAATTCTGGAATAACCTGTATTTACTGGATCGACGTATACGATATCAGCAACATCAAGGATAGAGTTTTTATTTTCGCTCACCCCATAAGGTTGAATTGGATATCCTTCATTATCAACATTAACCACACTTGGGCCGGTATAACCGATCTCCATCCACGCAGAAGGCGAACCAGGGCCTCCATTAAAGGAAATCACTAACGGACGGGTTGATCTGTCGGTTATATCATTGCGTTCAAAATAGGTATAAAAAATGCCTGCTATAGGGCGTCCATCTTCATCCCATACGGGGATGCTGCCCGCTGTGGCCGTATACGGGATGGATTTGCCTTTTATAGTAACCTGGTGTTTGGTAACAACCGAAGAATCAGCGTGAAGTATCCGGCTCTTTGTTACAGGGTTATTGTTCGATGAGACTGCTGTTTGGGCAAAAATATGATATGCGATAAAAAATGCGACTGAAAATAGAATAAAGGTTTTTTTCATGTCAATAAATTAGATATAACTTCAAAAGTCCAATATGGCCTTATGCCATAATCCTTCCCTCCTCTTTTAAAAAGAGATGTATCCCACCTGATAGAGCTTAGCTTTAAGAACAACCAGGCATATTACTATGACAAAATAAAGCCGCTAATATTACACCTGTAAAAAGATATTCCCGTAGTAAACTTTTTATTATCTTGCCCACCCTTCTCTATCAAGGCTTCTGAAATGTATAGCTTCTGCCAAATGCTCAAGCTGTATTTCTTCCGCTCCGGCTAGGTCGGCAATAGTGCGGGATACTTTTAGTATCCTGTCGTAGGCCCTTGCCGAAAGGCCAAGTTTTTCCATTGCTTTTTTAAGCAAGGTTTGGCCTGCCGTGTTTATTTTGCAGATGTCGCGTACCATCTGGGGGCTCATTTGCGCATTAGCATGCAGGTCGGGTTTGTTACCAAAGCGATGGGCCTGTATATCGCGGGCTTTAATAACCCGTTCGCGGATAAATTCGCTTTTTTCAGCAAGGCGGTCTGATGCTAATTCATTAAAATTAACCGGGGTTACTTCCACATGGAGGTCAATCCTGTCAAGCAACGGACCAGAAATTTTACTTAAATATTTTTGTACAGTTCCAGGTGGACAGATGCATTCCTTCTCAGGATGATTAAAATATCCGCAGGGGCAAGGGTTCATACTGGCCACCAACATAAATGAACTCGGATAATCAACGGTGAATTTGGCTCTTGAAATTGTTACCCTGCGTTCTTCAAGGGGTTGACGCATTACTTCAAGGGCACTACGTTTAAATTCGGGTAATTCATCTAAAAATAAAACACCATTATGGGCCAATGATATTTCACCGGGCTGTGGGTTACTACCACCGCCCACAAGGGCAACATCGCTAATGGTATGATGCGGGGAACGGAACGGGCGTGTTGTTACTAAGGCATCGGCTGCTGACAGCTTACCTGCAACCGAGTGAATCTTTGTGGTTTCTAATGATTCGTATAAGCTTAACGGTGGCAAAATAGATGGCAGCCTGCGGGCCAGCATGGTTTTGCCAGCACCTGGCGGACCTATCAATATCACATTATGCCCGCCAGCAGCTGCAATTTCCAATGCGCGCTTAATGTTTTCCTGTCCCCGGACTTCGCTAAAATCACTATCATAACTGGTAAGACTTTTAAAAAATTCGTCGCGGGTATTTACTACTTCCGCCGTTAGCTGGGTTTCACCGTTAAAAAAGGCAACTACCTCCTTTATGTTTTCAACTCCATATACCGCAAGGTCATTTACAATGGCTGCCTCACGGGCATTTTGTTTTGGCAGGATAAAGCCTTTATAACCTTCTTTACGTGCCTGTATGGCAATTGGCAAAGCGCCTTTTATGGGCTGCAGACTTCCATCAAGCGAAAGCTCACCCATTATCAGGTATTTTTCGAGATTTTCATTTTCAACCTGCCCGGAAGCTGCCAATACGCCCATAGCAATGGTTAGATCATACGCAGATCCTTCTTTCCGGATATCCGCAGGTGCCATATTAACCACAACTTGTTGGCGAGGCATGCGGAAATTGCAGCTTTTCAATGCCGATTCGATACGAAAATAGCTTTCCTTAATAGCGGTATCAGCCAAACCGACAACAAAATATTTGGTACCAGCTAATATGTTTACCTCAACTGTTATGGTGATAGCTTCAATCCCATAAACTGCACTCCCAAAAGTTTTAACTAACACGTTGACAAAGTTTATTCACAGCGTAATTTATAGAATTTTATTGAGGGGTAAAGAGATGTATAATCATATTCTTTATTTTTCTCCGGTCTGGTCTTCCTCTTTCTCAAAATATTTCAGTTCCAGCTTTTCACCGTCGAAAACGGCATAGGTATTATAGTTTACCCATTCGCCGAGGTTGATATAACGGCTTTTATCATTCAACTGAATATCCAGCGGCAAATGGCGGTGACCAAAGATCAGATAATCATAAAAATGTGTTTTCAATAGTTCATTGCAAAAAATAACCAGCCATTCCTGTTCACCAGGCTTGTGGTTTTCTTTTTTCTCGTTGGAAATCCTGCTATTTTTCGACCAGTAATTGGCTATCCCCACACCCAGATTTGGATGAATGCGCGCAAATAGCCATTGGCACAGACTACTTCTGAATATTCGCTTTAAAATTTTATAAAATGTATCGCCAGGACCAAGCCCATCTCCGTGATGAAGGTAGAATTTTTTTCCGTTACGTTCAATCTCCAGTTCATCGCTTATGATAGTTGCACCAAGCTCCTGCTCAAAATAACTGAACATCCACATATCATGGTTGCCTTTAAAAAGCCAGAGCTTTACACCTGCGTCAGCCAATTCTGTAAGTTTTCCTAAAAAGCGGAGATAGCCTTTGGGCACAACAGTTTTATACTCAAACCAAAAATCGAAAACATCGCCCATTAAAAAAACTTCGGCGGCATCTGCTTTTATCATTTCGAGCCAGCGTACCAGGCGGGCTTCGCGTTCACGGCAGGCTGCATAAGTACCTGTACCCAGGTGAAAATCAGAAGCAAAGTATAGTTTATTACGGACTGACATTATAGCGGTAAAAATAAGCTAATAATGTTATAAATGTGCAGAGGTATTGAAATGTGCTGCAGCGTGGATATACAGAGGCAAGGAATGGATATAATGTATTGAGAATACAATCATTCATTTGCCCGGTTGCACATTCTTATATCTCTACATCTTCAGGCTGTATTTTTCATTGGGTTTGCCTGTTCGCACACCTGGTTAACAAGGTCGCGCGATAGTGGCTTTGTCATGAATGAGTTAACGCAGGCATATTTCTTCGATTGAAAAACGTCAGCGGTACGTATGGATGAGCTCATGATATGGACCCTTACATTCTTTTTAGCATCAGCGTTAAAAGTTTCCAGCTTATCTAAAAATTCCCAGCCGGTTAACTGTGGCATGTCAAGGTCTAAAAATATAACATCAGGCATGGTGCCGTTGTCTTTGTTTTCTTCCAGGTAATCTAAAACTAATCTGCCATCAAAGGTGTAGGTAGCTTGTTGGCAGTTGTAATTATTATGCAGTAACCTTTGCATAATATAGTGATCCGTAGGATTGTCATCAATTACTACAAGTTTGCACATAACCAAAAGTTTAAATTCAATTGCTAATATAGTGTTTTAAACTATTAACGTTTTGCCTATTATTTGTTTGTAATAATGGCGTTACCGTAATAATAAAAAACACAACTACCAGGAATAAGGCAATAGTTATGCCACGTTGTTATCAGGGTTAACTTACAGCTATTTTCTTGTTTCAGAAAAATAATTTTGGTGA
Organism: Bacteroidota bacterium; assembly: GCA_013286325.1. Classification (GTDB taxonomy): domain Bacteria; phylum Bacteroidota; class Bacteroidia; order Sphingobacteriales; family Sphingobacteriaceae; genus Mucilaginibacter. The sequence goes on along the minus strand of JABDFZ010000004.1, from coordinate 41,940 downwards.
TGGTTAATAAACCCCAAGGATAGCGATAAGTGAAAAAATGACAATGGGGAAAATTTGGCGCAGGGTGTGGCGACTATGCGCAATTCCTCAATTTGGGTTCAAAAAGATTTTACAGGTATCTGCTCAGGTTACAGTTTTCAATTTTATTTAAAGCAAAAGGGTAAGGGTAGAAAGGCCGGTAATAGGCACATTTCCATAAGCCATTTAAAAAAATTATTTTAGCCATCCCGTAATGAGCTTTTTTTATAAACCAATTAAACCAACTGATGCAGACGATGATAAACTGCTAACCAGCTATCGCCAAAATGGCGACCTGGTGGTTTTGGGCAAATTGTATGAAAAACAAATGCCTTTGGTTTATGGCGTTTGTTTAAAATATCTCAAAGATGAAGAGCAAGCGAAGGATGCCGTTATGGGAATATTCGAAGAGCTCATAACAAAAGTTAAGCAGCACGAGATCAAACAGTTCCGTGCCTGGTTATATGTACTTAGCCGTAATTATTGCTTAATGCAATTGCGTTCAGGTAAAAAAATGGAGACAGTTAGTTTGGATGATTTTATGGAATTTACCCCCATTTTGCATCCTGATGATAATAACCGTGAAGCTGCAATGCAGGCATTGGAAAAGTGTATAGATAAATTACCTGATACACAAAAACAAAGTATCAGCCTGTTTTATTTAAATGAAAAGTGCTATAAAGAAATAACAGAGCTTACAGGCTTTACACTGAACGAGGTTAAAAGTTATATACAAAATGGCAAAAGGAAACTAAAAATTTGCCTGGAGAAAGGTAGTGAGTAAAAGGGAGACTGACATAGTATTAATAAGGAAGTACCTGAATGGGGAACTTGATACCCGGGCTATGCACCAGTTGGAAAGGCGTGCGCAGGATGATCCCTTCTTGATGGATGCATTGGAAGGATATCAGCAAGTCAAAAATGACCAGCAAACGCCATTAGATGAGCTTGGTAGTCGCCTGCAGCAAAGGGTAACTAAAAAGGAAAGACGCATAATCCCCTGGAAAACATTATCTATTGCGGCATCTATTCTGGTTTTATTTATTGCGGGTGGCTTGTGGCTAAATATGCAGCACAAGCCCGAACATGATAAAATTGTAGCAGCAGTAGTTAAACCCGAAGCAAAAACAGCCCCGGCTGCACCTGCCGATACCCTGCAGAAGGCTAAGAAAGAAGCTATTGCAGCAACACCACTTCCAAAACATCCACCTAAAAGGGCCGTTTTAAGGCAGGCTGATGTTGCACTTATTGTTGTTCCGGATAAGGCTGTTACCAATGAATTAGCCAGCGCAGATGTTAAATTAAAAGAGGTACACATCAAAGAAAAGGATACTACCCCATTGAATGAAATGGTAGTAATGGGAATGACATCGGCAGAAAAAAAAGCTGCACCAAAAATTGATATACTAAAAAGCACACCGATAAAAAAGGACACAAGCATTAACAGGTTGCTAACTGCCAAAGTATCCGGTGTAATGGTTAATGAAGCGCGGGGGATTACTAATCTAAATAATATAACTAATCCTGCATTAAGAAATTTAATAATAGGCAGGGTTATTGCCAGGAACGATGGATTACCTCTGCCTGGCGTAATGATTAAAATAGCTGGTACAACTAAAGGAGCGGTTACTGATGCTGATGGAAAGTTTAAATTGAATGCCGATAGTGGCAAGCAAAACAAACTGGTGATTGCATATATAGGCTATAAAACACGAGAGGTAACTGCAAACAGCCACGATTCGTTAAAAACAATAGCACTTGAGCCTAATAGTAGCTCGCTTAGTGAGGTTGTGGTTGTAGGATATGGTTCCAAAAAAGATGAAGCCGATGTTATAAATGCAAGGCCAAGAGATGGATGGAGCAGCTTTAGAAAATATTTAAAGGAAAATGCAAAATCGCCTGATGGTAAAAAAGGGGTTGTAAAGTTATCCTTTATGGTCGACCACAATGGCAATATCGATGAAATTAAAGTTACCAAAGGCTTAAGCGCCTTAACTGATCAAAAAGCTATTGACCTTATTGACAATGGCCCTGATTGGACGGGCAACTCTACCGGACAACCTGAAAAGATTACTATCCGCATTAAATTTCAATAAAAATTTCCTTCAACCTTTACTCTTTATCATCCTGAACGAAGTGAAGGATCTTCTAAATGCGAAAGAAACGCTGATAAACATGGTCGCCTATCAAGTGTAGAAGATTCTTCACTTCGTTCAGAATGACAGGATGGTTTTTATTGCTTAAATACTCCTGAAACATTTGGAACATGCTTACAATGTAGAAATACAGGTTCGCAACAGCTGTACTGTACCCGCAATAACATGATGCGAATTATTTCTTATTCTTATCGGCGAAAGCGAATACTTTTTGCAGCAATGGTGTGCTGCGTGCGCCAATGTTTTTTCGGATATTGAGCTCTTCCAAAGCTATTTCGTAGAATAAACCGTCAATTGCTTTTTGGGTTACGTAAGCATCTATATCCGGATTCATTTTACTTACAAACGGAATTTTGTTATACTCATCGGCAGCCTGCCCATAATATTTTGTCGCGTTAACCTTATCTAAACTACCTTTTACAATTGGTTTAAAGGTAACGGTTAACTGATCTGTAGTTGTCCTTTTAAAATATTGTGTAGCAGCATCCTGACTGCCTAGCAAAATGTTGGTTACATCCTGCAATGTCATGTGTTTAATAGCGCTGATGAATATTGGTTTTGCCTGTTTAGCAGCATCTTCTGCAGCGCGGTTTAGCGAAAGGATAACCTTATCGCACAACTTACCTAAACCAATGCTACGTAATGTTTTTTCGGCTTTTTGGGCCTGGGGTGGGAAAAGTATTTTTACGGCGGCATTGCCAAAATAGCCGTTGACAGCTGAAAGCTGGTCGGAACTTTTAGCAGTACCTATCTGTAAAGCCTGTTTCAAAGCATTGCCCATATCTAACGATGATGGTATAAGTTGAATGGGGCCGGCTTTAGCTGTATGGCTTGGGGTATCGTAACTGGATAATGTAAAAGTTAAGATTAAGGCGGGGATCAGTAATAATGCTTTTTTCATCACAAGTAGTTTTAAGGTAGTTAAACGATTAATTTATCGATGCCAAAGTAAATAAATTATTTAACAAAAACTCTTAATATAGCAAACACTCCGGCTGCAATAAGTGCTGATATCGGGATGGTTATTACCCATGCCCAAATAATATTAATAGTTAGGCCCCAACGCACTGCTGATAAACGTTTGGTTAAGCCAACGCCTATAATTGAGCCTGTAATGGTATGTGTAGTTGAAACCGGGATACCGAATTGCTGTGTGAAAAATAATGTTAAAGCACCTGCGGTTTCAGCGCTTACACCTTCAAGGGGAGTTATCTTGGTGATTTTTGAACCCATAGTTTTTACTATTCTCCATCCGCCCGACATTGTACCAAGGGCAATGGCTGAATAACATGCCAGGGGAATCCAATGTGGTATAGGGTCGCCCGATTTTATAATGTGGGATGTAAATACGGCTACATACAAAATACCCATTACTTTTTGAGCATCGTTACCCCCATGTGCAAAGCTTAAGGCAGCCGATGAAACTAACTGCAGCCGTTTAAACCATCGCTCTGCTACTGCCGGTCGTGCATTTTTACAGATGTGTAATATAATAACCGTGACTATATAGGCCACTACCAGGCCAATTACCGGGGCCAAAACAATATATGCTAAAATGGTAAGTATATAGTGCATGTTTACCGCACTTAGTCCGTTAACGCCCATATACAAGGCGTTAGTAATACCTGCACCCGCGAAACCACCAATAAGTGTATGTGATGAGCTTGAGGGTATACCAAACCACCAAGTAATTAAATTCCAGGTGATGGCTGCAATTAAGCCTGCCAGTATTACATTCATGGTAATAAAGTGCTCCTGCACAATTTTTGCTACCGTGTTGGCAACTTTATGTTCTTTTACAAAAAAGTAAACCAGGAAATTAAAAAAAGCGGCCCACATAACTGCCTGAAATGGCGTTAATACCTTAGTTGATACAATGGTAGCTATGGAGTTTGCAGCATCGTGAAAACCATTGGTATAGTCGAAGATCAGCGCAAGGCAAACAACAATAATAAGTACAGGTGTAACCATCAGGGCTTAAGCGTTTTTAACTAAAATTGATTCCATAACATCGGCTGCGTCTTCGCACATATCAGTAGCTGTTTCGAGCGCTGATAATATCTCTTTATATTTAATAAGACGGATAGCATCCTTCTCATACAGGAAAAGATCGGCAACGGCACGGTCAAAAACATAATCGGCCTGATTCTCCACACTGTTTATCCTGATGCACGAGTCGGCTATGTTACGTACGTTTTTAAGATCCTTTAATTCTCTTACCGCTTTCTCCAAATCTATGCTTGCCTGCAAAGTAAGTTCTGATAGCTTGCGAATATGCTCGTTATAATCATCAATACGATACAGGTTCATGCGGTTTGCCGCCCCTTGTATATAATCGGCAACATCGTCAATTGCCGATGCAAGTGCATGGATATCCTCTCGGTCGAATGGTGTTATAAAGTTTTTGCCCAACTCCAGGTATACCTGGTGGGTTATTTCATCGCCTTTATTTTCTAACTTATCAATCTGTTTAAAAAGCTCATCGCGGGTAGTCGGATTATTTGAATTTACCGTTTCAACCAAAATTGTGGCCATTGCTACAACATTGCTTGCTGCCTGCTCAAATAGCGGAAAAAATATCTTTTTATCTTTTGGTACGAAATATTGAAAGATGCTGTTTAATGACATTTTTTATGGGGATTTGCGCAAAGGTAACTTTGCAATGTTAAGTTAATGTTAATTTTTCAGAACAGGTATGTTAGGCAAATGTAAAGTCTGCTTGGATTTTTGAAGCGTGAAGCCAAAAGTGGACCCTAAACCTTCGGTACTACGCACATTAATAGTTTGTTCATGGGCCTCAATTATATGCTTTACAATAGCAAGCCCAAGGCCCGATCCACCTATTTGGCGCGAACGGCTGGAATCAGTCCTAAAAAAGCGCTCAAACAAGCGCGGCAGGTATTTTTCTTCAATTCCAATGCCGTCATCAGTAACCTCAACCAGCACCTGATCGTGCAATTCGAACAAACTTACAGAGGTATTTCCCTCCTCATTTCCATATTTAAACGAGTTATCAATTAGGTTTACCAGCACCTGTCTTATTTTTTCGCGGTCGGCATTTACCAGTATCGGTTCATCGTATTTTTGTTTGAATATTAATTTAATGTTATGCTGTCGGGCTTTAAGCTCCAGCGATTCAAAAACCTCTTTTATCAGGTCATTTATCTTAAAACGGGTAAGATTAATTGGAATTTCACCCGATTCCAGCTTTGATATCTCATCCAGGTCTGTTATCAGGTAACTCAGCCTGTCCACATTCTTCGATGCTTTTTCCAAAAACTGCCGTGCCATTTCTTTATCATCAAAATCATCATCAAGCAAGGCTTCAATATATCCCTGGATGGCAAAAAGCGGGGTTTTAAATTCGTGTGAAATGTTCGACAAAAAGTCGCGCCGAAATTTTTCCTGTTTGCGCAGCTCGTCAATTTCGCTTTTCTTTTCCTTTGCCCATTCCTTCACCTCAGTTTCCACATCATTAATAGGATCGGCGCTAACATGCTCCCCCAGCGCATCGCGCAGATCACGGCCCAGTTTCAGGTTGTGAATGAGCTTATAGATAAGCTTTATCTTGGAATAAACATATTTTTCTATCAGGTAATAGAAAACAAAAAAACTGGTAATAATGGTAACAAAAAAGGTTAAGGCCACATAATACCAGCTATGCTGAAAATAATAGTTTACTGCGGCAAGGGTTATAGCTACAGCCGCAGCGTTAATTAATACAAGTATCCGGAGTTTCATAATCGTAAATATACGATTAGTGATCAGAGACTGAAGATTAGAGGTTAGTTATTAAATTGTTAAAAATAGTCGTCAGGAACTTGCCATGCTCCTGTGCAAAAATTAATTTTTCATTTTACAATAAGTATTGCTCCATTCAGACAAGGCATCCATAAGGGGGATAAGTGTTTTGCCCAGTTCCGTAAGCTTGTATTCCACTTTTGGCGGCGCTTCTGCATAAACTTTTCTCGAGATAATTCCGTCGCGTTCAAGTTCCCGTAGCTGTGTAGTTAACGTAGCCTGGGTAATAAACCGCATCCTTCTCCTCAATTCACCAAACCTTGCAGGGCACTCTTCCCTTATCTTGGTTAAAAGCAGAAGTTTCCATTTTCCACCCATAATGTTTAATGCATTTGTCATGGGACAGTTATCTTCTAAAAAAAAATCATTTTCCGGTTTTATAACCAGTTGATGATCATCGTTAGTATTATTTTCCATACTTAGTATCCTCCTTTAAACTACTTGTAAGCACCTTTTAAGGTCTACATATTTGGTAAATTAAAATTAATAAAATCGACTTAAGTCAGTTCAGAATCATTTTAAATTATAATTACCAATGACAATTTCTCCAGTTAAAAAAAACAAAGCAGCATTAGCTGCTGTATGCCTGGCTTCGCTAATGTTCGGCCTCGAAATTTCAAGTGTTCCGGTAATCCTGTCCACTCTTGAAAAGGTATTGCACGATGATTTCAAGAGCATGCAATGGATCATGAACGCTTATACCATAGCTTGCACTACCGTTTTGATGGCTACCGGTACATTGGCTGACCGGTATGGCCGCAAGCGCATTTTTATCATCAATCTGGCCTTGTTTGGGATCACATCCTTACTTTGCGGGCTGGCACAAAGTACGTCCGTACTCATCATAGGCCGGTTTCTGCAAGGTATGGCTGGAGGCGCAATGCTGACTTGCGCCATAGCTATTCTTTCGCATCAGTTTCAGGAAGGACGGGAGCGTAGCAAAGCATTTGCTATGTGGGGGGTGGTGGTTGGTATCGGTCTGGGCTTTGGCCCAATTATTGCCGGCCTTATTGTAGCAGTATTAAACTGGCAATGGGTTTTCCTGGCCTTTGTTCCGTTAACACTCATTACATTAATCCTTGCATTTAGAGGCGTGGAAGAGTCAAGCGACCCACAGGCCAAAAAGTTGGATATTGTGGGCATAATTACGCTTTCTCTATCTGTTTTTGGGTTAACGTATTTTATTACGCAAGGGCCAGAACTTGGCTTTACAAGTATCACCGCCATCAGCATAATTGTTGCAGCAGCAATAAGCTTCATTATTTTTCTATTTGTGGAAAAGACTCATGCCCATCCTATGTTCGACTTTTCTGTCTTCAGGGTGCGCAATCTTTCAGGGGCTATAATGGGTTCCATTGGCATGAATTTTAGTTTTTGGCCGTTCATTATTTATTTACCGATTTATTTTCAAAACGGCCTTGGTTATGGTGTAGTGGTTGCCGGATTATCTCTTTTGGCCTATACACTTCCCACCCTGGTGGTTCCACCTTTGGCAGAGCGTCTTTCGTTACGGTATCAGCCACGTTTCGTTATCCCTTTGGGCTTGTTCACAATTGGCCTGGGGTTCTTCCTGATGAAATTAGGAAGCAATGCTGATGATGCCAGTTGGCTTACAATGCTACCCGGCTCCCTATTGGCAGGTATTGGGCTGGGGCTGACCAATACGCCGGTAACTAATACAGCTACCGGCTCGGTACAGAGTTCCCGTGCAGGCATGGCTTCCGGCATTGACATTAGTGCCCGCTTAATTACCCTGGCCATTAATATTGCATTGATGGGGTTTATTTTGCTGCAGGGGATTCTGTTCTACTTAAAGAAAGCTTTGCCAAAATCTGTAGATACAGCCAAGCTCCATTCTTTAGGAGAAAAAATAGCCACCGGGAACTTTGCGTCCTTAAAACAAGTTCTGCCTGAACTTTCTGCTCTTGATCCTTCGGGAGCTACTGTTCATGCCGCCCTTATACATGGTTTTGGCTGGGTGATGCTGTATGGTGGTATGGGTGTTTGGGTGCTGGCTATAATTAGCTTTATAATTTTTAGCCCCAGGAAGGCTTAATTTACAGCCGCATCAATATTAACGGTAACCTCATCAGCGAGGACCAAACTGCTGCTGCCAACTCCGTAGTCTCTGCGGTTTAGTTTAAAGCTGCCTTTAAATGCACCTGTATTATTTGATTGTGTATAAGTAAATGGAATTTCAACCAGTTTGGTTTTACCTTTTATGGTGAGGTTAAACCTGCCTGTATAATTATTGCCGTTGCCATGTTTAAAAGAAACTGACTTTAAGATGAGCTTAGGATAATGTGCCACATCAAAAAAATCCTCACTTCTTAAATGTTCGTCCCGGCTTGAGTTATCTGTGTTAATGGTATTGGCATCAACCGAAGCCTCAATGGTACTATTGGTTACATCAGCAGGGTTAAAATGAACATCAGCCTGCAAGCCACCAATGGTGCCATCAACACCAATGCCCATGTTCCTGGTTTTAAAGGTAATTGCAGAGCGGGTAACAGTGCTATTTATATAAGTAAAAGCAGTGGTTGTTAATATAATTAATATTATGGGGAGCAAAAATTTCTTCATCGGATAACTAACGTAGTTTATTTAGAATGCTTACGAGCGAAATTAATTTTTATATTGGATTGAAGAAAGAGAGAAAGGATTAATTTAAAACTCTTTCTCTCCGGTTTTTGTCCTAATAAGCAACGAAGTAGATTGATTCCGCTTGTATCATGAGCATCCTTCTATCATGCAAAGTGTGTTCAAAACTCCACATGTGCCCTTACCGAAAACACGTTAACCGGCCCACGGTCTTTATTATATGCCGGGTTCAGGATAAACTGGTAATCGGGCGTGATAAAAAACTTCTTTTGATAAGCATTAATCTTATAGTACAGCTCGGCAATCATTTCGGGTGCATAATTTAACTTGCCATCGCCTATTAAAAAGCCATAACCACCAGCCGCAAGGTAATTACGATGAGGCGCTGATAATCCATTGCCAATAAATGCTAATCCGGCTTCATCGTCATTACGTTTCCACGAATTACCTTTTAATACTCCGCCAAAAGTTACTGAGCGGTCAATTTCTGTAAAGAACCAGGTTTCCGTATGCCCATCGTTGTAGCTGGCTTTGGCAAATACACCAAAATCTTTGGTTAGATACTGTTCAGCATTAATGCCAAAACCATATTTGTGGCGACCGTAAGCGTGAGTAGTATCTACATTAGGCGCTGTCGGGTTTTGTGCTACGGCGAGGTTATAATCACCAAATTTGCCATTGTTGCGGAATGCAAGCAAACGGAGTGTACCCTTATTACCCTTTATCATATATCGTTTTTCAAATTCGAGAGTTTGTGTGTTGGCTTTACCAATTTTTGCGTCCCATACCGATTCATTAGCCTGGGTGGTAACCATGGTAAAAGCGAAACGAAGTGCCCAGGTTGGCTGTCCTAATTCGATAGTGCTGCCTATCACGTAACCGCGGGTGTTTGCCGGGTAATCCCAGGCGGCATTATCCATTAAAGCCCAGTTCATGAATTGCGAACGAGGGTCGTGGCTGAAGGCATTGTTATCAAAAAAATCTGCCATGCCAAACTTTCCTACCGCTATGGAGAAATACCGTTTACTTTTTAACCCGGCTAATTGGTTAGCATCTCCTTCGATGGTATCTTTCTCCGCACCCCATTCAAAGTTTTGTTTAAAATATAACCTGGCAATATAAATCTTAGGTTCAGCAGCCCCTACCCTGAATGTTTCACCATTCGGGAAGCCTGCGACCCCTAAAGTCTTACTCAAGCCCGAACCACCTGAGATCTCGGGATTAAAATAGGCCTCAGCGCCTTTCCATAACCGGGCTGCACCAAAAAATGTAGAAGTAATAGAACTTTGTGTTTCTTTTTGGGTCGACAAGCTGTTAAGTCCGCTATAATCTGCACTAAAAGCAGGTTTAAATTGTGTTATAATAGTTTGCTGAAAGTGAAAGCTAAAACGCTCCTGTTTCAAAGTATCCTGGGCGCAGGCTATTTTTATAACCGAAAGCAGTGGTATAAGTAGTGGTATGTGTTTTTTCATATTAAAAAATGCGAAGTTATATTTTTAGTTTAAAGCCGGTATTAACACCTTATTAAATCATTCATTGGAATTTAAGCAAATCTAATAATAAATTTAGACAAGTCTAAATTTATTGAAAAATAAAATCCTATTTAAATTACTGATGCTCATTTTTTTTACTGTGGCACAAAATAAAGGATTAAACCAGTGCAATGGAATTGCATTAGTCAGCGCATTTATCACAAATGCCCTTAACAACAAGGTTCATTTCTATTGAAGAAAAATTGGAGGGGAGAAAAATTTCAGGAATTTTAGAATCAGGAAGGCAAAATGTTTCCTTACATAAAATGCAATTAAAATGAACATGCATATCATGATGCTCATTTACATCACATTCTTCCAGGCATAGGGCATATTTTGGTGATCCTGTCCCATCATCAATTATGTGGATCAGGCCTTTTACTTCAAATGTCTTTAGTGTACGGTATATGGTAATCCGGTCGGCTGGTAATAAGCCTTTTTCAATATCACTTAAGCTGATAGCAGAATTTTGCTTTAAAAGCAGGTCGAGAACCAGCATACGCATAGCTGTTGGATTGATCTTTTTATCTGCCAGCCTTTTTTCTATCTGTCGATTCATACCTGTTCTCATTAAACTGCGACAAATTTAGGCTTTTGCTTTAACTGTATATGCCACATTCCTTATAAAACTGTTCCAGGTACGCCTCCATAAATAGGTGCCGCTCTTCCGCCAATTTCTTTCCTGTTGCAGTATTCATTTTATTTTTAAGCAGCAAAAGCTTTTCGTAAAAGTGATTAATGGTAGGCGCAGTTGAATTTTTGTATTCAGCCTTGGTCATGTTCAGGTTGGGTTTAATCTCCGGGTTATAAATTTCCCGTCCCTTAAAACCTCCATAGTTGAATGCCCGGGCCACACCTATAGCCCCAATTGCATCCAGCCGATCAGCATCCTGTACAATATCAAGTTCGATAGAGTTAAAGGCTGATTTATCAAAGCCGGACTTAAATGAAATATACCTTATAATCTGCTGTACATGATGAACGGTTTCTTCATCAACATTCATACTTTGCAGAAATTCTCCCGCCACTTTAGGCCCTATTTCTTCATCACCATTATGAAATTTACTGTCGGCTATATCATGCAAAAGGGCACCAAGTTCAACAACCAGTAAGTTGGCCTGTTCAGTTTTTGCAATAAGTTTTGCGTTGTTCCAAACGCGATGGATATGCCACCAGTCGTGCCCGCCTTCGGCATTTTTTAGCGTGTCACTTACAAAAGTTACCGTCTTATCTATTAGTACTGAATGATCCATAATATCTCCTAATTTTCAATAAGCTCCACTTCAGCTACCGGACTAAAAAGGTAAGTACGGCGGGAGCTAACCTCAATACATTTATATCGCTTACGCAATTTTTCTTCTTTACGGAAAATACGGCCATCCTTTAATTTAAATAACGCTTTTACCGGCAGCTTTTCAACTGTTAATATCGATTCTTTCGGGGTGTCGTATTTCCTCAGCGACCGGTACAAGGTTAGATCAGAACAGCTGGAGGCCGCCGGATTATTTAAATACCCAATAATGGCATGCTTAACATCGGCAGGGAAAATATCCTTTTCGAAAAAAGGCTGCATCATTTTTTTAAAGTTCAGCTTCCATTCAGTACCATGCGGTTTAGCTTTATGCTTATGCTCGTTCCAGGTATGCAGGTGTGCAAACTCATGCACGGTGGTTACCAGGAATGCATAAGGATTTAAATCAAAATTAACAGAAATCCGGTGTCCTTTGCCCAAATGCGGAGGCCGGTAATCGCCAAATTTAGTGTTGCGGTTTCGCGAAATTTTAAATTCGCATTTAAAGTAGTCAATCCACCTGCCGATCAGCGGGGCAGCATCAGGCGGAAGATACGTTTCAAGAATTTTAACTTTATCCAATTTTTACCTCGTCGCAAAGATAGTAAAAAGGTAAAAGCTGAAAGGCAAAAGGCGAAAGGTTTTATTCCACCTTATACCTGTACACCTGTCTGCCTAAATTACCATCGGTATCAATGCCTTCTATTACTACGCGGTATGTCCCTTTGCCATCAGCATTAAAATATTCAATGGATGCTTTGCCGTCTTTATCTGTTATTATATTAGGTTGCCAGTAAATGGTACTGCGCAGGTCGGCCATTTTCTGATTGGTTTTTGGATTATCGTATTGTGGTGAGTAAAACTCACGCGCTTTGTAATAGCCTTTTGGCATATAGGTTACAACACCGGGTGCATAGCGGTAGTAATTATTTGCTTTGCGGGCTTTTCTGGTTGTTATAATTATACCACCACCCGCCATCCTCGAACCATATATGGCGCCGTAGTGCGGACCAGTTATTATTTCTATACCCTCGATATCATCCGGATGTAAAGTATCAAAGACGTCAGCGTCGACAAAGGTGCCATCTACCACTATTGCCATACCTTCTGGAGCTCCATTTCTAAACCGCAGGTGTGTTGCACCACGCAAAGCGGCTTCCAGATTGCCGCCGATCATTTTATCTATATCTTTTTCTGTAAAAACTATATCTGCATTCCCTGCTCCGTTCAGGTTTTGTGAATGTGGTATAATTTTCTCCTTTTGCCCTTTTATTATTACTTCCTTTAATACTAATGAATTCTTATTAATGCCGTATTTAAGTTGTTCTCTGAAGAGTTGTTCCTGGTTTTGCAAATAAGTAGCCATATCCGTTGAGCTGACTGCTGTCTTGCCTATACCCAAGTTTCCGGCGGTCACTGTAGGCGGCATTATTGTGTCAAGCTCAAGCACTATATTATCCTGGCCTTTTGTTACCTTCGATTGTACTACAAACTTTGTACTGTCACCAAACTGCAAGTCCCGGAAAACGAACCTGCCGTTTGCATCTGATAATGTATCTAACAAAAAAGCTCCACCGGAGGTGGTAAACAGTGTTATCTTCCCGTTAGGCACCGGCTTACCGTTTTTTGTTATTTTACCAGATATGGTCAATGACTTTTCAGGCTGATATAGCATTGCCTGGTCAGTGTTATTCAGTATTTGTTTCCATTCAAACCTGCGGTAACCCTGTGTAAGCATCAGCAGGTCAAGGTCAGCATTGGTTTTATCAGTGATATTGGTAAAATAATAATTGGGGCTTTCTATATTCCCTCTTAGGTCTGAGGTTAGCAACAGGTCTGAAAGTATGGTATTTTCGTTTTGTTCATCTATCGGCACTTTTGTTTCGTCAACTACCGCTATCGAAAAGCTCCCAGTTACCGGTTTAGCATTTTTATCTTTTGCATAAAGTTCTAACTTTACCTTTTGTCTTGTTGCATAGCTGCCCCTTGACTGAACGGTTAGCTTTAGCTCATCGTTATTATTAATAAACACCAGGCGTTCGTTTAGCGGCTCGCCTTTTTCATTAAACAGCGTGAACTGGGCTATTCCCGTTGGGAATTTGTTTTTTGGTATTACTGCCGTAAAGAATTTATTCCCTGATGTGCTTTCTGCTGCATAGTAAATGATCCCGCCTGATTGGGCAACAAGGGTTAATTTATCAAGAGTACTTTCGCTTCCTGCCGAGATCCGTAACCTGATGGTATCTGGATTGGTATTATTTAAATTGATGGTATAGCCTGTATTAGCAGCCTTTGGCAGTTCTGTTGTATTAGTCGTTCCGTCTGCATAAGTAATATTGGCTTTATAGATTTTACCTGCCTGCGGTACCAGGTTAAATGCCCCCATGCCCAGGTGGGTTGAAGCAAATGTGCAGACTTCTGTTCCGATATCATCGGTAACTGTACCTTTTATATCTGTTCCCTGGCCATCGGGATTTACTGCTTTAAAGGCAATTTTTGAATAGTTGCCAATTACTAAACTTCCGCCTTCCGGCAAAAACTGCACATCCGGCTTTTTTGAGGTGGTTTTTACTATTGTTTTATTACTGCGTTCCCCGTTTTCGGGGATACTTTGAGTCGTTGTAGTCCCTACAGGTATAATATGTTCAAAAAATGAGTTTTCGCCTTCATTGCGCATCCAGTTAGTATAGGCCCTTATCCTGTAGCTGCCGCCTTTTAGCGTATCTGCCAATGCAAAGTCGCCCCAGGCTACACCCGCTATAACCGGCAATTTTATGGACCGGCTGATCTTGTTTGCCGGGTTTATTAAATCAATGTTTACTACCCCGCTTAAGGCTGAGAGTTTGTGCTGTGTGCTAAGTGTAACATACGCCTTAAAATAAATGGTATCGCCTGCTGCATAATAGGGTTTATCGAATTGAAGGTAAACTTTTTCGGTAGAGTAGGCGGCAGTATAACTGTTTAACTTAGTGGTAATATTTTTCACACTCTCGTTAATGGTTTGTGCATAAGCCGATGGTTCGGCCAAACCCGTTAACAATACAACCATCATTAGCCCTAAAATTGTCCTCTTCATTCAAAAAAAATATAGTAATTGAGATAATATTGATCGGAGTAATTACTTAAGTTAGACTGTTGCCCAACTTAAGTAATGCACTCTAATATATTTACATAGTAGAGCAACTACATGATAGAACTTGATCACGTAAACAGTACATTGATTCTGTCGCATCGGTACAATCTGGTACAACAGTAGTAACATTAGTATATGTTCCATCTGGAAATTCAGGGGTCGGCGGAGACCTCATTACGTGACACGTAAGCGTACAAGCTTTTAAATTACCACCCGAAACATTTTTCATTTCAGCTCTGCTAAGCTGGTTAAACTTTTTCATAACAATTAGTTTTATTTATTAAGTAACTTTGCCAGACACGCCCCGGCTTCAAAACGGCATATATTGTTAAAGTGTATGCTCCTTTACTTTGCAAAGTATCTTTATACGCTTAAGGCAAGCATGTATTTAAAACCGGGTTGCTGGTATAAGTCAGACAGGTGGTAGCCGTTTGGCGGCATAGCTGGTATAGCGGTTACCCCTGTTATTTTATATCCATCTCTTTGATTGTCCTGTTTAATAAAATCTTCTTCGTTTAATAGCATTGAATAAACCTTAGCCGGGGTGCAAATAGTTTTAGCGTTAATAATTACAGGGAAAATTTTTATTGATCTATTTACTGTTTTTAAGTTGTGAGTCCGGAGAAAAAGAAACATAGAATAGGTATTGTTTTAAGGTTTTATATTAATCGCAGATTAACCGCTTTTAAATCTACAGAATAATTTGTGAATAAAACAACGTGTTTATTTACTTTTTATGCGTAAACCACTCAAAAAAAGCACTTTTTTTAACGCGTTTAACTTCTAAGAAAAATATTGGATGGTTTTATTTTAGAACTCAAAAAAATGAAAGCTTTCGACTTTTAGCTTTCAGCTACTTTAACAAATGATATGCTACAAAACTTGCAGCATAGGCCAGTACGGTCATATAAGCAAATTGCACGGCTGGCCAGCGCCAGTTTTTGGTTTCGCGGTAAACTACGGCAACGGTGCTGGCACATTGCATAGCAAATGCATAAAAAATCATGAGCGAGAAGGCAACCGCCAATGAAAATACGGGCTGCCCTGTTTCAGGGTTCTTAGCCGAGCCCATTTTTTTCTGTACCGATTCTATTTTTTCGGCATTACCATCAACACTGTAAATGGTTGCCATTGTACCCACAAAAACTTCGCGGGCAGCAAAGGAAGTGATCAGGGCGATGCCTATTTTCCAGTCGAACCCCAAAGGTTTTATTACAGGCTCTATTACATGCCCCAATACACCGGCATACGAATTTTCAAGTTTTTCCGAACCTATTGCTTTGCTTAATTCATCAGGACTAAGCTGTTTTGAATATTGAGGTTGTTTATATTTTTGCTCGATCTTAGCAAAACGGTCACCCGGGCCGTATGACGCCAGCACCCATAATATTACTGATACGGCAATAATGACCTTTCCTGCCTGGAAAACAAACGTTTTTGCACGGTCATACATGCTATAAGCCACATTGTTCCATCTTGGCATACGGTAAACGGGCAATTCCATAATAAAATAACCGCGTTCGCGGCTTTTCAATATCAGCTTAAATACAAAAGCAACGATTATTGCCGATATCAAGCTGAATATATACATCCCCGTAAGGGCAAGTCCCTGTAAATTAAACAGCCACCATACATTTCGGTTAGGTACAACCAAGCCTATCAGCAGCACATAAATTGGCAAGCGGGCCGAACAGGTAACCAATGGCGTAACCATAATGGTGATCATGCGGCTTTTCCAGTTTTCAATGGTGCGCGTACTCATAATTGAAGGTACTGCACAGGCAAAACCACCAATAAGGGGAACTACCGATTTACCGTTAAGGCCAACCTTACGCATCAGCTTATCCATCATAAACGTAACCCGCGACATATAGCCTGTATCTTCCAATATAGAGATAAAGGCAAAAAGTATAGCTATCTGCGGGATAAATACCATCACGCCGCTTAAACCGCCTATAACGCCATCAACAAGCAATCCGGTTAATGGGCCGGCCGGTAAAATATGATGAAGGGAGTTTTGTACCCATACAAACAAATCGGCAATCAGTTCCATTGGGTAAGCCGACCATGAGAAGATAGACTGGAACATAAACAGCAACACGGCTAAAAAAATAATAAAGCCAAACACCTTGTGGGTAAGTACCTTATCAATTTTATTGCTTAGTGTTTCGTCCTTTGCTGTTTCGGGTACCTTTACAGTATCATATAGCAGGTCGTTTATAAAATTATACCGGGCAATAGTTTCCGTAGCCTGTGCCTTTTGCGAATGAAAAGAAAACTCCTTTTCAAGCTCTTCAATACGGTCACTTTCAGCAGGCGAAATAAACTTTATAGTCTCATGCTGATGGGCAAGCTGCAGGGCATAATACGGATTATCAAGCTTTAATTCTTCGCTTATCTGGTTTATCAGCTGCGGGGCTATTGCATTTACGTCAATAGATGGTTCCTGCAGGGCAATTTTATTGGCAAAGCTTATTACCGACTTTAATTTATCAATCCCTTCAACCTTCCTTGCAGAAATAGGAACTACAGGCACGCCCAGTTTTTTTGCAAACAGATCGATATCAATTGTTATCCCTGCCTTTTTCGACATGTCCATCATGTTGAGGGCAACAATAACAGGGATCTTCAGGTCGGCAACCTGGGTATAAAGCAGCAAATTCCTTTTAAGATTAGTTGCATCAATTATTACAACAACCAGATCGGGGCGATGCGGATTTGATTTATCCGCCAGTACAGAGAATACAATGGACTCATCTTTACTTTTGGGATAAAGGCTATAAGTACCAGGAAGGTCGATGATCTCGGCAGTACGCCCATCGGGCAGTTGGCTGTATCCGGTTTTTTTATCAACCGTAACCCCCGGAAAGTTTCCTATTTTTTGATTTAAACCGGTTAATGTATTAAAAAGAGTTGATTTACCGGTGTTGGGGTTTCCTACAAGTGCAACTCTTATATCGGCTTTCAATTGTAACGGTGTTACTGCAGAATAATAGTAGAAGCTTCAAATTTTCGCAGGCTTAACTGGTAACCAGATACTTGAATAGCAATTGGATCACCAAGCGGCGCCCGGCGCGAAACGGTAACCGGTTCACCGGGTAAACATCCCATTTCCATCAATTTTACCGACATTTCAAGGTCAGTAAACTCCTTTACAATACCAAATTCACCTGGTTCAAGTTCTGAAAGCGTCATATCCTTATTTAAAACTTAGGTCAAATGTATTGCTTATTTAAATTAAATCCAAATAAGAAGAGATGAATTTTACAATCAGCATATTAAATGAGTTTTATTTGCTGCTGTGCTCTGTTTTATCATCCCAAATTTGGGGCAGCCGCAATCTTTATGGAAAATTCCGCAGGATGACAGGGCAAGCATTGCTGCTAATCCTAAGAGTATAAATTTATTTTTTAGCATAACCCGTTGCTTTAACTGTTAACATAATACTAAAAGCTCCCATTAATGCACCTGTAATATCAGCAAAAAGATCATTCCAGTCGCCACTTCGCCAGGTGAAGATATAGTATTGCAACAGCTCGATAAGTCCGCCGTATGCAATAACAATAATAGTGATCAGTAACAATGCTTTATACGATAAAGTGCGCGGTGATTGTTGCCTGATAACGCCATATGAAATAAAAGCTGTCATTACCAGAAAAAATCCACTATGTACTATCTTATCAAAGCCCGGAAAGAATAATGGCGAGTCGGATAAGTTATTGCTTATCTTAATACTGCACATTATAAAAATAAATAAGGCCCACAATATAGCGGGCCCGTAATATTTAAAAATTGCTTTCATTAAACGCCAATCAGCGATTTATAACTATCCGCCGACAATAGATCTTCAACAGCTGAAGCATCAGTTAAAGTAACTTTAACCATCCAGCCTTCGCCATAAGGGTCAGAATTTACCAGCTCAGGCTGTTTATCCAGTGCCTTATTAACCTCAGTAACTGTTCCGGTAACCGGCATAAAAAGGTCTGATACGGTTTTAACCGCCTCAACAGTACCAAAAACTTCGTCTTTGGAAACTTCTTTTCCCAATTCGGTAATATCAATATAAACAATATCGCCTAATTCGCGCTGTGCAAACTCGGTAATACCTATAAAGGCGTTATTACCTTCAACTCTGATCCACTCGTGGTCTTTAGTATACTTTAATCCTGCCGGAAACTCCATATTATTTTGATTTATAGCGTCAAAAATAATAAAACTTTAAGCTAACGCAATTTATTAAAATTATTTTGCGGCATATAACTATCACCCTTACAGAAACTAAACCGAAAATACGTTGTTACTTAACAAAATCAAGCTCTGATAAAATGAAGAGACTAAGTGTATTGGTAGTGGCTATACTGGGTGTATTAATATTTAATGCATGCCAAAGCAATACAAAGAACGATAGTACTGCCCGGGCCGACAGTATAAATGCCATAAAAGACACAACCACAAAACTAAGTATTGGGGTTGAGAAGGTTGATGCTCAATTTACAGTTGAAGCCGCCAGCGGCAGTATGGCCGAAGTTGAACTGGGTAAGCTTGCACAAAAAAAGGGCATCAGCAAACAGGTTAAGAATTTTGGGACAATGATGATAAAAGATCATTCCATAATAAACGATGAGATTAAGGCCCTGGCGGTAACCAAAAATATTTCAATTCCGGCAATCCCCGGTGCAGATGAGCAGAAAACAATTGGTAAGTTATCCAAAAAGTCAGGAAAAGACTTTGATAAAGCCTATATCAACAATATGATAGAAGACCATAAAAACGATATCAAAGTTTTTGAAACCGCCTCGAAGAAATGCCTTGATCCTGATGTAAAAAGCTTTGCAAAGAAAACACTACCCATATTGCAGGAGCATCTGGATGCTATTAATGCAATAAAAGAGAGTTTGAAATAGCGGAGAAGTGCGAAAGAAAAATCAATCAATTTTTTCTTTCGCACTTTTAAATTAATTGATTGGTTTAAAGATCCGGCTCCACCTGATCTTATCGAAAAAGGTGCCTGTCGAATCAATGCTCATCCAGGTTATCATGGCTTTACCAACCACATGGTCTTCCGGAACATATCCCCAGAAACGGGAGTCGAGCGAGTTATGCCTGTTGTCGCCCATCATCCAGTAGTAATTCATTTTAAAGGTATAATTGTCGGCCTTTTTACCGTTAATCAATACATCTTTTCCGTTTATTTCTACTTTGTTGTTCTCGTAAAGTTCAATTGCCCGGCGGTATAGAGCCATTGTAGAATCATTAAGTGGGATAGTCATCCCTCTTTTTGGCATAACAAGCGGACCAAAGTTGTCCTGGTTCCATTTAAATTTTTCGTTATGTGGAAATACCGAGGGGTCATATTTCCCTGCGGGAGCTATAAAAGGTGTCACACTTTTTATGTTAGAGAAGCTTTTAAATGTAGCCAGGTAAGCTTTGGGAATGATCATTTCGTAGGTATTGGCATCACTTTGCGAAAGCATTTCAATGTTCATGTCCTGAAATACCTGCGGATTAATACTGGTGCCATCCGTAACTACGGTATATGATGTTTGCGATTTCTCAGCATTAGGCATCGCTTTGCCGTTAATATATACCTGCGCATTTACTATGGTGAGTAGGTCGCCGGGGGTTGCCTGGCAGCGTTTAATTAAGTTTGTCCTTACATCTACAGGTTTATTGTACGATGGGTCGGCTTCATCCGGTTTATTAAAAACAACAATATCGCCTTTCTTTATTTCGGCCAGGCCGGGTAAACGAAAGTAGGGCAGCTTAATGCCATCCCAATAGGTTTTAATATTATATTTAGTAACGGTGGATTCCAAAAAAGGAACCGAAACCGGTGTGAAAGGCATCCTCGGCCCATAGCTGATCTTGCTAACAAACAAATAATCGCCTGTAAGCAGCGTACCTTCCATCGAGCCGGAAGGGATGGCATAGGCAGAAAATAGTAAACCCCTGATGATAGTTGATGCAATTACAGCAAATAGTATGGCATCCACCCACTCGCGGGTCTTTGATTTTTTGGGCTTATTACTGTCGGTTTTCTTTCTAAAAGGAAGTTTCCATTTCATAACGCAGGTTTTGATGAAAGTTTTGACTATCGGAATGATCTTTTGTTACACCGGCAAATAATTAAACTTATTCATTATTTACGCAATTTCAACTGCTAAAATTGCGTAAAACTACGGTTGACTATATCATCGCAATAAATTAATTTTATTTAAATTATTGAAAACCAGCACCATTTAGTCAACCGGTTTTTATCAATTGTGATTTTATATCGGTATTTAAGCCAGTAACTGCCTTAAATACCGAAAGGCCGTAGCTAACTAAACCCAATACACATCTTAAAAGCCAAAAACATGTCAAAACTTTTCTCAGCAATAAAAAACCAGATGGCAGTTTTTGGCACATTACTTATCCTGATCTTTTTAGGTGCTTCCTACTTTTTTATCTATGTGCCTAATAATGAAAAAACTGTTCAGGAACGCAGGTTCAGGTGCCTTCAGATTATTGACAATAACATCCATTTTAAAATTGATAACAGTATTTCTCTTATTAAAAACCTTTTATTAGCCTACCCTAAAAATCAAGATAACTTAAAAATTTATAGCGATAGTTTAAAACGGCTAAACGATTATATCACTCAATATTCGCAAAAGGATTTTACACTACTACGTATCCAAATTGTGCCTGCAAAGCAAAAAAATGCTATTGTCAGGGGCGATAGCCCTGTTACTACTATCATTAATGCGGATTCCAATTCGCAACAATTTACCTTAACAGTAAGTAACTTAATAAAAGGGGTAAAAGAAACAGATTCAATATCTATTGGCATCCGTTATCGTTTCGATCAGTTTATTAAGCCCCTGCTGGCAGGCGATACTTTTGATAATTATGTGGTTTTTAATAACAGCCAAAGAGAGGTTTATGAAACATTTCCTTCCGGTTTAAACTATAAAATAAGAGACTCGCTGCTGGAAGTTAAAAACAAGGTAACAAGCCCTGGCGTACGGTCGCTTACTATTGGCGGCAGGGATTACAAGGCGTTTTCGCAGCCTGTAAGGGTTGATGTTAATAATGAATGGCTGATAGTTGGGTTGGTTTCGGCTAAAAACTATCAGAAAGAGAAAAGCCAATTGCCTTTATGGACAATGGTCGTACTTTTAACAGCAACAGTTATTACTATAGTTTCACTTCCCTGGTTAAAGTTATACCAGATGGGTAGCAAGGATAAGCTAACGGTAGTTGATGGTGTTTCAAGCATCCTGGTATCCATGTTACTTATGTCGCTGTTATTTTTCGTGTTTATTATATATGCTTTCAGGACCGAGTATGGGCAGCTTTCAAAATCGGTAAATAAACTGGCCAATAGAATAGATGCTGCATTTGCACTTGAGATTGATAATGCGTACCGGCAGCTTTCACAATACGACCTAGTTTATAAAACAGAAAAAACTGATATAATCAACCTGGGAAGTAACCATATAAAATATGCGCAGGGTATAAAAGATGTATCGTGCGACGCACTACTTAGAAAAGAGGCTCCGAACATGAGTGTAAAACAGGTTTATTGGCTCGATTCAACCGGGATGGAAAGAAATAACTGGACTACCGATAGTGTTAACGCCTTGCATGCCAACTTTAGCGAAAGGGATTATTTTAAGAATATTGTTACCAATAGGCCCAATAGCAAAGGCAAGTTTGAATTTTATCTCGATCAGGTGGTATCCAGAACCACGGGTGCCTTTACATCTGTAATTGCTAAAAAGGCTTTAAAAGGCAATTTTACCATAGCAGCGATGACATTTACTGCCAAAAGCCTGGATAGTGTAATAATGCCAGATGGTTACCAATTTGCTGTTATTAATGAAGATGGAGATGTACTGTATCACTATCACCCTGATCGTAATTTGAATGAAAACCTCAAGAAAGAGTTTGCCGACAGCAGCATGCTGGTAAGCTGCCTTGAAGCAAAATCGGACACAAATTTTACTGCCGACTATTTTGGCAAACAATATAAAATAAAGATAAAACCGCTGTCGGGATTACCTTATTTTTTGGTAATATTTGAGGATACCAACTATAACGATACCCGCGATATTGAGGATTATTCCTTTACCGTATCCATGCTTATTTATCTGCTTACTTTCCAGTTAATCCAGTTTCTGGTGGTTTTTCTTGCCTCGTCCAAACGTTCTTTTTTCAAGAAACAGTTTTTTGATACCTCCTGGATCGGCCCTAAAACAACATCTCACAGGGAATATAACCTGGCCATAATTTCGAATGGAACGCTCATTATACTGCTTATTATTTTTTTCCAGTTTAGCTCTTTTCTCTGTTATATTTATATCCTGCTTTTTTCTGTCACGTTTATCTCCATATTTTTAAACAGTATTTTTGCCGCTAAGTACAAGGAAAGAGCGCCTAATAATTACAGGTATAAGATGATTGCTGTAAAGTGGCTATGCATATTTGTAAACCTTATTGATTACTTCGCATGGAAAACGCTCGATCATGAAAACTTCTGGCTCCTGCTGTCATTCGAGTTCCTGGCAGCAGCAGCAGGTTTTTTATCCTGTAAGGCAGGCACTTATCTGCTTGATAAATTAATAGACTACAAAAGCAGGCATGCACTTAACTGGAGCTACACCAATAGTTTCGCGCTAATGGCAACAACCCGGTTAATTGTTACCAGCGGGATCCCTGTGGTTTTCTTTTTTATTTATTCTTTTAACTACGAGCAAAATTTAATTACCCGAGATAGCCAACTAACTTTTGCAAGTTCGCTAACACAAAAGATGCCTCCAGGAAGCATCACAAAACCGCGGCTTGATAGCATTCAAAAAGGACAATTGTACACAAGCGGTGTTTATTACGATGGCATATATGTAAATAAAATACTTCCTGTAATTAACGGCAAGAGCGGGATTGGAACACAACTGAACGATACATGTAAATACACAAAGGAGGATTACTTTACCATAAAAGTATTAAGCGCTGTTAAATTTTATAAAAACAGTATATCGTTAAAGAATGGCAATTTAAATTCGCGGTCGGTGAATAATGAGGTTGTTTTCAGCAGCCTTACCCATGCACAAAACCGCAGCTTTTATACCATCTGTAATTATAAAAAGGCAGGATATAATTTTAGTCTGATATCGCTCATTATTAGTGATTATCCTGCTATAATTTTCTGGCTGGTGCTTAGCATACCCATTATCGGGTTTTATTATGTTATCCATAATATTATCAGGAAACTGTTTGCACTTAACCTGCCATCGAAACACGGATGGGAAAACATGGATGAAAAGCTTTTGCATGATAACAAGCTGAATTCGCTGCTTTTTATCCTGGGCTCTCCCGGCTCAGGCAAGTTGAACAAATTAAAAAAGGTACTAAAGCGGAACAAACTGACCGACCGGGAAGAAAAAGAGCTGCTTCTTTTACAGAAAAAAAACCAGCCCGAATTATGGGAGAAAAAGTTCGATGCGTTTAAATCAAAAAGGCTACTGGGAAATAACAGGGAGCTGCTGATCTATAATGAAAAAGAGCCATCGGATAATAATGTTTTTATTGCCGATATGATCCTGATATCGCCCGAGGCAGGTGCAAATGACCCAGACTGGAAAGCCTGCAAGGAAGAGGCACTTAGAGACTGCTATTCCCTTATCATTATTAATCATTTTGAATACAATATTAAAGACGACAAAACCAACAGTATAAAACTCGATCTGCTTGAGTCACTGATGCAGAAAGGGAGAAGCAAGGTGATCATTGTATCAACCGTTCACCCTATTACTTTCCTCGATTCGTATAATGATCAACAGGGCAAAGAGACACAAGAAAGCGAGCTGGAACGCTGGCACGTACTTTTGGGGCACTTCCGCATTGTGGTTGAACCACTGCAATTTAAAAACGCCAATGATGATAATGAATTGCGCCGCACTGTTATGGAAGAAACCCAGTACTCGCATTATCTAAACAATATGCAGAAAATGACATTGGAAAACCTGCATCCGGAAGACAAAGAATTGGGGGAAATAAGCGATTCGCTGATTTTTAAGCTCCAAATAACCTCGCACTATTTTTATACTTATATATGGCAATCGCTTACCAAGGAAGAAAAGTTTTTGTTATATGATTTAGCTGAAGATGGGTTGGTAAACCCGTATGATGATTATAACCTGAGCATGCTAATGTGCAAGGGCCTCATCATAAAACCAAAAGGGACGCTGATGTTATTTAACAAAGGTTTCCGTAATTTTATACTTACCGCTATAGGCAACGCTGAGGCAAACCGAATAAAAGACCAGGTTAAGGATAATGGTAATTGGGGCAGCCTAAAGATACCGCTGATTATAGCTGTATTGGCTATCCTTGTTTTCCTGATAGCATCGCAACAGGAAGCCTATACCAAGATAATTACTTATGTAACAGCAATTGGTGCGGGAGTTCCGGCTATTTTAAAGGTCGTCTCCCTTTTCCAGGGTAGTAGCCCGAAAGCGCAGTAAGTTATAAACGAAGCAAAATTAAAAGCCGGGAATCAGGGATAAGATGTAACTCTTATTTTCCTGGTTCCCGGCTCTTGTATCTTAATTTCTTAAATGCCGGATTTTACTCCTCCACCATTTCGCTATTGGGGCTGCTTGCTTCGGGTACTTCATGCTTGAAGTAACGTTTCTGGAAAAGCAGTATAGCAATTACGCCAACGGATATAGAGGCATCGGCAAGGTTAAATATAGGTTCGAAAAATTCAAACCGCTGCCCATGCCAAACAGGCACCCACGATGGGTAAGTTCCTTTAAATAAAGGGAAGTAAAACATATCAACCACACGACCTTCAAATAGATGTCCGTTTTGGTATAATAACCCATAAAAAGTTGAATCGATGATATTACCCAGCGCACCGGCAAATATCAAGGCTACGCACATAATAAGGCCGCGATGATATTTATGTTTAATAAGGTAAACAAGGCCATAACCAATGGCGCAAACAGCAAGAATACGAAACAGCGTTAACACCAGCTTCCCTACTTTACCGCCCAGTTCCCAGCCAAAAGCCATGCCGTTATTTTCTGTGTAACGCAACATTCCATGCTCGCCCAGGAAGTGAATTTCTGAGTTAAAATCCATGTGTGTCCTTACCCAGGTCTTTATTATCTGGTCGATAAGGATAATAAATGCAGCTACAAGAAAAGGTTTTAAATAAGCTGCCTTCATTTACTGCTTAAGTTTTGCTTCCATGCTTAAGGTAGTATGCGGCACTGCACGCAGGCGCTCCTTAGGTATCAGTTTGCCTGTTTCGCGGCAAATGCCATAAGTTTTATTTTCAATACGTACCAATGCAGCCTCAAGCTGCTCAATAAACTTTTTCTGACGGGCAGCTAACTGGTTTATTTGTTCTTTTTCCAGTGTTGCCGATCCGTCTTCCAGCGTTTTATAAGTACCTGCGGTATCATCAGTACCGTTAGCATTTGGCGAACTTAATGATGTAGCAAGTGCGCTAAGTTCTTCTTTTGCACTACGCAGTTTATCCAATAAAAGGGTTTTAAACTCCTGAAGGTCTGTTTCGGAGTACCTTGTTTTTTCAGTTTCTTGTTTCATTTAAATTTTACTAATAAAAATCAAAATTTCATTTCCGTCAATCTCGACTAATTCGCCTTCATTAAGCTCATTATCAAGCACTACACTCACGGCCAAAATTTCGGCGCAAATATAGGATAAATTATTATTTACCGCTTCCCTAATAAACTGATGATTAGCTATCCTTACATTTATCTTATCGGTTACTTCAAATTCTTTCCCTTTACGCAGGTTCTGGATCCGATTGATAAGCTCGCGTGAAATGCCTTCCTGTTTCAGTTCGTTGGTAATGGTAACATCTAAAGCCACCGTTAGTTTTCCTAAATTTGCAACCTGCCATCCGGGAACGTCTTCCGCTATAATTTCAACATCGGTAATATTTATTAAATGTTGTGTTGGAAGCAATAAGTCGCCATCATTTTCCAGTTTAGCGATATCATCTTGCGTTAGGTTACCAATAGCTTCGGCAACTATTTTCATATCCTTACCAACCTTAGCGCCAAGTGCTTTAAAATTTGGTTTTATCTTCTTTTTAATAAAACCTGCGGTATCGGTAATATATTCAATTCCCTTAATGTTCGTTTCAGACAAGACCAGGTCTTTTATCTGCTCTACCTGGTGCTTAAAGCTTTTATCCAGTATAGGCAATAAGATCTTGCTCAAAGGCTGTCTTACGTTAATCCCTACCTTTTTACGCAGCGATAATACCAATGATGATATATCCTGTGCCATTTGCATCCGTTCTTCCAGTTTGGCGTTTACCAGTTCGTTATGATATTCCGGGAAATAGGCCAGGTGGACAGATTCAAATGGTTCTTTTTTAGTGATACTGTTTAAATCGGTATATAAACGTTCTGCAAAGAATGGCGCAATTGGCGACATTAGCTTGGCAATACTTATCAAACAGGTGTATAAAGTTTGATAAGCTGACAGCTTATCATCCGAATTATCAGATTTCCAGAAACGGCGGCGGCTTAACCTTACATACCAGTTGCTTAAATGCGCATCCACAAAATCCTGTATGGCGCGGGCAGCTTTGGTAGGTTCAAAGTCGGCATAAAAACCGTCAACCTCTTTACTCAAAGTATTTAGTAACGATATAATCCACTGATCAATTTCCGGCCTGTCCTTTAAAGCTATCTCTGCCTCACTGTAAGTAAACTTATCAATGTTGGCATACATCACAAAAAAGGTATAGGTATTATACAGCGTACCAAAGAATTTACGCCTTACCTCATCAATCCCCTCAACATTAAATTTAAGATTATCCCATGGCGCGGCATTGCTTATCATATACCAGCGGGCGGCATCAGCGCCAAACTGCTCAATGGTAGCAAAAGGGTCAACCCCGTTACCGAGCCGTTTCGACATTTTGTTGCCGTTTTTATCCAGCACCAAACCATTCGATATTACGTTTTTAAACGCTACACCTTTATTACCAACTTTAGTATTTATCTCCTTTACCTCATCGCTTACTTCACTAAGCATTACTGCTATGGCATGCAGGGTAAAGAACCAGCCACGGGTTTGGTCAACGCCTTCGGCTATGAAATCGGCAGGATACGCATTTTCAAATTCTTCCTTATTTTCGAACGGAAAATGCCACTGTGCATAAGGCATGGCGCCGCTATCAAACCAAACGTCAATCAGGTCGGGCTCTCGGAAATAAAAAATCCGACTATCAGCGTCTTTACGTTTAATTATGACGATATTATCAACGTACGGTCGATGAAGGTCAACTTCATTGTTTGAATAATACTCTTCAAGTTTATCAGAGTACTTATCAACGAATTTTTCAAATGTCTGCGAATGATACATATTTCCGAGCACCATTTGCAACTCGAATAACGTAAATCTATTCGCTACAGCAGCAGTTATAATTTGCTGTCTAAAAGAATCTTCAATCGAAATCTGCTCTGGAATCTCTGCCTTATCAGCATCACCGCCAAAAGACCATGTGTCATTGTTACCGAAAAAAGAATTGTATTTATTAAAGAAATCTTCGGTGTGATTTTTAATATCTTCGCTGATTTTTTCTAAATGAAAATAACGGGATTCAAATCCATCTCCAACATTTAACAATTCTTCAGTACTGCCGATACATAAATCGATTTTATCTTTTCCGACTTCAGCCCAATTCGCTCTCCATATTGGCAGCGGAGTTCCCCAGTAGCGCGAGCGCGAAAGGTTCCAGTCAACCAAATTTTCCAGCCAGTTGCCAAAACGGCCTGTCCCGGTCGATTCCGGTTTCCAGTTGATCGTTTTATTCAACTCAACCAGTTTATCTTTTACTGCGGTGGTACGGATAAACCAGCTATCGAGCGGGTAATATAAAATGGGCTCATCGCTCCGCCACGAGTGCGGGTAGCTATGTTCGTATTTTTTTACGTCGAAGGCTTTGTTCTCCGTTTTAAGCTTTATCGATATCAATACATCGGTCGGCTTAAAATCAGCTACTTCGCGTTCTTCTTTGCTGTAATATTCTTCCTTAACGTAACGGCCTGCAAAATCGGTTACCTCATCAACAAAACGGCCCTGCTTATTTACCAAAGGCACATCCTTACCAAATTCATCCTTCACCATTACCGATGGCACGCCCTGTTCTTTACAGGCCCTGAAGTCATCCGCGCCAAAAACAGAAGCGGTGTGTACTATACCGGTACCGTCATCAGTAGTAACAAAATCGGCAGGTATAACACGGAATGCATTCTTTTCAAGGTCGGCATTGGTTACATAAGGCATTAATTGCTCATAATGCAAGCCTACTAACTCAACGCCTTTATAAGTACCTTTTAATTGCCAGGGGATAATTTTGTCTCCACCCTTATAGTCAGCAAACGAAGCATTCTCACCTTCGGCTTTAAAATGCTTGCCCACCAGGTCTTTTGCCAGTATTACTGTAACCGGCTCATAAGTATAAGGGTTAAAAGTGCTGATCTTTACATAGTCAATCTTCTCGCCAACTGCCAGGGCACAGTTTGCAGGAAGCGTCCATGGAGTAGTTGTCCATGCTAATATGTAAAGGCTGGTATTGATATTTTCAAATAAAAATTCCGAATCCTGATCTCTTTTAACTTTAAACTGGGCAGTAATACTCGTATCCTTCACCATTTTATAGGTGCCCGGCTGATTAAGCTCATGCGAGCTCAAACCCGTACCTGATTTTGGCGAATAAGGTTGTACGGTATAACCTTTATATAAAAGGTCCTTATCGTAAAGTTGCTTCAGTATCCACCAAAGCGACTCAATATATTCGTTTTTGTAGGTGATATACGGATTTTCCAGATCGACCCAATAACCCATTTTTTCGGTAAGGTCGTTCCAGATATCAGTATAGCGCATTACCTCTTTGCGGCAGGCATCGTTATAATCCTTAACCGAAATCTTTTTGCCAATATCGTCTTTGGTTATGCCTAAAGCTTTTTCAACAGCCAGCTCAATAGGCAAGCCGTGAGTATCCCAGCCGCCTTTGCGTTTTACCTGGTAACCTTTTAAAGTTTTGTAACGGCAAAAAATATCTTTTATGGCACGCGCCATCACATGGTGAATGCCGGGCATACCATTGGCAGACGGCGGCCCCTCATAAAACGTATATGGGTTTGTGGCCGGGCGACTGCTGATGCTTTTTTCAAAGATGTTGTTCTGCTTCCAGAAATCAAGTACATCCTTGCCTGTCTGCGATAAGTTTAATTGCTTATATTCTTTGTACATCAGTAAATTACACCTCAAATTTTAGAGGCTGCAAAAATAGGGAATTTAACCCGAAAAATATCATTTAAGTGTGAAATTGAGCGGTTAATATTCGAACATTTTTTAAAGCTTTGGCGGTGTATTTCTATTATTTTACATAACAAATAGAAACATTTCGATGTATTAATATTTTAGTGCATATATTTGTCCTGACAAAAAACTCATGACCTGAGTATTGTGATGATTTTGGAATGATGGACAACAAAAAAATAGAAAAAATATCCCGCGCGCTGAGCGATGCCAGCCGGATAGCTATTTTACAACAGTTTAAAAAAAAGAAAGACTGCCTCTATTGCGCAGAGGTAAATGACCTGCTCGATTTAACACAGCCTTCTATTTCGCATCACCTGAAACAATTGGTTGATGCAGAATTGCTGTTGCCACAAAAAGAAGGCCGCAACCTTAAATATGTACTCAACCACCAAGTACTTGACGAGTATATTTCCAGTTTGAACACATTAAAAGATTAGTTCCTTTTTAGAAAAGAGAAGCATTGTTTTGCTTGTATATATTGAAACATTTAAATATTTGAATATTAAATACCTATGAAAAAGTCTATCTATATTATGGCTCTCGGAGCATTTGGCATCATAACAACCGAGTTTGGAGTTATCGGGATCCTGCCGGCATTGGTGAAGGAATTTCATGTCTCAGTTGATATTGCCGGCTGGCTGTTAAGTGGCTTTGCCTTAACCGTAGCAGTGGCAGGCCCCTTTACCAATATGCTTACCGCAAGGGTGAACCGCAAAACCATTATGTGTATGGTGCTGGCTATATTTGTTATATCCAACCTGCTTTCGGCAGCAGCTACCAGCTTTACTATGCTTATGATAGCCCGCATTTTACCGGCGTTTTTACACCCGGTATTTTGGGCCGTATCCATGACAACTGCCTCAAAACAGGCAGGCCCAAAAGATGCGCCAAAAGCCATTGCTATTGTAATGGCAGGTCTCAGTATAGCCACTGTATTGGGCGTACCGTTGATTACCTATATGGCGGATCTGTTTAACTGGAGGGCATCTTTCATACTCTCGGCCTTAATAAACCTGCTAGCCTTTGGCGCGCTGGCACTTTTTGTACCCTCAATGCCGGTCGACGAAAAACAGGCAAGTCCTAAAAGCGAGGTAAAAATATTGGGCAGCTTGCAGTTATGGATCAAACTATTAACATCCACCATAATACTGGCCGGCATGTTTGCCACCTATGGCTACCTGGCCGAATACATGAATAAAGTTTCGCATATGAGCGGTGCGCAAATAAGCGTAATGCTGCTGGTTTTTGGCGGCACAGGCATATTAGGCAATTGGGTCACTGGTATTGCGCTCAGCAAGAATATACCGATAACCAGCCGGGTGTTTTTGCTGGCACTGGTTATTATGCATTTGCTGGCTTATAAATTCGGAGGCGTGTTTTACCCAATGGTGGCCATTCTTTCGGTATGGGGTTTTATACATACCGGCGGTTTTTTGGTAGCCAACCTTCATATTATTAACGGCATACACGATACAGCTCTCGACTTTGTGAATAGCCTGCTGCCATCATTTTTTAATGCAGGGATTACCCTTGGCACCTTGTTAGGAGGTTTCGTTATTGCCCATTACGGCATCCACGAGGTGATATGGATGACTGTACCACTGCTCTTACTCGCGCTTGGAATGAGCTTTATTACACTAACCAGGAGACAAGAATCGATAGAAAAAAATATCTCGGAGGCAAAAGAATCAGAACCAGTACAGATAATAGCTTGTGATAATGTCACACTTTAATAAGCTCTAAAACCATTCTGTGCTGTTAGCTGGCGTACTGTGTTTACCCTAATTTAGCATGATGAAATTATGTAGATATGGCTGCATCTCCAGCCATATCAATAATAATACGGTCAAGTCTGCCCAGTTCTGTTTTTATATGTTCCAAAACACCGGCTTCATTGGGATCATCCTGCAATAGGCTCACTAATCCTATTAAATTGGCCAGGGGACTGCGTATCAGGTGCGATTGCTTCCAGGCTACGTCTTTTATCAGGCTAAGTTGGGTTTGTATGCGGTCGTAAGCATCTCTAAGCCGGTATTCATCATTTTTTCTCTCAGTTATATCGTCCAAAGCGAGTACCATGCCCAATATTTTTCCATGGGTATCCGTTAGCGGAAACAACCGTACGATAAAGTAAAAAACATTCCCATTAACATGGAGATAATTTGTTTCATAGCTTGTACTCTCGCCTGCTAATGCTTTTTTAGCTATTTCTTTAAAACGGGCATACCTTTCCTTTGGTAAATAATTCATTAACTCATCTCCCACTTTCGGGTCATGGTGATGATAGGTGTTTATAAATGCAGCTGCTGTTTGGTTAAAGGCCAGTGCTCTAAAGTCGATATCAAATAGAACATAGGCAGTATCAGTTGTATTTAAAATAGTTTGCCAGTTAGCTTCCGCCATCCGTAATATCTCTTCTCCTTTTTTACGGTCGGTAATGTCAATCATCGAGCCGATTATGCTCGGCACATTCCCTATGAGCGTCCTGTTTCCATAAAACTCGGCCCATATAAGGCTGCCATCTTTACGCAGGCACATAGCCTCATATTGTACGCTTTCTATTTCTCCCTCCAGCCGGGATCGTACCCACTCCTTAACCATTTCCTTATAATCATCATGAAACAAGTCAATAGCTATAAGGGTATCGATCATTTCTTTGGGTTGATATCCAAAAATCGCGGCAAACCTGGGATTAACATATACCAATTGACTATCCTGTACAATATAGATGCCCACCATAGAGCGCTCGGCAATAGTCCTGAATTTTAATTCCGCTAACCGTAGCTCGGCCTCCATCTTTTTCCGGGCGCTTATATCCCGTGCAATAACCAGCGACCGTTCATCGGCATACATCCTGATATTTATTTCAACATCAAGCACCGATCCGTCTTTTTTGATATATCTTCTCTCTTTTACTACTGCCTGATGCATAGCTGTTGCAGCAGTTTCAATGGGGTTGGTCTTTAGCTGTTCGGGATCAAGAAACTCATTAATTTTCCTGCCTAGCAGTTGTTCGCGGGTGTAGCCCAGCATCAGGCACATACCAGTATTTACTTCGGTGAAACGGTAATCAGGATCCAGTATGTATATACCATCTGCAGCATGCTCAACCAATGCATCATACCGGTTTTTTGCTTGAGCAAGTTTCTCCTTAAGATCAGCTATCTCCTTCAATTTATCACCCATCACCGCTGCCTTTGTTTAAATAGATAAAGTCTGCATAAAAGTATATAATTTACACAAACAATAAAAATTTACAGCTAACGATACTTAATATATTCCTGACACTTAAGGATTGTTTCCGCTTTCTTATGCAAATGAAGTTATCTTTTAAGTATTTCCTTCACCGCATCTTCAGCATTCCTGTAACGGAACTCAAACCCACTATCCAGCAAACGTTTTGGCAGTACCCAGCGGCTTTTTAATATCAATTCTGTTTCGGTACCTATCATTATGGCACCCATTTCCAGTAGCCATTCAGGTGCAGGTAAGCCAATAGGTGTGCCATAAGCTTTGCGGATAATGTGCATCAATTCCGCATTTTTTATGGGGATAGGAGCAGTACAATTAAATATACCCTGTAGTTCCGGGTTATCTGCAAACCACTCGGTGCTGCGGGCTGCATCGTGCTCATGCACCCATGATACATATTGTTCTCCATTGCCTTGCATTCCGCCTATTCCCATTTTTACCAGGTTAAGTAACCGCGGAAAAACGCTACCCTCCCTGCCAAGCACAATGCCCATTCGTAAAGTAACTTTCCGAGTTTTGGGAGTTTCGTATTTATTAAAAGCAGTTTCCCAGGCATTGCAAACATCTATAGAAAATCCGCTTCCAATTTCACCCGTTTCTTCATCCTGCGGACGGTCTTCTGCATGCCTGTATATGGTTGCTGATGTTATGTTGATCCAAAGCTTTGGCGGCTCATACAGATCCTGTATCACTATGCCTAATAATTCTGTTGGCAATACCCTTGATACAATGATCTCCGCTTTGTTTTTATCAGTATAGCGGCAGTTTACATTTTTACCGGAAAGGTTTATCAGCATATCGGCATTCACCAGTTCCGCAGTCCATTTGCCGCGGGTTTTGCCATCCCAGGTCACCGTCCTAATATTATGTTCAGTCTGTTTTTCACGCCTGCTTAATATCACAATCTCTTCGGTCTTATCTTTATAATAGTTAGCCAGCACGTTGCCGAGGTAACCATTACCACCAGCAAGAACTATTTTTTTATATTTCATGTCTTGGTTCATTAGTTTTTGGGATCCTGTAATTAACTAAACTTCAATATCAACACCAGCAATATTACTCTGTATAATGCCCAGGTTATGGTCATCGTCCAGCCCAGTTGCAATAATTTTGTTCTGCGGATATGCTCTAAAAACATCAGCCCGGCAACAGCTATAAAATACAGAATGAAAAATAAAGGCTGCAGGTAAAACCAGTGATTAAACGCCAGAGGCAATAAAAGTAATAGACTGCCACCGAAAGAAATGGTCATCATATTACCGAGATAGTTCCATAGTTTCCCTTTAGCAAACAGGCTGATAATAGCGCCTTGAAAAATGATCTGGCCGCCACAAATCATATACTCGCGGTAAGCATTACCTGCGGGTACAACAGGGCTTAACAAATGCGCGTATGCAGTTAGTATATAACCAGTAAAGAACCAAGTGAATAACAGGTAAGCGATGCGATAATGTTTTTTAAATTCGGGTTGATAGGTGAAACCATCGCCTTGTTGCCCAGCGGGGATAATTACCCTGCGGTTGTATGATATAAATGCATAAAGCTTGCTCATCAGCAAGATAAATGGCTTAAAACCAAACAATGGCGCAAATACCGGGCAGGCATTGCCAATGATTTTAAAAATGCTTTTTACGCCATAAGTTACTTCGCCATTTTTTAAGTTCACCAAAGCAATTTCATTAACGGCTCTTTGCTTATCAATAAGCGGACAAGCGGCATCCATACCGTTTTGGTAAGCTGCCCTACCGTCCTTTTCCAGCATCCCGGTTTTTACAAATGTCTGGGTGTACGCTTTGCACATAGGGCATTCACCATCAAACAATATCATGTGATTTTCTAATGTTTTCATATTTTCAGTAATTAATGAAATATATGTTTAAAAAATAATCAGCGTTTTACGGCTGATGTGCAGAACACGCCAAATTTGCGTTTCTGTATTTACGATACAAATATAGTTATATTTTTAAACTTTCAGTAATTATTGAAAATAAAGTTGAGTTATTTTTCTTTAGCGATAATTAGCCAAACAACAACCCAAATACCTCGTCGATATTGCTTACAAGTTTTACATCAATCTTATAACGCGACAGGTCCATCTTCTTTTTATCCTGCCCTGCTGATGGAAGGTTGTATTTAGAGATAAAGATTTGTTCAAAGCCCAGTTTTTGTGCTTCTGCAATACGCTGTTCTACCCTGTTCACAGCCCTGATCTCTCCTGATAAACCAATCTCCCCTGCAAAGCAGGTTTTGGACGATATAGGAATGTCCTCATGCGATGAAATAATAGCAGCGGCAAGACCCAGGTCAATAGCAGGGTCTTCCACCCTTATACCGCCTGTTATATTTAAAAATACGTCTTTAGCCCCTAACTTAAACCCACAGCGTTTTTCCAGTACAGCCAGCAGCATGCTCATGCGCCGGGTATCAAAGCCGGTAGCGGTGCGTTGTGGTGTACCGTAAGCCGAAATACTCACCAACGCCTGTGTTTCAATCAACATAGGCCTCATGCCCTCTAAAGTGGCCGAGATGGTAATGCCGCTTAAGGGTTCATCCCGCTGAGAAAGCAATATTTCGGATGGGTTTGATACTTCCCGCAGTCCCTCGCCAAGCATTTCATAAATACCGAGTTCTGATGACGATCCGAAACGGTTTTTAACAGTACGCAATATGCGGTAAACATGGTGCCTGTCGCCCTCAAACTGCAGCACGGTATCCACCATATGTTCCAGTATTTTAGGGCCGGCAATCATACCGTCCTTAGTAATATGCCCGATCAAAAATACAGGGGTCGAGCTTTCCTTTGCAAAGCGCAGCATCTCTGCAGTGCACTCCCTAACCTGCGAAACGCTCCCCGGTGTTGATTCAATATGTGCAGAATGCAAAGTCTGGATAGAGTCGATCACTACCAAATCAGGCTCCAGTTGCTCTATTTGTTTAAATATATTTTGGGTTGATGTCTCGGTTAATATAAAACAGCCTTTCCCAATATCCATTTTCGGACTGCCAACTGCCAACTGTTTACTGCCAACTTCTACCAAGCGCTCCGCCCGCATCTTTATCTGCCGTTCGCTTTCCTCTCCCGATACATAAAGCACCTTTAAATTTGGCATGTTCAAGGCCAGTTGCAGCATCAGGGTTGATTTCCCAATCCCTGGCTCACCTCCTATCAACACTAATGATCCGGCAACTATGCCTCCGCCCAGAACCCTGTTAAATTCTGCATCGGGGGTAAGCAGCCTGTCTTCATCAGTAAAAGTAATATCGGCAACCTGTACAGGTTTATTGGCCCGCTGCTGGGTGGTGGAGGCTGTTTTCCAGTTAGGTATGGAAGTATTCGGCTTTTCCAGAATTTCTTCAACAAAAGTATTCCATTGTGAGCATGATGGACATTTACCCAGCCATTTTGCCGACTCGTACCCACAGCTCTGACAGAAGTATGCGATCTTTGTTTTTGCCAATTTTTAAATATGCTAATATGCAAATGTGCGGATTTAGTTGCACTATTACCAATAATTTACTAAAAAAATTAGTAATTATATACTGTCTGTTACTTTGTATGTATTCACTGCTTATCTTAAAAAACAAAAAGAGCAGATGCTACATAAAACTTCTGCTCTTTTTGTTTTTATCTGTAAACTAACACATCTACAGTTTAATCTCTTCGTCTTTGCTTGAGAAAAAATGGAATTCAGTGATCTGGTAAGCCGGGTTGCTTTTAACCTTTATCCACTGGTTGTATTTTAAAAACCATTTTACCTGGCGGTTTATAAAGCCTTTTTTAATGTATGCTTCAATATAAGGGTGAACAATGAGTGTAATACTTTTCTCGTTCTGCTCAACCAAAATATAATTGAAGTTGGTTTCAATATCATCGAGCAATAAAATTGTCGGTCTTATTGTACCAGTACCATTACAGGTTGGGCAAACTTCGTTGGTAACAATGTTCATCTCAGGCCTTACACGCTGACGGGTTATTTGTACCAGCCCGAATTTACTTGGCGGTAAAATAGTATGCTTAGCCCTGTCGTGCGCCATTTCGGCCCTTAAATAATCAAAAAGGTCTTTGCGGTTATTAGGTTTGTGCATATCGATAAAGTCGATAACCACAATCCCTCCCATATCACGCAAACGTAATTGGCGGGCAATCTCTTTAGCTGCTTCTTTATTTACCTGGAAGGCGTTCTCTTCCTGGTTCTCCTTATTTGCCGTACGGTTTCCGCTGTTTACATCAATAACATGCAGCGCTTCGGTATGTTCAATAACCAGGTAGGCGCCGCCTGCGAGATTCACGGTTTTGCCGAAAGCTGATTTTATCTGCTTATCAACGCCATAGTGCTCAAATATTGGTACGCTGTTCTTATGAAACTTTACGATGCTTTCCAACTCTGGTGATATTTCATGAACATAGGAGCGTACTTCTTCGTGCATGCTGTTATCATTCACATAAATATGCTGAAAATCGGGGTTTAATATATCGCGCAATAAAGTTGATGTACGGTCAATTTCGCCAAGCGCTTTTTTCGCCGGCTCAATTGCGGGTAAACGCGTAATAAACGATTCCCACTTTGATATTAAATCAAGCAGGTCCTTTTGCATTTCAGTAACGCCCTTACCTTCAGAAACTGTACGGATGATCACCCCAAAATGCTTTGGTTTAATACTCTCAACAATTTTGCGTAAGCGGTTGCGTTCGGTGTTGCTCTTTATCTTTTTCGAGATAGAGATAACCTCCGAAAACGGCACTAATACTACGTATCGTCCTGCTATAGATATATCTGAACTTAAGCGGGGGCCTTTTGTTGAAATTGGCTCCTTAGCTATCTGTACGGGTATAAGCTGATTTTTTGATAATAATTCCGAGATCTTACCCCCTTTATTAATATCGCCTTCCAGCTTAAAGTTATCTAAAAGCTTTGACTGATATCCCCCGCTACGTACTTGCTTGGTTAGCTTAAGCAGGCTTTGCACCTGCGGGCCAAGATCAAGATAATGCAAAAAGGCATCTTTCTCGTAGCCTACATCAACAAAAGCAGCATTTAACCCGGGCATTATCTTTTTGATACGACCAAGGTAAATATCACCAACAGTATAATTGTTGCTGATTTGCTCTTTATGAAGCTCTACAAGCTGTTTGTCCTGTAATAATGCAATAGTAGTCCCGCTCGGGGATGAATCGATAATTAATTCTTTTATCAACTGCTACTCCATTTCTTAAAGCGGTTTAAACAACCGCACGTTAATAAGTGGGTAAAAAACAAATTTGCCTGTTATTTGAACAAGTGAAAATAAGTTGGGGTATTAATGCGAAGTCTTGAGTATATAATCCTAAGTCTGATTTAGTCTTTTTGACTTATGACTTAAGGCTATAGACTCAAGACTTTACATTAGCTTATTTTTTCTTATGTCTGTTCTTTCTTAAACGTTTTTTACGTTTATGAGTAGCCATTTTGTGTCTTTTACGTTTTTTACCGCTGGGCATAATAATAATTTTAAATAGTGATTAATTCTTTAATTCCTTTATGTATTCGTCTATGCGCTGTCCAAAAGCCTGGTCAGCCATCATGTCTTTACATTTCTGGTAAGCTTCAATAGCTTCTTTCTTCTGGCCAAGTTGTTTATAGCTTTCGGCAAGATAGAAATACGGCTCAGCCTCAGCTTTCTGGGCTATCACCGTTTTAAACCTTAGCACAGCTTTTGCATACTGGCCGCTTTTCATAGCAAACAAGCCGAGGCTTAAATTTGCATTCCGGTTATTAGGGTCTTGCTTTACTACATCAAGCAGTAACATGATCCCCTGCATAGGTGAACCTCCATCCGGATCGGCCATACCCAAGCTGGTTTGGTTTACATAAGCAACACCTAACCCGGTTTTGGCGCTTAGATCGGCCTGGTTCAGTTTAACAGCATTTTTATAACACTCAATTGCATTCACCACAAACGATGGCTGTACAAGTGTGTCTTGTGTTAATTTAAAGGCATCGTTAAAACGGCTGCCTGCATTTAACCAACTGTCGAACTTGTTCTCCTTAAGGGCAATATCCCGGTAGTAAAATGCTGCCGGAGCAGGCTGATTTACATCGTCCCACGCTTTTGCCAGTTTCTTTTGCAAAACAAGCTTATCGGCATCATTAGCAGCCTTTTTCAATTGCTCTTCAAGGTCACTGATCTGTGCCGATAACGCCGGGCCAATAGAACTTTTAGCAGCTATTGATACCATTGCTACGTTCACATTAGCAACGGGCTTTTGTTGGGCAGCAGGTGCATTTGCATGCCCATCAGCATCCTTTGGCTTTATAAGCCCTTTTACCGGTAATGAATACAAATAGCCCATAATAGCAACAACTATTACAACTACAGCTATTTGTTTTGTACGCATGCTACCGTAAATTATTTGGTAATTTTGTTACCAGTCCTAACTTTGTCAACAAAAGTTTTGGCTGGTTTAAAGCTCGGTACGAAATGTTCCGGGATGATTATGGCAGTATTTTTTGAAATATTACGCGCTGTTTTTTTAGCTCTTTTCTTCACAACAAAACTTCCGAAACCTCTCACATAAACGTTTTCGCCACCCATCATTGAGGATTTAACTACTTTAAAAAACGCCTCAACAGTTTCCTGAACGTCAACTTTCTCAATACCTGTCTTGGACGAGATTTCAGTTATTATTTCTGCCTTAGTCATATCTGCTTTTCTTTTTAATTTATATAATTACTTAACTGATTTGGGGTTGCAAAAGTATCTCTTTATTACTAAAAATTGAAATAAATAGCATATTTTTTTTCTTAATGCCTGTATTTCAGTTCAAAGCCAACAAAATTTTACATAAAACAGCATCTTTTCATCACTACTTTTGCTGCCAATGAATTTTACCGACGAACTGACAAACTGGTACCTGTAATGCGAAGAGATATTGAAAAAGGCAGCCTGCAAGTTTTTGCTGTAAATGATAATGAAGCGATGCAATTGGGTATACAGCGTTTTTATGTAATAGTAGCAGGTAAAAAAGACCAGCTGGTAGAACAATCGAAATTTACACGCGAGTGGCGCAAGCAAAATGGCGACTGGAAACTGGAACGCGAGCTTGATTATATGGTAAATACCAAATTTGAGAATGACGCTGCAAGCACAAGCCCGCTTTATAAAGAGATTGCGCATATGGACAGCATTTTATTCAATGCCTACAATGCACACAATATTGAACCCGTAAAAGCAATATTTGACAAAGGCCTTGAGTTTTATCACGATAAAGGCGGTTTATCCGGTTATGATGCATCAATAAATGGTTTAAAGGGCAGTATGGAAAACAATAAAGACATACGGCGCGATCTTGTACCCGGCAGCCTTGAAGTTTACCCAATTAAGGATTACGGCGCTGTTGAAATAGGTATACATACTTTTTGCCATACTGAAAATGGCCAGCAGGTATGCGGCACATTTAAGTTTGTACATGTTTGGCAAAAGAAGGATGGGGTATGGAAAATAACCAGGATAGTTAGTTATGACCATTAATCGTGTACGATATGCTTAAATAGTTTATCAAAAAATAAGCCTTCCTGTTTTTGGAGGAAGGCTTATTTTTGATTTATAATTGGTTTAAAAAGGCTGTTCGCCAACAATATCAGTATTCTCTTCGGTCTTTATGTTTTGCTTGTCTTGTACCCCATCGTTTTCAAAATCGGTCTTGCGGCCAAGCAGGGTAAAGTTCTCGGCAACTACCTCTGTGGTATATTTTTTTATTCCTTCTTTATCTTCGAAAGAGCGGGTACGCAACTTGCCTTCAATATAAACAAGCTTTCCTTTCTTTAAAAATTTAGCGGCCACATCGGCAAGGCCACGCCACATAACAATATTATGCCACTCGGTTTGCTCAATCTTGCGGCCATCTTTATTAAACGATTCGGAAGTTGCTAAGGGAAAACTTACAACTGAAACACCACCTTCTAAACTACGGGCCTCAGGGTCTTTACCCAGATGGCCAACTAAAATAACTTTATTTACGCCAGACATATATATTGTAAAGCAACAAAAAATATATTACAAATTAAAAATATTTTTTAAAAATATAAAAATGATTTTAGGGATAGCTAAACTCTCCAAATTTTCAACCGGGGTATAAAACCATTTTTCTTGTAACTTAAGAGGTTGGCTTTGCACTTTTATTAAGCGCACATATAAGCGCTGATGGGTAAGGATATGTTTTTTAATAGTTGAAATATCAGATATTATAATATCCGGACCGAAAAATTCAGTTACGCTCGTTTGAGAGAGTAATTCGCCAGGAGGCAGTAATGTATCAGTTTCAATTAAAGGCAGATCATACATGTTTGCCCATATATCGGCCTGTCCTCTTTTATTTACCAATACTTTGTGATCATCTGTCACTAAAAAATAATTAAAGTAGCGTTCACGCACTTTTAATTTATTTAACTTAACAGGCAAGCTGTTTATAGCATTATGTGCAAATGCATAACAACCAGATTGTACAGGACAAATATTACATAACGGATTTTTGGGTTTGCAAAGCATCGCTCCAAATTCCATCATTGCCTGGTTATGTAACCCGGGGTTTTTCTTATTAAGTAAATTGTTTGCTGTTTCCTGGAATATCTTTTTTCCTGTGGTGCTGTTAATAGGCTCGGTAATGCCAAAGTAACGGGCTATTACCCTGTAAACATTTCCATCAACAACGGCTTTGGCTTCGTTCGATGAAAATGAAGAGATAGCGGAGGCTGTATATTCGCCTATGCCGGTCAGTTTTATAAGTTGATCATAGCTTTTTGGAAACTGCCCGTT
>JABDFZ010000003.1 GCA_013286325.1 Bacteroidota bacterium | reverse complement strand
CGTTCCCGGAAAATACTAAACCAATTAAAAAACAATAATTATGAAAAAACAATTTTACAGGTTAACAATCGCATCGCTGTTTGTTGGGGTTTTGTTTACATTTTCTGAATGTAAAAAAACAGGCATAGCTGAAACAGCGCCAGCTGCTGCAAAGTCAAAAACACTTATTACCAATGCACTTCCAGGCCCCGGTGGCGGTGTATTAATGCAAGCCTTTTACTGGAACTGCCCTGCCGGAGCATGGTGGACAACTATAACAGGCAAGATACCTTCATGGAACGCTGCCGGAATTTCAGCAATCTGGCTGCCGCCAGCAACAAAGGGCCAAAGTGGTGGATCAAGTATGGGATATGATCCCTTTGATTATTTCGACTTTGGAACGTACAATCAAATGGGTTCTACAATTACCCGTTTTGGAAATCTGACAGATCTTAATACACTGATCTCTACTGCGCACAGTAATAATATAGATGTATATGCCGATATGGTGCTTAATCATTGCAGCGGTGGTAATTCGGAAGCCAACCCATATACGGGCACAAATACCTACACCAGCTTTACCCCGCTTTCGGGCAAATTTAACCGGAGTTATAGTGACTTCCACCCCAATAATATCGAAGCAAGCGACGAAGGCTCATTTGGTGGCTTTCCCGATCTTTGTCACAAACAGGCTAACGTATCGAACTGGATCTATAACGCTAGCTATAGCATGTCGAGATATTATAAAAACACCATGCATTTTGACGGCTTCCGGTTCGATTATGTGTTAGGTTATGGCGCCTGGGTTGTTCAAAATTTTGTAAACAGCGTAGGCGGATTTGCTGTTGGCGAAGATTGGGATGGTAATGCTGCAAACCTGCAAAACTGGGTAAATGCAACAGGACAAACCTCGTCGGCATTCGACTTTGCCTGCTTTTATGCTATGCACAGCGCATTCGACAGTAATGACCTTACCCACCTTAACGACGATATGTTATGGAAAAGAAATGGCGCCAAGTCGGTTACTTTTGTATCCAACCATGATACAGATATCATTGGCAACAAATACTCTGCTTATGCCTACATCATGACGCATGAAGGCTACCCTTGCGTGTTCTATAGCGATTATGAGCAATGGCTTGATAAAGGACGGATGAATAACCTGATATGGATCCATAGGACATTAGCAGGTGGAACAACCACAAATCTATATTCAGCAAGCGACCAATATATCGACAGGAGAAATGGTTACGGCGCTGCACCCGGCGTAATTGTGTACTTTAATGGTACCGATTACTGGCAGCAACAATGGGTAACATCAAATTGGGCAAATAAGCAAATAAAAGAATATACAGGCGCATCTGGCTGGGTACAAACCGTAGCTGCCGACGGCCGCGTATTGATACAAGCACCCCCGCATGCTTATTCTATCTGGTCAATTACAGGTTATTGATTTTTTATAAACATACCTCAAGCGCCGGGAATCAGGAAACTAACTCCGGCGCTTGATTCTTAACTCTTCAAATAATATTCACCAAACCATCGCATGAAGATACCTCTGTTACTTATCCTTTTAATCGTCCTATTTAGCTGTAACTCGCATCATCTGTCCAAAACAAACAACGGCGACCTCAATTATTCTCAAACCACTGCACAATCTTCCAATTTATCTGCCGAACTCAACCTTTCTGCTAATATTAAAGGACAGGAATTACTTGCTGTGCTGCAAATAACTAATACCGGTTCCAAGCCCATTTCTATTCAGCAGATAGAAATATCAACCCCAGATGGCTTACGCTCACTACCTGAAAACGGAAATATTGATTCGCTAATACTTGATGCCGGGAAAGATACTGTATTGTCGGTAAAATTTACGGCAATGAATGATTTGAAAATGTTCAGGCTTACAGGCAGATCAGGCTATTTTAAACCTGCATATAATATTCTGATCTCTTATAAAGAGAGCGGGAGCAACCCGGTTTCATCCATGAGCCTGAAAGCTCAGATGCCGGCAGCAGATTATAAAGCTTACCTCAGCAAATACAAAGCGTCGCTTACCAGCTTTTCGTTTAATACCAAAACCGATTTTACCACAAAGCAAAAAAGATATTTGGAAACTTTAAAGCAAGTGGATCAGCCGCCGTTTGTATTTGTAAGCGAACAGGAAATTGCTGTTTCCGGATTAAATTTCAGGTTGAAAAGCTTTTGTGAGCATGATACGCTGAATGCTGAGTTGTTTATTGTTAACCATGCCAGTTTCCCGGTAAAGATCAATAAGGATGCAATAAATTTCACATATCCCGGTGAACCAGCGGATAGCTTAAAATCTGTACAGGTAGAAAAAATATCAGGTCCGCAGCAAAATATGGACCTCCTTGAAAAAGGCGACCGTGTTTTAATCCATTTTAAAAAATATTTTAAAGATCCTGGAAAGCAGATACAATTATCGTTTAATAAAGCATTTATTCTAAACGGTCTTGTGCCTTTATTCACTGATGATATTGAACTGGTAAAAATTTCTTTACCCTGATTTTGTTGGTATTTGATAAAATGAACGGATGATATTCAACTATTAATATATTTCCTGATGAGCTGACTTAAAAAAATAACCTCATAGTTATTTGATAGGATACATAACTAAATATTATAATAAATTTTGCATTTATTTTTATTATTTATAATTTAAGTACCTCAAAGCCAGCCTTATTATGTTTGATAAATTTATGTGTAAACACTCGCGATTAAAGTTGTTTTACACCATTTTCCTCCTTAATATTTTCCTCTCAATACCTATTTGCAAGGCCCAGATATGGAACACGCCTGCAGGTATAAGAGAAATTCCTGTTCCCGCCCTGCAGGATATTGCTACTGCTGCAATGGATCAGATGGGGCCGGTAATATATTATAATCCCGGCGTATGCCAGCAAGTTGGGCCCTTGGCTACGGCATTTTTTATGGCACATGAGTATGGTCATCATTTTTTGG
The DNA here is from genome assembly GCA_013286325.1 of Bacteroidota bacterium. Classification (GTDB taxonomy): domain Bacteria; phylum Bacteroidota; class Bacteroidia; order Sphingobacteriales; family Sphingobacteriaceae; genus Mucilaginibacter. The sequence goes on along the minus strand of JABDFZ010000003.1, from coordinate 69,230 downwards.
GGCATGTTGTTCAGGGTGTAATAAATGCAGGTAATCCTTACGTACAGGCATGGCTTACCAATACAGCAGAAAACAGCGCAGATGCTTATGCTGTTCGATATTGGGTACAACAGGGCAATAAAGCCGTAATCCAGGCTGGCGCCTCAACCATGTGGAACATTAATAATCCGGGCGACCGCACGCATCCGCCTTCAAGGATCAGGGCTACAAATATTGCAAACCTGTATCTTCAGTTAACCCAAACCCCGCTGTTTCCATAAGTAAGCAGGGCGGCCATGCAATAAGTGAGAAAGAATATGCTGATGACTAATTAATAACTAAAATATTTGAATGACAAACCCGATTAAGTATCATAATCCACCAATAGTGAAAGTAAAACTCACGCTTATTTTTATTTTATTATTGTGCTGTACAGGCACTTTATTGCATGCCCAAAGCTATGCTTACGGAAGTGTGGTTGATGCTAACACAAAGGCGATAAAGAACCTGAATGCTTACAGTTTGGGTGCAGACGGCCCTCCTGATGCATATAGCCTGAAACAGTATTGCCCTACCCCCGGAAACCAGGGACAGGTAGGATCATGTACCGCATGGGCATTAGGATATGGTATATTGACCATGAAATATGCCATTGAAAATTCGATAACTACCAAGTACACCATCGATAATAATACATTTTCGAGCATGTATATTTTTAATGATATTAAAAATACGAACTGCCCCATTGGTAGCGCGGATATGTGCAATGCATGCGGGTCGAACTTTTTTGATGGCCTCAACTTTTTGAAAAGGAACGGCGATGTTTATCATAAGCGATATAATGATGATCTTACCTGCTTTCGTTATTCGGTCAACTCAGACGATAAGGGGGATTTAAAAATTGTAAGCGGCGCAACTGTTTTTAATGAAAACTATAGTGCTGATGATAAGATAGAAAGAGTAATAGAACAGATCTATAATCAAAACCCTGTTTTCCTTTCGGTAGACCTGCCTCAAAGCTACGGCGATCATACTTATTTTGAAGACCCGTACTTTCCTAATGGCGTGTGGACCCCGCCTGCTGGTGCGGTTCCTAACTACCACTTTGCCCATGCATTGACCATAGTGGGGTATGACCGTAACAGCCAAACATTCGAGATATTAAACAGCTGGGGTACTAAATGGGCAAATAAAGGCTTTTGTTACATGTCCTTTAATGACTTTATTAAGTATGCCACTTATGGCGGAGTTGTGTTTACCGAGCATAAAGTTGTTAGCAGTAGCTATAAAACGCTTGAACTGAGCCTTGAAAAATATAAACGGGTACAAGGAACGGTACATCCTGATGCTAATCTTGACGTATCGTTCAATAGCGATCATTATGAAGCAAATGCTCCCCAGGGGCAGTTATTTAAAGTAAATTTCACCAGGCTGCCAGATGCATACTATGCTTATATAATGAGTTACGATGCTAACGGCAAAGCACAGATACATTTCCCGCTCAATAACGAAAATCCATACATCTATAACAATAACCTGTCATTAGTTTTGCCTAAGCAAAGCGTGTTGGTATTTAACCAAGTTTCCGATAGGATAGTTATCGTTTTATCGAAGCATGAGATAAACAATTTGAAAGAAAGATTTGAATCTACAGTGCTCAAGAGCGGCGATCTGCTCACTAATTTAAATACCGCTTTTGATGCAGGCCAGGGGCAGTCGCAATTAAGATATGATGATGGTAAAATAAAGATCAGTATCCCCGATAATTTTAGTCAATCCATAGTTCTATTAGTAAACCTTAAACAAAATTAAATATGAAACGGTCACTTGGCATTGCATTAATGTTACTATTAGCAAGCGTAATTACGAAAGGGCAGGGCATAAACTCCCTGCCTGCAGATCAGGAAACTGATATTAAAGATATTTGCTTGGTTGCAACACATACCCAGTTTGCAATGGATGTAAATACAGCCGAGCAGGATTTACAATCGATATATAATAAACTGAATTTCTCCGGTTACAATATTGAAGTGATCTCCTGCGACAGGTTAAAGAATTCAGCCCTTGCCTATTGGGATCAAACCGAAAACCGATCGTACATATTAATTAACCCAAACAAGTTAACAAATTTGAATGACAGATATTATTCTCATGCTTTTGTCATAGCACATGAGTTTTCGCACATAGCAAAAAAGCATTTCTCCCTGCAGGCAATTCCATCTAATTCTAACAAAAGGCAGCTCGAACTTGCGGCTGATGAGTATGCTGCCAGCATAATAAAAAAAATGGGTGGAACCGAAGAGGACTGTATCTATGCGCTGAGTTCGCTAAATAACCCGCTTGACGATACTTACTCCGATCACCCTACTCTGGAAAAAAGAATAGCAGCAGTGCATCGTGGTTTTGCCGACGACATTGTCTTATCTTCCAACCATTCGTATTATGTAGATATTTTTTCTTCCATCAGTAATGCTTCGTTATTAAAATACCCGAATGGAATAAATCAATATGATATAAGCTATTATAGCCAGAAGAATAAGATGATGCCTTATTCTATAGTTAACCTAAACGGTGTGTATTGGATATACTGGCAAAAAGACAGTGAGGCCAACCTTTACTATATGTATTGGAATTATGATACCTATCCGGGTGATGATATTCAGAAGTTTTTCGACAAGGGATATAATATAAAATATGCCGAACAAATTAATAATAAATGGTTTATTGTGATGCTTAAATATCCGACTTCGTGGGCGCAGAAAACAAGGGCGATTAATAAAGCAACCTTTCACGATGATATTAAACCATATTTAGACGACGGATTTTCAATTCAGAATATTACAGACTGGAGCTCAACCCAATACTGGGTTTTACTTACAAAAGATGCCACCACTCATTATTCGTGGGCAATAAAACCAACGTACGACGACTTTAAAACCTGGTACACGCAACAAACTAACGACGGGTACAATTATATGTATTGCTTTAAACACGTACAAAATGGATATTTCGGGTTTATGTCTACAAAAGCAGGTGTAACAAATTGGTCGATCAGGTCTTTGACCGACTCAAATAAAGACGACCTAATAAACTTTATGAATAGCGGGTATAGAATTGAAAACATTACCTGCGATGATTATATAAAATTCACATTTGCTAAATATTAACGTTTAATGATTGAACTACCCAAAGATAAACATTGACCAAAAACAACTTCGATTGTCATTTCGAACGAGGAACGAGGAGAAATCTTCTACAATATGCAAGTCGGCTACTTGTATAGCGCCAATATTAGCTGTAGAAGGTTTCTCTCTGTCGTTCGAAATGACAATATTTTTTATAAAACACACTTTTTTAAGTATTCGAGAATTTTAATCGCTAGCCACGTTTAATATTAATTTATTTGGCAAGCTGGGTTTATAGTTTTTGGAATCAATAAAAAGGCGCTCCGTATCTCACCCCGGAGCGCCATAGTCATCAAATAAATTGATAACATCAACTAAATCCGGATCAATCTCACTTGATCCTTCCTAAAGCGTTTTGGAACGCTGAAGATTTTCAAATTGTATTGTAATAAGGCTAGTTAGCTATCTTTTTATCATTGATAAATGCCAGTATCTTTTTTGATTCTTCGGGATATATGGCAATATGATGTGTTCTCACCAAATAAGGAACTTCTTTTTTACCACCCGCCGTTGCTATCGAAATCAGGTTAGATGGCTTTGATGGCATGTGGCAATCAATACAATTATTCTTCATCGTTATACCCAGCTTAGGTGTCATAGTGCAAAAATTATGATTGGCTTCGTTATGGCATTTCATGCAGCGTTGCGAGTAAATAACCATATTTGAGCTTTCATTTACATGAAGGTTATGGCAACTGCTGCAATCCATATTGCTCATTAAAAAGCATTTGCTTGCTGCCAGCAATCCGCTTTGGTTACCATGAACATCAAGTGTGGCCGGGTTTGGGTCTTCCTTTAAAAAGGTAGGCTCTTTAAACTTTGCGAGCGTATCGCCCATTTTAAATTTAAAAGCTGATTCCAAGTAAACGTCCTTTCCACCTCCATGGCATACAGCACAGGCATCCAGCTTTTGTGCCCTTGTTAATGAAGCATATTTAACAATATATTTTGCTTCCTTCACGCCGGGGTTTGCTGTTTGAAAGTTTACATGGTTAGCTGCCGGCCCGTGGCATCGTTCACAATCAATGCTATATACCAGCGAGCTTTTGTTGTACGAGTCCTCCTGGTTAGCAATGCTGGTAATTGGTAGCCGCTCAATATAACTGCTATGACATTCAAAACAACGTTGTACAATAGCCCTGTCGAAATACGGGCGACGGGTATTATAGCCAGGGCTGTTTGTCCAGCTATGCAACGAATTAAAATACGACATTGGTAGTTCAAACAACTGGTTGTTTTTCCAATAAGCATAAGTTTCGGCCTTAACGCCGCCAAATGTTATATCAAAACGCTCGGCCCTGGTTTGCTTTCCATCCTCATAAGCCACCTGGTACAACGAGTCTCCACGCTTTTCCATTACCGCTTTTGAATGATCGCTAAATGCGAACGCATTGTGGCCCTCTATAAAATTACCATGTACATTATGAACCGATGCAGGCCTTGATGATTGATAATGCGCCGTTTGCAGATACGAATTGTAAACGTCTCTATGGCACTTTATACATTTATCCGGCCCGGCATACAAGTCGCCCCGGGCATCAGCTTTTGCCGGTGTGCTTAACGACTGTATGTATATAACAAGCACCGGTATCAGGCAAATCAATATTAAAAAATAAATACGCTTAATCTTCATTATAGCCTTTAATGCAATTACCACTTATAAGTTGCAACAGCTCCGCCATCTAATGTGGTTGTAACAATTTTTGAGTTAAACTTTATGTTGAATGTTTGTGCCCCGGTTGAAGTATTTAGCACAATAAGCACTTTTGAGCCATCTATGTTTTTAAAGGCTACATTCAATAAGGTGTTTTGCTGATCGGATGCTATTCTTACTGCGCCCGGCCTTACAAATTTCGAAGCATGGGCAATAATATAATAGGCTACATTCCTCGTAACTGACGAACTAATGGTTACCGCGCCTAAACAAGTGCTGCAGCCACCGTTGGTGTGTGGGCCGTTATTCGGATCGGTAGCCAGCACCCACTCCAGCACGTTGCGGCTCCAGTTGCGGGTTGCACCAATAATTAAATTACTTACATGCCATGCCAGGTCGCCACCAAAATTGCCACCCTGAAATGTTGCCTGCTCAGTGAAATAAATATTTTTATCAGGATAAGCAGTGTGTACCGGAGTTAACGCATTAATGTTGCCACCATATAAATGGAAAGCTGATCCATCAACAAATACACTGGCGGCTTTATCGGCCAAAATATCTGTTGCATACTCAGGGTGATCGGCATTATGATCGTAAACAATAATTTTTGTGGTGATCCCCGCTGTCTTAAATGCAGGCCCCAGATTTTCTTTTACAAACTTATCTTCATCGGCTGATACCATGAGCATAGCCGGGGTATTATAAGCGTTTAAAGGTTCGTTTTGCGGGGTAATGGCATCAATTGTTATACCTGCCGCCTTCATTCCCTGTATGTATTTTACAAAGTAGTTGGTATAATACCCATAGTTTTCGTACTTCAAACTGCCCTGGGTAAAGCTATTATTATCTTTCATCCATGCCGGTGCGCTCCATGGACAGGCCAGAATTTTAATATTAGGATTGATGGCAATGATTTTTTTCAGGATCGGAATAAGATCAGTTTGTTCCTTATCAAGGCTAAAGTTTGTAAGATTAACATCGCCGGCAACATCATCATAACTAAAGGTATTTGCACTCATATCCGAAGCACCAATAGTTATGCGGATATAACTTATACCAATGCTGGTGGCATCTGTGGCAAACAATTCATTAAGCAATGCAGTCTTCTTCGAATCCTCTAAACTATTGATTAAAGATGCGCTGCCACCCGAAAGGCAGAACCCAAAACCATCAATAGTTTGATAGGTTTGGGTTGTATCTACGTTGATGGTGGTGTTTGTATTTGTTGCGCTGCTGAAAAGCAATGATACATTTTGCTGACTTAATAATGTAGATGCATCCGCTTTGGTAAGCCACATGGAAACATCAGTTTTACCAGGGTTTACTGGTGGGGTAACAGGATTGCCGCCATTACCATTGTCGATAGGAGGATTTTTTTTACTGCAGCCAAACGCAACGGTTATTAAGCTCAATATTGTAACCAGTAACGTAAACTTCCTGATCTTTTTCATAAATATTTTTTTAAATAGTTAAAAACGTACCGGCAGGTAAATTCAGGAGCATAGCTTTCCTGATCTTTCGACCCGATGTAAATTGAATGATTTGAAAAGTGCTTAATAGCTAATTAATTGGTGATCATTTTGTAATAATGCACATATTCAACCTGCATTGAAGTAGGGAAAATAGTGTCGTCAACACCTTGTATGCCACCCCAATCGCCGCCAATAGCCAGGTTCAATAATATGTGAAACGGCTTATCGAAAGGCCATGTTGCTGACTTTCCTGTTTTATCATTTGCAAAAGAATATACCAGGTTATCATCATAATAGCCTTTAATACCATCTGGTGTCCAGTCTGCTCGGTAAACATGGAAATCGGTGCTGGCAGTCGGCACCATCATAGTTCCTGATTTCGAGTTGCCGCCAAAATTTGTTTGATCGTGGATACTGAAATGCACGTTATTGGGGTCGTAGCCAACCATTTCCATAATATCAACCTCTCCCGAGTTTGGCCAGCTTCCGTAAGCATAATCATTAGGCAGCATCCATATAGCAGGCCATGTTCCCCTGCCCGACGGTAATTTGGCCTTTACCTCAATACGGCCATACAACATATCGCTAGGAGTTTTTGATACCATGCGCGCCGAAGTATAATTCATGCCGCCCATACTCTCTTTTTTGGCAGTTATGGATAATATGCCATTTGTAATACTGGCGTTGTTTGTTGTGTTGGTATAATACTCAAGCTCATGGTTTCCCCAACCGTTTCCGCCTGTATCATAAGTCCACTTAGTTGGGTCAGGCGCACCATCGGTAGCAAACTCATCCGACCATGAAGGAGTCGCCTCAAACGTATACACCTTTGCCGGTTGGGTAATTGGTACAAACGGAGGTAATACAGTTTGTTTTTTTGAGCACGATAACATACCCAATGTTAAAAGAGGATATATTATAAAATTAAATTTTCTCATAAGTAAGTTTTATCAATAGCAACAAGCTGTTTTATATTAAACAGCTTGTTGCATATATTATTACTGTTACTGAACCCCTCTTAATGTTACATTGGTAAATGAAATACCGGTTACACCAGTATTATCGCCACCGCACTTAATTACCAGGTAGTAAGTACCGCTGGTTGGAACAGTGAACGGATCGCCTGAACCAGCACATGAAAGCGCCGACAATTTACCACTAAAAGCCGAGCCGCCGCAACCTGCATAGGTATTTAATGAAATAGGTTTTTGGCCGGTGTTGTAATCCTGTCCGTTAACAGGCTGTTTGGTGTCAACCCATACCTCAAACCAGGTATTGGTAGCCCCGCTGCCCGAAACAATCATATCAACCATGTATTTTTGATTTGCAACAAGGTTGAACGACTGGTAGATAGCGCCTGCCTGGAAACCACTTTCGTTGGCGGTCATAACACCTTTAACCGGGTCATTAACCATATTGCTACCGCTGCCAACAACAAAATGTGTCCATTTTGCGTCATCGCCGGGGCCCATCTTTCCACCTAAAACCAGGTTACCTGATTTTGGATCGGATGTGGGTACATTAATAACCTGGGGCGCTGAAGTTTTTGATACACCGCCGATGTAACCCAATGCAGTTAGGGTAACATTATAAGTCCCGGCATCCGGATAAAATACGGTATCGGTAAATTTAGCAGGGGTAGTGCCGCCACCATCGCCCAGATCATAAGATACCGACTGAACGCCGTTTGAGTTTGCCTTTAAAACATAATAATTTGGCTTACCTGCAAGCGGTGTTACAGTAAATGATGCAGCAAAATCCTTAGGTGTAAGGCCATTGCCGTCGCCTTTAATCGTATCGGGCTTACAGCCAATGTATATTCCAATAGCCAAAACTCCCGATAATATAGAGCAGGCTTTTATTAAATTTAATTTCATTGATTTAAATTTTAAATAAGTTTAAATTACAAGGTACCGCCATACTCTTTACTTTGCTTCAATTTAGTAGCATTCAAATCGTTAAGCGGAATTGGTAATATTTCGTTTCTGCCTGCTTTAAATCCTTTGTAGCCAAGTACTGCAGGGGCATCGCCCCAACGTACAAGGTCAAACCAGCGATGACCTTCTGCTGCCAGTTCTGCACGCCTTTCGGTTTTAATATTGGCCATTGTAGCTGCAAGGGCATGTGTTGTACCATCATTATACGCACGGGTATGAACGGCTGTCATTAAAGCAGCGGCACGACTTAAATTCCCGTTGCCCGCAATAAGTGCTTCAGCTTCCATTAAATAGGTATCAGCTAAACGGATCTCATACATGTTTTGCGGATAGTTTAACTCAGGGGCGCCACCACCGGTAGTTTTATCGGCAGTATGGCCTGCAAATTTTCCAACAAAGAAGCCGGTGTTGTCATAGCCTGGTGAATAATCAGCTATACCAGCTGCTTTTAAACTATCCAGATTAGCAACTGTTGCCTTGTTACGCGGATCATTGTGGATGAAATCAAAAAATGCTTTAGTAAATGGAATAAAGCTCCACCCTGAAATATAATCTGGCGCAGCAGCTGTTTTAGCGGTATATCCCCTTGGCCCAACCATAATATTCAGCAAATTTCCTTCAGTACATGCAGAGCAATCCCAGTTACCACCCGATTTTGACGAGTGTCCAACTTCCAATATCGATTCTGCATTGAATTTATTTGAAACTTTCCACAGATCGGCAAAGTTAGGCAGCAATGAATAACCATATTGAGTATTTGGCTGCCCCGGAGTGCTTCCATTTACTATCGCTAATTCAGCGGCCGATTCTGTGTACTTTTTCTCATAAAGATAAACTTTACCAAGTAACGCATGTACTGCACCCATTGTTAAACGGCCCCCATCAGTAGTTATATCTACTTTGTCAGGTATGCTTTTTGAAGCAATCACCGATTTTAGGTCATTTTCAATCTGGGCGTAAACAGTAGCCGGTGGTACTTGTAATACATTGTCTACCTGGTCTGATGGTACCTCCTGTAATATTAAAGGGATATTTTTAAACAGGCGCACAAGGTCGAAGTAAAAATAAGCACGGAGTGCTTTAGTTTCATCGGCATATCTATTTTTTAGACCGGCATCCATTGGTACTCCAGGCAACTTTGATAATAAGACATTTGCACGGAAAATACCCTGGTAATTGCCCTGCCATAATGCAGCACCCGGACCCTGGGTTTCATTAAGTGTATAATTGTTAAATACCTGCAGATCGGTGATATCACCCGAGCCGCCGCCGCCTGCAACATGATCGTCAGAGCCTGCGTCCATAGCATTCTCCTTAGTTATGTCACCACCGCTTTGGTAACCCATAATATCATAAACAGCCACCAAACCTGTAAATGCTTCAGCCTGGTTGCGATAGTATTGCGATTCAAGGTTTGTTCCCTTGGGCGTAACGCTCAGGAAACTTTTTTTACAAGCAGGCACAACAAGCATACATGCCGCACTAACTGCTAAATACTTTAAATACTTTTTCATTTTTTTATTTGTTAAAATCCAACACTTAAACCAACTATGAATGTTCGGGCCTGCGGATAAAAACCTTCGTCAACACTGCCGGCAATGTCCGGGTCATACCCTGTATATTTTGTAAATGTGACCAAGTTTTCGCCTGTTAAATAAACACGCAATCTTTGTAAGCCTATCTTTTTCACTACATCTTTTGTAAGTGTATAGCCTAACTGCAGTGTTTTGATGCGGAAATAAGTACCGCTTTGCAAGTAGAAGCTTGAGTTGTACTCAAAATTATAATTGGCATCATTATCTGTTAAACGAGGGTAAGTGGTTGATGTTCCTGGTCCGGTCCACCTGCCTAATGCAGCTGTAGTATAATTTGCTGTTAGGATGTCGAGACGGTGTAAGCCCTGGAATATTTTATTCCCGGCCTGGCCTTGTCCAAACACCACTAAATCGAAGTTTTTATAAGCAGCTGTAAAGGTTAAACCATATTGCCATGTAGGTAATGAATTACCTATGAAAGTACGGTCGTTATCAGTAATTGTACCATTGCCATCTAAATCAGCCCATTTAAAGTCGCCTGGTTTAGCATTAGGTTGTATTCTTTGACCTGTTTTTGGCGAAACATAGCTGTCAATTTCCGATTGGGTCTGGAATATTCCAAGGTTTTCATATCCAAAGAAAGAGCCAATTGGATGGCCAACTTCTGAACGGGTTACACCACCTTGTATGTTTTGAACACCTACTCCGCCCAAATAATCCTGACCTGGAGCTAAACGGGTTACTGTGTTTTTAAGGTGAGATATGTTTCCGTCAAAACCTATTTTAACTTCACCGATTTTTTTGTGGTAGCTTAATGAAATTTCCTCGCCTGTATTTTCCATATCGCCAATATTAGCGTAAGGGTTACTGATAGCCCCTATATAATATGGAAGGTTTGGCTGTTGAAGGATCCCGGTTGTTTTTTTCTTATACCACTCAAGTGTTAAGTTAAAATCGTGGAATATTACCGCGTCTAAACCTACGTTGGTTTGTGAAGTTTGTTCCCATTTCAAATCAGGGTTCGATGGTGCATTAGGGCTGTAACCGCTAATGTAAGTATCAGTGTTCCCAAAGCTGTAATTTCTGCCGCCGCCAATAGTTGAAAGGAAGGCATTATCCGGAATGGCATCATTACCCACAACACCGTAGCCGCCACGAATCTTCAGGAAGTCGACCACATTGTTTTGTGGCCAAAATGATTCTTTGGTAGGCACCCATCCTAACGAAACTGAAGGGAATGTACCGTACTTATTGTTACCACCGAAGCGAGAAGAACCGTCTCTTCTTATTACACCCTGGATAATATATTTTTCATCATAGTCATAGTTTAAACGCGCAAACAATGAACTGATATGGTGTGCTTGTCCTTCACCACCGTAACCGATCCTCTGAACCGCCGGAACACTATAATTTAAAGAGGCATCTTTAAAATTAGTTACAGGCAGGCCATATTCGGTAACGCCTGAAGAATATGAAGCACCATCAATATATGATCCCTGGCCCAATAACACATTGATATTATGCTTTTGGAAGCTGCGGGTATATGAGGCGGTATTTTCAACGTTCCAGTTAAAAAGCCTTGTCATATCGCGGTTATAATTGTTTTGCGATGTGATTGTTGATGCGTTAAGGTATGCAAGCGGGGTAAAGCTTTCGTCGCCATAAAATGCCATTTTCGTACCAATGGTCGATTTTATTGCAAGCCCCGGGATCGGGTCAACCTCAGCATAGGCGTTACCAACTATGTTGTGAGCCCAGCTATAATTGCCCAAACGTGTTTGGATATACGCTAATGGGTTAGTTATTTCCTGCCCTACATAAGAAGAAATACCGTAAGGATATCCCTGTGCATTTCTTATCACGTTTGCATTATTGGTATAAACAGGAGCTGAAGCAGCTGTAGGATCAGTTACTAGCGCTGGGGTAATAGGGTCGAGGTTAATCGCTGAGCTTAACGGACCGCCGAAAACGCTATTGGTATTTCCTAAACCAATTGACTTATTGTAGGTATAGCCAATGTTTTCACCAAAATTTATATACTTCGATGGTTTGTAAGTTTCATTGGTCCTGAAATTTACCCTTGTATATTTTGAAATAGGTGTAGCTACAATACCATCTTGCTGTAAATAGCCAAATGAAGTGTAATAGGTAGATTTATCAGTTCCACCAGATACGCTTAATTCATGATTTTGCTCTTTTGCACTGTTATTGAAAATTAACGACTGCCAATCTGTTCCAACCCCCAATGAAGATGGATTAGCAAATAAAATGGGTTTACCTGCAGCAGCCAGCGATTCGTTTCTTAAAGTAGCATATTGTGTAGCATTTAAAAGATCTAATTTCCTGGCAGGTGCTGATGTGCCAACATAGCCTGAATAATTAATCTGCATGCGGCCTGGTTTGCCCTTTTTAGTGGTAACCAAAATAACACCGGCAGCAGCGCGTGTACCATAAATTGCTGATGATGCAGCATCTTTTAATACTTCGATCGATTCGATATCCGATTGATTAAGGTAGCCTATACCACCATTATCAACTACAACACCATCAACAACCCAAAGCGGATCATTATTGTTAAAGGTAGTTACACCCCTTACACGCACAGTTGAACCATCGCCCGGTTGCCCGTCATTTGTATTAATGGTTAAGCCTGATGTTCTGCCTTGCAGTATTTGTTCGATACGTGTAACCGGCTGATCTTCAAATTCCCTTGCAGTAACGCCGGAGATAGAGCCAGTGGTAACGCTTTTCTTTTGTACACCATAACCAACAACAATAACTTCGTTAATGCTTTTAATATCTTCAACTAACGAAATGGTAATATTGGTTTGAGCGCCTACAGTGATCTCCTGTTTTGTGTAACCAACGTAGCCAACTACTAAAACGGAACTTGCATCTTTTACATTTAATTTAAACGTACCGTCGATGCCGGTAACCACGCCGTTTGTTGTTCCTTTTTCAGTAATGCTTACTCCGGGTACCGGAAGGCCTTTTTCATCAAGAACCTTACCCGAAACAGGGATAGTTACTACAGCATTGTTTGCGCTGTTTGTTTTATCACCAGTAACAACTGTGGAACCATCTGCCATGTTTATATCAGATAATTTTCCAAGGACAATCCTGTCTTTCAATACCTCGTAATCGATACCATTATTTTTAAAGACCTGATCTAACACTGTTTTAAGTGTTTGGTTCTCAAAATTGGCTGTTATTTTTTGCGAAATATTAATAGCGTTTTTGCTGTATATAAACCTTACGTTATTATTTTTCTGCAAATAATTCACCACGTCCAGCAGTGTTGTATTTGTTAGCGACATGTTTACCGTCTTGTCAAGAACGTTCTGGGCCTTCAGGGGGCTTGAATAAGCAAGGCCGCTTATCAACAAGGCTATCAGAATTTGACTAAATGTAATCTTCATGATTTTAAACCAGGGAATAGGGCTTCGTAAACGAAATTTCATATATTTGTTTAGTTTCTTTGTTAAAAATGAGACAATTAGAGCCCCTTACACTATCTAATAATAGTGTTCTCCATGCGGGGCCGAGTTTAAACTTAGGAGTGCTCGTAACACTTCTAAGTTTTTTTATACCGGTGCATAGCAACAGTATGGATGGATTTATGGGGTTATGTTTGTAATCTTTCTTTCATAATATGAGGGTTTATTTATAATTATATAATTGGTTTATTCGAGCGTAATCTCGTTCTCTTCTATTTCGTAATTTACATTCAGCGATTTCTTCAGCGCTTCCAGCACATCAGGCAGGTTAAAACCTTCCAGATCGGCGTTTAATATATAATGATTCAGTTTTTCACTGGCCACTTTGATATGTACATGATAGCTGGCATTAAGTACCGGAATTATCTCCCGTAAAGGTTTGTTTTCAAAAGACAGGTTAACACGTTTCCAAATCTGCAACTCAGGCGCAGTTTTCTCAATCTCAGGTTTTAAAATATGCTGATCTATTAAATAAATAGCTTTTTGATGCGGATATAACATTACATCGCCCTTTTCGAGCACCAATGCAGCATTCTCGGTATTGTTGGTTTTTTTAATACTCACAGAAACTTTCCCGGTAAGTACAGATACTTCAGCCGAGTTGCTCCGGTCATTATCGCGCACCAGGAAACTGGTACCCCATACCTTTGTAATAATTGCGCGGCTATTAATAATGAATGGACAATTAGAGTTTTTGGTTACCTCGAAAAAGCACTCACCGGATATAGAAACCATTCTCGATTTTGTCCCGAAAACTTTGGGGTAGGTAAGCTGTGCGAGCGGATTTAGCCAAACAGCACTTTTATCAGGCAGGTTTACTTTATATATCTGGCCTGTATTATTGGTAATGGTTTCCAGTTGCTCCGCACTGCTTTCTGTAGACTGAATGATAGTTGTTTTATGCGTGCGGTAAAACATTATTGAGCCGGCAACTAAAACTATGGCTGCTGCTGTACCAACAATAGCATATAAGGTTCTTAAAACGCCTGAACGAGATTTTTCAACAGGTATTTCCTCTTCTTCTTCGGTTAAACCTATATTTTGAAGGATATGATTGTAGATCCTTTGCTCCAGTTCCTGTTCTTCAGCCGGGCTAATTGTTGAAACATGGTCATGCTCGTCTTCAAAAGACAAGTACCAGTTTTTTACTTTTTCGGCCTCCAATTCGGAGCAAGTTCCATTAATATACTTTTCCAGTAATTCAACGGGTATAGGTTCTTTCATGAAAAGAAAATAATTTCGGTTATAATAATGCTTAACGTGTAAGTAGAACACATCCCCTACTCACAATAAAAAAATATTTTTTTATTGGTGAAGAGCGTTTAGTGATGCATTGCCCTATGAGAAGAATATATTGTTCTGAATAGTAAGGGGATGGACTATTAGAGGCTACAAGGCCAATTCGATAAAAAACTCTGTGCCCTCACCAGCTTCGCTTTTAAAGCCTATTTTGCCACTATGGGCTTCAATAATCTGTTTGCTGATATACAAACCCAGGCCGAATGGCTGCTCATTACCTGTTCCCCGGCGTTTGGCGGTAGTAAATGGATCAAATATTTTATCCTGCATATTGGCCGGGATACCAATACCTACATCTTTTACCTTTATTATTACGTTGTTACCAACTTGCCTGGCGGTGATGTGAATATCGCTGTTTTCAGGACTGAATTTAATAGCATTAACAATAAGATTATTAATAACCCGGGCAGTTTTTCCTTTATCAAGCAATACTTTAATATTCTTGCTGCTATCCAATATTAGTTGCTGCTTTTTGTCTTTCGCCTGGAAGCTCAGCAATTGTACACATTGTTGTAATAATTCATCAATGCTTGTTTCTTCCTTGTTGAGTGTTTCCTGCTGCTCAAAATCTGTTTTAAGCAACTCGCTGATCAGGTTAAGGCCATTATCAGCAGATGTTTGCATTAATTTTACCCAGTCATTAGCCTCATCGCCCAAATCATTTTTAGACAAGATGGACGAAATAGTACTGATTGCCCCCATTGGCGTTCGCAAGTCATGCGCTACAATTTTAATCAGACGGGCATAATTTTTATTCATTATGTCTAAATCTTCCTTAGTTACTTCGGCCTGTTCAAACTGTAGCCTGAGTATTTTTTCGGTTCTTTGGGTGTTCTTCCAGTTACGCCACAGTATGATAATGATAACAATGGTCATTATGCAGATAAGAACTGTTGATATTAAAAAAACTGACTGATATTTTGACCGCAGCCGAACTGATTCTAATTGCTGCTCTTTAAGTGCATAATCAATATAATCAACCCCCGAAGCATTGTTTACCTTGTCCTGTTCGTCATGAAGCTGTAATAATTGGCGGCTATAATTAAAAGCGGATGAACTATCTTTTCGTGCTGTATATAAGTCATATAATTTCCTGGCTAATATCTGGCTATAAAACAAATATCCTTTCTTCCCCGAAATATCCAACCCCTGTTTGTAATAACTAACAGCTGTAGCGGGCTCAATCTGAGCTGTCAGATCGCCCATTTCTATGAGCATATCCAAACTAAAATAGTACAGATTGCTGTTAATGGCTTTTGTTATGGTTTGCTTTAACAACGCCATTCCTTTTTCGCGCTGATTGTTTTTAATAGCATAATCGGCGGCTAATTGGTCAATCCCCAGCAATGAACGATTGTCTTTATATTTTGAAGCAATGTTTCTGACTTTGGTAATATAAATTGGTATAGAATCTTTAGCTGTATTAGCGGGGTACTCCAATAAATAATTATAAATCACCAATGACATAATGGAATCCCGGCTTAATTTCTTACCCATTGCCATTGCTGATTTAAAATTATGAGTGGCTTTTTGATCTTTGCCCATCTCATTATAAACCATCGCAATATTCATTAGCGTCTGAACAATGTTTGATGAATCGTGAAGGCTTTTGTAACTATTGTTAGCTTCATTATAATAACGCAGGGCAAATTGAAGGTTTCCCTTTATATCGTAAACAACACCCAGATTGTTTAGGGCATCGGCTTTTCCCTTTTCATAATTTAGTCGGTCGGCTATTTCTCTGGCCTTTTTGGTATAATAAAAAGTACTGTCAATATTTTTTTCATAGGATAGCATGCCGAGCCTGTTTAATGCATTGACATATAACAAACTGTCGTGAATGAGCGGTAATGAGCGATGAAGCTTATTAATCTCATCAGATTGTGCATAGCAAAAGCTATAACAGAAAAATAATATTGCAAAAAGTGTCGGCTTTTTTATCATTTGACTATAGGCTACGAAATCCTATATAAAAATAGGGTTTTATACAACCCGGATACAGGAACAGGGTATTAATTTTTGTTAAACTTTTATTAATGATAATTAATAGATATCCGTTAAAGTTAAATAAAAACCATAAGGCAGATATAAATTGATGCTATATTAATTTATATCATTCTATGTTTAGGAATATATAAATATCAAAATATAGCGATACGGGATGCTTCCAATTATTTCACCATAAAAACAATTGCAATCAACAGATAATGGCTTAAGCCTACGCGAAGCCGTTTTAGCGCTTTGGTTAAATGATTTTCAACTGTTTTTTCTGAGATCCCCAGGTGCAGGGCTATTTCTTTATTAGTTTTATGTTCGTTGCGGCTTAATTCATATACCGAGCGGCATTTATCGGGCAATTGATTTACTTCTGTTTGAATAGTATAGGTAAGCTCCTTTAACATTATCGAATCTTCAGTAGAATTATCTGCTTCCGAATTAACTATTTTAAAAGCTGCTTTGTATTTCGCCTTGACCTGCTCTTTGCGGTACACATCAATAACACTGTTAAAAACCGAAGAATGCAGGTATCCGCCAATATTTACGTTAGCCTGCAGCGATTGCCGTTTTAACCAAAAAATTAGTAAATATCTCTTGGGTAATCTCTTCAGCCAACTCTTTGCTTTTCAGGTGTTTAAAGGCCTCGCCAAACATGTTTTTCCAATAACGCCGATACAATTCTTTAAACGCACTAAGCTCATCCCGTTTTAGCAGTACGAGAAGTTCTTGGTCAGAAAGCTTAGTAAAATCACTCATAGTTTATAACAGAAGCCAGCAAGGTGTTAATGAAACACTAACTAATCAGCAAAACTCAAAAAAAATCAAACAACTAACAAGTTTTAAAAATTAATAATTTATATGTAACCGGGTAAAATTATTAATACAATGGTTTATTACGGTCTTAAAAAGGGCCTATATTTTAACGAGCAAAAAGCTGTTATATAATTATTTACACAGTATCAGCCACAGGCTTTGTAAAAGCGTTTAGCAATAATTGCCATTTTTTATTAGGGCAATTGGTTGAAATATTTTTACATTCCTGCTACCATTAAAATAAATACCAATGTAATACTTTTTTAACATACAAATAAATTTTACTTTTATTTCAATGTGCTGTATATCTAAAAAAAACATCGTTAAGAAGGATTAGGACAAGCGTCAATCAATTTTTATCTGGCCTGAATGTTAAAAATGTATTAGGCTTATTTTCCGATTTTTCTTCCAGGAGACGTTTCATGTGAACAGCCTGTTAATTAAGGCTTAAGGTATAATGCCTGTAAAAAACTTGTTTCAATGCGCTTAGATAAAAAAGTATTGATGCTAATAATTACAATTATTTGCTTAATTTAGCTTCTTTAAAAACCAATTGTACGTACATTACTACTTTCACTATGCGACGTAAATTATATTTGCTATGGATCTTGTGCGTGGGATGTATTGCGACCATGCTTAATGCCTGCAATAATTCTTCAGCAAACATTGAAGACCAGATTCCAGATACTGTAAGTTATAATTTTAATATTCGCCCCATCCTTTCCGATAAATGTTACAAATGCCATGGCCCTGATGCCAGTAAACGCCAGGCAGGCTTAAGACTAGATAAACCTGAGAGCGCTTTTAAAGCCTTAAGAGACAATCCCAGCGCACATGTTTTAGTTCCGGGCAGCCCGGCCATGTCTGAGTTGTTCAGGCGAGTATCAACCAATGATACTACCGAGATAATGCCACCTGCAAATTCAAATCTCCGGCGCTTAACACCACATGAGGTTGAATTGGTTAAAAAATGGATAAAACAGGGTGCCAAGTACGAAAAACATTGGGCCTTTGTACCTCCCAAATTATGGCCTGTGCCCGAAGTAAAAGATAAGGATTGGCCTAAAAACCCGATAGATAATTTTATACTGCATAAACAAGAACAATATAGCCTTAAGCCAAACCCGGAAGCTGATAAAGAACATCTTTTAAAACGTGTGAGCCTTGATTTAACCGGCCTGCCTCCAAGTCTTGAAATGATGGACAGGTTTTTGGCCGATAAAAGCCCGAATGCTTACGAAAAGGTTGTTGATGAACTGATGAAAAACCCTGCTTACGGCGAAAAGATGGCACTGCACTGGATGGATGTTGCCCGCTATGCCGATTCGCATGGTTACCAGGATGATAATTACCGTACCCAATGGCCATGGCGCGACTGGGTAATTCACGCTTATAATGAAAACCTGCCCTACAATAAATTTATAACCTGGCAGCTTGCCGGCGATCTGATGCCAAATAGCACCAAGGAGCAATTGCTGGCTACAGGCTTTAACCGGAACCATAAAATAACGGAAGAAGGCGGCGTAATAAACGAAGAATATCGTGTAGCCTATGTTACCGATCGCACCAATACTTTTGGGAAGGCACTGTTGGGGGTTACTATGGAATGTGCCCACTGTCATGATCATAAATATGATCCTTTTTCGCAAAAAGAGTATTACCAGCTTTTTTCGTTCTTTAACAGTGTGAAAGAGCCTGGGCTGCAATCAACAGTTGGAGGGCCGGAAACCTACGCCAAAAGGCCGATGATGCAAATCACCAATGACGATGTAAAAAGCATTCTGAAATTTGTTAATAAACAGGACACCGGCAAGCTCATTGTTTCTGTAATGGGTGATAGCGAAGTTTACCGGAAAACATACATTTTAAAACGCGGCAATTATGATACGCATGGCGATGAAGTTGAACCTGGCACGCCAAAAGCCATTATGCCCTTCGATAATTCGTTACCTAAAAATCGTTTAGGCTTAGCCGAGTGGCTGTTTGATAAAAGGAACCCGCTTACTGCAAGAGTTTTTGTAAATCAAACCTGGCAGGAACTATTCGGCAAGGGCATTGTAAAAAGCTCGGGCGATTTTGGTATGCAGGGCGACCTGCCTTCACACCCCGAACTGCTCGATTGGCTTTCGGTTGATTTTATGAGCCATGGCTGGGATATGAAACGCCTGGTAAAACAAATGGTAATGTCGGCAACATACCGTCAATCTGCAGTTATAATTGCTGATAAGTTTAAACTCGACCCTGATAATACTTTATTATCACGCGGCCCGCGTTCCCGTCTTCCGGCTGAACTGGTTAGAGATTTAGTACTGGCAAGCAGTGGACTGTTAACCCGGACTATTGGCGGCCCAAGTGTAAATCCGTACCAGCCACCTGGCTTATGGGAAAACGCAACCTCGGGGCGCGGCATATTGGCCAGCTATAAGCAGGTTCATGGGCCTGATCTATATCGCAGGGGTATGTATACGCTGATAAAACGTACTGTCCCGCCAGTTGAAATGGCCATTTTTGATGCCAGTAACCGCGACCAGTGCGAAGTGAAGCGGCTGCGGACAAACACGCCACTACAGGCATTATTAATGGAAAATGATCCTACAGTACTGGAAGCCGCAAGGGTTTTAGCTGCCAAAGTATTACAGGACAACAGTGCAGTTAAGGATAAGATAAATAAAGCTTTCAGGTTGATTATGTGCCGGAGGCCAAATGAAAAAGAACTTGGAATATTAACCGGGTATTATACCGATCAGCTAAAAAACATTAAGCAAAAAGGATGCACAAAAAATACTGAGTGTAGGCGAATACCCAATTCCGCAAAACATAGATAAGGTAATGCTGGCTGCTATGATGAAAACGGTAGATACAATTTATAATTTAGAGGAAGCGATAACAAAAACCTGATGGCAATGGAAAAAGATATTTTAGAGCATCGCCTTAATATAAACAGGCGAAGGTTTTTATCGAGGCTTAGCCTTGGGTTAGGGAGTATTGCATTAGGTTCATTACTTATTCCTGATCTTTTTAGCGGCAGCGGCTCCGAAAGCGAGGCCGATTTTATACCGGGTATTCCTAATTTTGCACCGAAAGCTAAACGGGTGATCTACCTTTTCCAGGATGGAGCGCCATCGCAACTGGAATCATTTGATTATAAGCCAAAATTGCGGGAAATGATGGGACAGGACCTGCCGCCATCCGTTCGCGGCAACCAGATTTTAACCGGGATGACCGCTAATCAGGCTCATTTCCCATTAGTAGGTTCTTTTTACGACTTTAAGCAATATGGTGAATCAAAGGCATGGATAAGTGACCTGTTTCCGCATATAGGTAAGATTGCAGATGATATTTGCATCATCCGCTCTATGTATACCGAAGCTATTAACCACGACCCGGCATTAACATTTTTTCAAACCGGCGCACAGCAAGGTAACCGCCCAAGCATGGGCTCGTGGGTGAGCTACGGACTGGGCAGCGAGAACAAAAACCTGCCTGCCTTTACCGTGCTGCTTTCGAAAGGAAAAGGTAATGGGCAGGGTGTGTATTCAAAACTTTGGAGCAACGGATTTTTAGATTCTATTCATCAGGGTGTACAATTTAGCAGCGGTGAAAACCCGGTGCTTTACCTGAATGATCAACCAGGAATAGACAGACGTGAACGCCGTAAAATGCTGGATAAACTGGCTGAGCTTAACGATATTTCATACAAAGAATTTGGCGATCCGGAAATAACTACAAAAGTGCAACAGTACGAAATGGCTTACCGCATGCAATCGGCAGTGCCTGAGATAATGGATGTTTCGAAAGAATCGGACGATATCATCAAGATGTATGGTCCGGATTGTTTAGTCCCCGGAACTTATGCGGCAAATTGCCTGTTGGCACGTAAACTTTCGGAAAACGGAGTTCGTTTTGTGCAATTGTATCACCAGGGTTGGGATCAACATAACAACCTGCCGCAGGAAATGGCTGGCCAGGCAAAGGATGTTGACCAGGCGTCGGCAGCTTTAGTTACCGATTTGAAACAACGCGGTTTACTGGACGAAACACTGGTGATTTGGGGAGGCGAATTTGGCCGTACCAACTACAGCCAGGGAAAACTGGAAAAGGCCAATTATGGCCGCGACCATCACCCCCGCTGTTTCAGCATATGGATGGCTGGCGGAGGTATTAAGCCTGGTATAGTTTACGGTGAATCGGACGAGTTTGGATATAACATTGTAAAAGACCCGGTTCACGTACATGATTTCCATGCAACCATATTAAATCAATTGGGGATCGACCATAAAAAACTGACTTTTAAAAGCCAGGGCCGCAGGTACAGGCTGACAGATGTGGCAGGTAATGTGGTGAAAGGGATAATAGCATGAACCGGGATTTCACCGATTTCGGGATGATTTCACTGATTGATTTGTGTTGACGAAAAAAAAGTCTCTAATTCAACCAAGTCAATGAAATCATTTAAGGAATCGGTATAATCAATTTTATAAAATCGGTGAAATCAAAAATAATAATATGGAAAGAAGAAAATTCATCAAGCAATCAGCCGTCTTTACGGGAAGCTTTTTTATAGCAAAGGATATGTTAGCAAAAAATGATGGCCCTATATATGGGCACAACAACATGCGTTATCGCATGGACAAAGCCTGGAGCCAGGCCGACCCAATGAAAAACCCTGTGAACGATTGCCACGAAATGGTACAGGATTCAAAAGGACGGATTTTCCTGTTAACCAATGAGACAAAGAACAATGTGCTTATCTATAATAAATCGGGCAAGTTGCTGGATACCTGGGGGCATGAGTTTCCTGGGGCACACGGACTTACTTTGTTTAATGAGAACGGAACAGAGTTTTTGTTTATAACCGATACTGTAAAACACCAGGTTTATAAAACCACTATGGATGGCAAAATATTGATGACCATTGATGTCCCGCTTGAAACCGGTGTTTATAAAAAACCAGAAGATTTTATCCCAACAGAAACAACCATTGACAAAAATGGAGACATTTTTATAGCTGATGGTTATGGATCACAATATATAATGCATTACGACAAAAATGGTAAGCTTATACACTTTTGGGGCGGCCGTGGCGATGGTGATGAGCACTTTGATAATGCCCATGGAATTGTTATTGACAGGCGGGAATCTGTGCCAACCTTGTTAATAACCGACCGCACACGCAATTGCTTTAAACGCTTTAGTCTGGGCGGCAAACTACAGGATATTATTAAACTTCCCGGAGCTTGTGTATGCCGTCCGGTAATAAAGGGAGATTATTTATATGCTGCTGTATTGCGCTCGCCCGATCTGGGTAAGGAAAATTCGGGTTTTACAACTATCTTAAATAAAAATAACGAGGTAGTATCAAACATAGGCGGAACAGAACCGATTTATGTGAACGGCTTTTTGCAGCCTATGGCACAAGCTGAAAAGATATTTTTAAACCCGCATGATGTGTTGGTTGATAATGATGAGAACCTGTATGTTGCACAATGGGCATCGGGCAAGGTTTATCCATATAAATTTACAAGAGTATAATTGCATTAATAAACCTTGTCATTGCGAGCGATAGCGCGGCAATCTCGTTGCTGTGCATTAGCGTCAATATATGGCGACGGGGTTGCTTCGTCGTTCCTCCTCGCAATGACAATGGTTTTGACATGAATGAAAATATAAAATAACCTAAAAATTAAACTACCTGATTAGATGATAAAAAGCAAGCATAAAGGTTTTGCGGAGAATTTGTTATTTGCCCTTAATATTTTTATCATCTTTTTCCTATTATTTGGTTCGGCTATAGTTATTCCGCAATGGTTACAGCCTGTTGGCAGGTTGCACCCGTTGATACTCCATTTCCCTATTGTGGTGCTGATAATGGCCACTGTATTAGAGTTTTTCCGTTTTAAAGAAAGGTTTAGAACAGAAAAGTTATATCACGATTTCACTACTTACCTTTGGCTAACAGGTGCACTTTTTGCTGCATTTACAGCCATTATGGGCTTGTTCCTGTCGAAAGAACCGGGTTATGAGGGTAGCACACTCCAATGGCACAAATGGCTGGGGGTAAGCGTTGTTTTTGTATCTACAATCATTTACTGGTGCCGTACTTCCGGGTGGTACAATGTTAAAACAGCCAGGTGGGGTGCAGGGCTTGTGGCATTATCATTGGTGGTTGCCGGTCACTTTGGCGCCGATTTGACTCATGGAGATAATTTTGTATTAGCCCCGGTTTGGCATCCTGAAAAAAATAAGGTTCCGATTGATAAAGCACTGGTTTACCAGGATGTGATACAACCTATTTTGGAAAGCAAGTGTACCAGCTGCCATAATCCGGATAAAACAAAAGGCGGCCTGGTGCTGATAGATGAAAAATCAATTTTAAAGGGCGGTAAAGATGGCAAATTGTTTGTCCCAGGTCAGCCGCAGATCAGTATGTTGCTGCAGCGTATTCACCTACCCGAAGAAGATAAAAAACACATGCCCCCATCGGGCAAAACACAGCTAAGCCCTGATGAATTGAATTTGCTTTACTTGTGGGTAAAGGAGAATGCAGATTTCAAGAAAAAAGTGATCGACCTGCCTGCCGCGGACTCCTTAAGGACAATCGCATCAACCTATTTAAAACCTGCCGAACAGGAGGAAGAAAAATATGATTTTGCTGCCGCTGATGATAAGCTTGTTAAAAAACTAAACAATAACTACCGGGCCATTTATCCCATTGCTAAGGAATCTCCTGCTCTTGGGGTAAATATTTATAATAAAAGTACTTATCAGCCTAAAGTTTTGGAAGAGTTAAGCGTTATAAAAAAACAGGTTGTATCACTTGATCTGAATAAAATGCCCGTGAAAGATTCTGAATTAAAAACCATTGTGCAGTTTGAAAACCTGCGCTTTCTGAACCTCAACTTTACCGATATTACCGGCGGCACCTTAAAAGAGCTGGCTGCCCTTAAATATTTAAGAGAAATTTCGCTTGCAGGCGCACCTATCGACCCTAAAACCATTAAACAGGTAAGCGCTTTAAAAAGCTTAAAAAAGATAGCCTTGTGGGATACAGGCTTATCAGAAGCCGAAATACAGGACTTGCAAAAAAGCAATAAAAAAATTGAATTTATAAAAAGCTTTAAAGATGATGGCAAGCCTATTAAACTGAACGAGCCTCAAATAAAGAATACTTCATTCGTATTCGCTCAATCTATACCATTACAGATAGGTCACCCCATAAAGGGCGTTGAATTGCGCTATACAACCAATGGCACTGATCCGGATAGCGTAAAATCGGCAATTTATAAACCGGGGATAATTGTAACCCAAAATACAAATGTAAAAGTAAAAGCATATAAAGCAGGTTGGCTTGGCAGCGATATTGTACAGTTCAATGTGTTCAAAAGCACCTATACGCCCGATAGTATTAGCTTTATAGCCCCGCCAAATACAAAATATAGCGCCGATGGTGCAAAATCATTAATAGATAAAGACCTGGGTGGAAACAATTTTGGCAATGGTAAATGGATCGGGTCGCAAAAAGACCTGGTAATTTATATGCAGTTTGTAAAGCCTGTTGACCTGCACACTATCACCATAAATTGTATGCGCAATATTGGCAGCCAGATATTTTTACCGATCGGGATAGAAATTTGGGGCGGACCGGATAAAGACCACCTTAAATTAATAAGCAAGGTAATACCAGCTACGCCCAAAAAAGATGATCCATTTACTGTAATGGGCATTGATTGTAAACTGAATGCTAACCACCTGCTGAGCTGCCTTAAAATTGTGGCAAAACCTATACAAAATCTACCACCATGGGATCCGGTTAAAAAACAACCGGGCTGGGTATTTACAGATGAGATATTCCTAAATTAGAGCCCTGCCAAAAGGAATGTTAGACTCAATGGATGAACAACAGTTACGGAAACGTATTAGAATATGGGTGCTTATATTCATTATCGGCCTCGTATTAAGCGGCGTTACGGCGTTTCCTATTGAAACCGAGCTTGCATTTATGGTAAATCATTCGTCCATATTCCCGGCCTTTTTGGCGCATTGGATAGAAACTATTTATGCAGCGGTTAAAGATACCAACCTGCGCTACCCATATTTAAGTTATGGTACCGATTGGCTGGCGTTTGGCCATATTGTAATAGCTACTGCGTTTATCGGGCCGCTAAAAGATCCTGTAAAAAACATTTGGGTTATCCAGTTCGGAATGATAGCCTGTGTAATGGTTTTACCGCTGGCCTTCATTGCCGGGCCTATCCGCCAAATCCCTGTTTACTGGCGGATGATAGATTGCTGCTTTGGCATTTTCGGCATCATTCCCTTATATATCTGCTATAAAAATATCCGTAAACTGGAACAGCTGCAAAAGGGTTAAGAAGCGCAAAAACAGTAGGCATTCTGATCCTCCGATAAATCAGCCAGGTTCAGAATTTATTGAAAAGTCCATTTTTAGCTCAAAAACCGCCTTGTTTTTAAACCGTAGTAGCACGGATTTTACTGCGTAAAACTACGTAATGTTTTATTTAGCCGATAGACAATCGCTTTTATTATTTATTGATAATGAGATTATTAGGTGATTTTACTTCAAAAAAATATTTTATGTGCCTAAAGCGCCACTATTGAAATACTAACGAAATAATCTTAGTTTTATCCAAACTATTTATAACCCAGATTAATTAAAACTATGGAAAAAAGACCGACTCCTAATGTCCTCACCGGAAGAGAGGGTGAGCCATTCCCCTTGGATGTATCAGCAAACTGGACAAAAAATTACAGAGACCTGCATCCGGGCGAAACCATTTCCCATTTTTTTGGCCGGGAAATAATAGAAAAAATCCTTGCACAAGATGGTTGCCTGGGTCTGCGTTTATACAATTCTCATAGTAAGCCACTTAACGGTTGGCAACGGGCAATGGTAGCGATCAGCAATTTTATATTAAAAGTTATTGGTAATATTGAGGGTGAACAACACATAATTATCTGCGGATCAATAAGCGATGGCAATGATATGTTAAATACAAAGATGAATAACACAATAGGTGAGCCTATAGCGCATGCTGAATTGGCCGACCTAAAAGTAACTGCTACACCGACAGATATTGTGGGCCAGGAGGCTATGCCATGTCCTGGTTCGCCTGGTTGCCCTAAAAATGTATTGACTGCAAAACGAACTGACCTATAATTATACTCAAAGTGGGAAAATCGAAAAAAATACTCCTGACTCATAAAATAGGTGAGGAGTTCGACTTAAATCTAGCATCCGAGTGGACAAAAAACCATAGGGACAGAAACCCGACTGACCCTCATTCACATTTTTTTGGTAAGGAAATCCTTCAAAAAATAATGGATCAGGAAGGGTGTGTGGGCCTGCGTTTTTATTATGCCCATAGCGAACCTGCCAATAGCACTGGCGGCGAAAGACATTTGATTATAACAGGTGCAAAAGCCGATGGTACTGATATGCTGAATACCATTGCAGCAAAAAAATTATCTCGGAAAGCGTTAAAAGGTATTGCACCCGCTGACGACATAATTGCTCAGGAAGCCATGCCTTGCCCCGGCTCGCCTGGATGCCCTAAAAATTTAATGAACGGGCACAAATAATAATTAGAATAAAAAATGTCTGTAAATTATACTTATATTTCTATAATATCCGGTGTTTTACCGGTTATTGCGGCTTTGTATAATTACAGGCATTTAAATAGTGTATTAAAGATAGCCGCACTTTTTTTTCTGATCTCTACCATGTTTGACTGGGGCTACGAAATAGCAAGTCATTACCATGTAATGAATAATTTCCCGGGCATACACATATTTATTTTTACTGCCCTGCTATTTTATTCAATCATTTATTACAAGGTTTCCTCTTCTCTTGTGTTAAAAAGGGTAGTATTTATTTTAAGCGCTATTGGATTTCTGGTTTTAATAATAAGCACCATTTTTTTTGAGGGCTTTATGGATTATCCTTCAATTGCCAATACTGTACTGAGCATGGTGGTAATTGTTTTTTCGCTGATGTATTTTTACCAGTTGCTAAGCAGGCAGGAGTTTGTTCATATAGAAAAGCAAGGGCTGTTTTGGATAAGTGCGGGAGTGTTGCTTTATTTTGCAACCAATGTTTTTTTATTTATGCTTTTTAAAAGGATCCTTGAAGATCACCAGGAGGATCTGTATATGATCCATACGGTTACAAATATTATAGCTAACATTTTATTTACAGTCGGAATTTTGTGCAAACCTCAACAAACAGCTTGATACCAATATTAATTACAGGCACGGTTGTCATTGTTATACTACTTATTTTTTTATTCTTTTTCGTGATTATCTATCAGCGAAAAATGATAAAGAACCAGGTAGAGTTGCGTAAACTGCACGACGAAAGACAAACGGATCTGTTAAATGCTGTATTTGAGACGCAGGAAAGTGAACGTAAGCGCCTGGCAGAGGATCTGCACGATAGTGTAGGCCAGGTATTATCGGCTATAAAGCTAAATCTTCACCGCCTTGATAAAACCGCAGGCGGACAAGGCACACTGCCGTTGCTTGCAGACACCCGAAAATTAACGGATGAATGTATACAAGAGATCCGCAACATTATCCATAATGTGCTTCCGCCGGTTTTAACTGATTACGGGCTTAAGGAGGCACTGGAAGGTCTATGTATTAAGATAGAACAGAATACAAACGTTAAGGTTGATTTAAAAAAAAAACTGGATGACGAAAGGTTGCAGCCCGAAATTGAGCTTGCCTTTTACAGAATAGCCCAGGAGCTGTTTAGCAACGCTATAAAACATTCGGAGGCAACTATTATTCATTTAACCATTACGAAAGATGCAGGATGGCTGGTGATGGAGTTTAAAGATAATGGCAGAGGATTTAATACTGATGAGGTAAAGCATGGCTTCGGCCTTAAAAATATGGAAAGCCGCGTGCAGCTCATAAATGGAGAAATAAATGTATACACTAAACCTAAAAATGGAACTATTACAATTGTAAGGGTAATGATATAGTTATGGTTTTTTACTTATATTTATTGACTGTTAATTAAATCATGGAGAAGATCAAATTAGCTATAGCGGATGATCATAAGATATTCAGAAATGGCTTAAAGGCTACTCTTGAAGATTGTGAAAATTTTGATTTGGTATTAGAGGCATCAAATGGTAAGCAACTCACCGGTATGCTGGGCACTATTACACCTGATGTAATATTGATGGACATTAAAATGCCTGAAATGGATGGTATACAAACCACTGCCTACATTAAGCAGAAATACGGCCACATAAAAATACTGGCGCTTTCGATGTTTAATGAGGATAAATATATTGTGGATATGATGAAAGCAGGCGCATCGGGCTATTTGCTAAAAAATGCCGAGCCTGAAGAAATTATTGAAGCTATATCTACCGTTTACCATAAAGACTACTATTTTAACGAACACCTCTCCATAACTCTTATAAAGCAGCTTGCCGGAAATTCACTATCGGGAAATGCTGCACATTCCCTTGCCGATTTCAATGAGCGGGAAATTGAAGTTTTACGCCTGGTTTGCCAGGAATGCTCGAACCAGGAAATAGCCGACAAAATATGTTTAAGTGTACGCACAGTCGAAGGCTACAGGGCCCGTCTGTTCGAAAAAACAAAATCAAAAAACCTTGTTGGCCTTGTGATATTCGCCATAAAAACTGGCATTATTGATATATGATAAGAAGTATTGAGTCCTGAGTCTACAGTCTTAAGTCAGGTTATTTATTTTCTGACTTAAGACTTTAAACTCAATACTTAAACGGTTTCAAAAGAAACCTTTTCTCCAATTTGTTGCCTCCACATGGCATAATACAAGCCCTTTTGAGCCAATAGTTCATAATGCCTGCCCGATTCAATAATGTTGCCTTTCTCTAATACATAAATATTATCGGCGTGCATTATGGTTGACAGCCTGTGGGCAATTAATATAGTGATATGGTTATCAAGAACCGAAACATCGCGAATGGTTTCTGTGATCTCTTCTTCGGTAATAGAATCAAGCGATGAAGTGGCTTCATCGAACACTAAAATATCAGGCCGGCGTAACAGTGCTCGGGCAATTGACAGGCGCTGTTTTTCTCCGCCTGATACTTTTAC
Source organism: Bacteroidota bacterium (assembly GCA_013286325.1). Taxonomy (GTDB): domain Bacteria; phylum Bacteroidota; class Bacteroidia; order Sphingobacteriales; family Sphingobacteriaceae; genus Mucilaginibacter. Next base: position 39,741 of record JABDFZ010000003.1, on the reverse strand, counting down.
CCCACCTTCGCCAATTACGGTGCTCAGGCCCTTGTCGGCACGTGCCAGCAGGGTTTGGCAGGCCGCACGATGTAATACATCCATACACTCTTCGTCCGTAGCATCAGGACGTACAAACAGAAGGTTTTCGCGGATGGATCCTGAAAATAATTGTGTATCCTGGGTTACAAAGCCTATTTTTTCGCGCAGCTGATCGAGATCAATTTCTTTGCTTAACGTATTATTGTATAAAATATCACCTTCCAAAGGCTGATAAAGGCCAACGAGTAATTTAACCAATGTTGTTTTCCCCGAACCTGATGGCCCAACAAAAGCTATGGTTTCGCCAGTATTGGTTTCAAAGCTGATATTGTTAAGTGCGTTGCGGTTTGCAGTTAAGTGCTTAAAACTTACATTATCAAAGGTGAGGGTTTTAACTTTTTCGAGTAATACCGGTTTTTCTGGTTTTTTGTCGATAGGAGTATTTAATATCCCTTTGAAATTACCTAATGATACTTCTGCCTCGCGCCACGAAAGGATCACGTTACCAAGTTCCTGCAGGGGATTGAATAAAAAGAAAGAGTAAAACAAGAAGCTGAAATATTGACCGGGAGAAATTGTGCTGTTAAAAATAAGCAGCAACAAAACTACCACCATCACACTCCGCACAAAATTTACGGTTGTACCCTGTACAAAGCTCATACTGCGTACATATTTTACCTTCTTAAGTTCGAGACCCAATATTTTATAGGTTGTATTGTTGAGCCTTGCTATCTCCTGCTTCACAAGCCCCAGGCTTTTTACAAGTTCAATGTTTCTTAACGATTCGGTGGTTGAGCCTGCAAGGGCAGTAGTTTCGGAAACTATTTTCTTTTGGATGGTTTTTATCTTGCGGCTCATGGCCATACTTACAAAAGTAATAATGGGGATTGCGGCAAAATATACTAAGGTAACCTTGTAGCTTACATGTACAGAGTATATGATTACAAAAACCATCCCGATAAGGCTTACAAACAAAATACTTATAAACGAAGTAATGAACTTCTCACAATCTAACCGTACTTTTTGCAGGATGCCCAAGGTTTCGCCGCTGCGCTGGTCTTCAAATACCTGGTAAGGCAGTTCGAGCGAATGGGTTAAACCATCGGCATACATTTCGGCGCCTACTTTTTGCGTGATGATATTGGTAAAATAATCCTGGAAGTTTTTTGCTATGCGTGATACCATTGCCACGCCGATTGCAAGGCCCACCAATACCAGTATATTATGAATATACTGAGCATATTGTAACGAATTGCGTTTTTCAATCACCTCATCAACAATACGCCCGGTGATAAAAGGATCAAGTAGTGAGAAGCCGATATTAAGCCCGGCAAGAAGCAAAGCGAGCGCAACAACCCAGCGGTGCTTTTGAAGATATGTTAAGAGTACTTTCATTTAAATTTTTGAGTATTTAAACAAAAATAAAAAAAGGGAATGGCTAAGAAGCTCATTCCCTTTAATTTGACATAAGATTAAGAATTTAAACTGTCATAATATCTTTTTCCTTGGCATCCGAAAGCTGATCAACCTTTACTATATAGGCATCAGTAAGTTTTTGGATCTCACCTTCGCCGGTCTTCATTTCATCTTCCGAGACGCCTTCGGTTTTTAGTTTCCTTATTTTCTCATTAGCATCCTTGCGAATGTTACGGATGGCAATTTTACCTGTTTCAGCTTCAGCCTTTGCTTTTTTAACCAGATCGCGGCGGCGTTCTTCAGTTAATGGCGGAACGTTTATACGGATGATAACACCATCATTTTGAGGATTAACACCAAGGTTTGCCTCCATAATGGCCTTTTCAATGGCACCCAGCAATGATTTTTCCCAGGGCTGCACTACAATAGTGCGGGCATCAGGAGTGTTTACGCTGCTTACCTGGTTTAAAGGGGTAGGGCTGCCATAATAATCAACCACTATATCATCCAGCATGGAAGGGCTTGCCTTGCCTGCGCGTATTTTTTGTAATTCGCCATCGCAATGGTCAATGGCCTTGTCCATATGGGCCTTTGCGTCTGTAACTTGTTTTTTAATGAGTTCGCTCATCGTTTGTAGGTTTTGCCGACAAAAATAATAAAAAGATTGTTAAAAGAGATTAGCTGTAGGAGAATACGGGAAAACCGCTTTTTTAAATTAAATCATTCAGCAATGACAGATTTTATTGTCATTTTTTAAAAAACAATTTGCATTTCATTTGTGAAAGATTAATTTGGCGAGACTAAACCCGCTCACTGAATGAAAAAATATTTCCTGAAGCCTGTTGCATTAAAATTTATTATCCCATTTTTCCTGATACTTGCTGCATTGGTCATACACAGCTGTAAAAGGGACAACAAAAACAATTCACCAACTGCGGATGCAGTTTCGCAGGCAAAAGCATGGTATGAAAGTGCTTATCCTGTTAGCGGGACAACCGGCGGTACATTGATAACCCAAACAGTAGGCGGAACTCATGACTTAACTCAATGGGTTAAACCCGACTGGCAGCATACTGTAAGTTATGCGCGTTTGGGGAAAAACGTGATAGAGATGCCTGTTGATCCTGCCTCTAAATTCGGCTCGACTTTAAAAATTGGAAACAAGCTGTTAAACAAAGCCTACAGCCGCAGCTATTTCCTGCTGCTGAATGACGGCAAAACTTACCAGGCGTATATTTTAACCATCCTTGCCGACTCAAGCTATGTGAATAATGACCTCAGTAAACTGGCGCATAATACCTATAGAAAACTTGATGCTGATTTTAGTGGTAAAATAATATACTTTACACCAAGAGGTGCATATTTAGGCGGCTATGGTTATAAGAACGGGAAATTGGTTGCACCTCCGACGGCAACCAGTCAGCAGACAGGCCCTCAGCAAATACAAAGCGTTAATACAGGTAACCTAAAACCCCACGCTATTGTGCAGCAATGTACAGACTGGTACATTGCCTATTTTATAGACGGGGTATTTCAGGATGCCGATTATTTGACCACCACCTGTGTTGAAGTTGATGATGGCAACAACAATGCGAGCAATAACCCGCCACCGCCACCACCTTGTCCTGCAGGCAGTCATCCGGGGCCGCCTGTTACGCCTCCGTGTATTCCGTTATCGAGCATTGATGCAGTAAACAGCGGGCATTTGACAACCAATAACCTACCTGTGCCGCCACCTGATGGCGGCGCGCCACCACCACCAGGACAAACTGCTTGTTCTGTAGATGGGCAGGCAAAACCGTGCCCGGATGATATAACCGATCCATGTGCTCAAAAAGCCGACATAGCCGCAAGGGCTGCAAATGCTATTATAGCTGCCCAGAATACACTGATCTTGTCTAATACCACCTCTACTGAGGTTGAATACGGTACCGATCAAAACCTTACGAGTTTAACCGGAACCTCTTATGTTAATACAGGGGTAACGCGAGGCGCAACAGACGCCTGGACACCCACCTTTAGCTGGGACAGTACTAATGGTTATACCGTTGGTTTTTCTCATGGGCACCCCGGAGATACTGGGCCATCCCCTATAGATGTATATTTTCTGGCTTCACAAATAAATACTAATGCAGCCCTCCGAAACAATGCAACCAATAAGCAAATTTATGAAGCTAAAGCCTCGGTAACTACGCTGACGAGTGCTGGCACTTACGTGGTTACCATTAACGACTGGACAGCAATAAGTACTGTACTAACCAATTCCTATTCGACGCCAGCACAAGTAGCAGCTTTTAATAATAATTATCAAGCAATAGGGCAACAATATATATCAGATAATGGGAGTGCTACTAAAGGTGATGCCGGGGTGTTTGCACTGATGCAACTGTTTCCCGGCGCAATTAATGTTTATTATGCGCCAACAGGCTCAAACACTTACACACCTTTAACCATTAATACGGCTGTTAACGGTAATAAAACCATAGGCAATTTACCATGTCCTCAATAATAAATTTATATTTACTTAGATAAAAACAAATATGAAAAAAATAACATTTCTTATAGCAACTATTCTATATAGCCTCAATGTTCTTTCCCAGCAGGTAGCCCTTAATAATGTTGTAGGTATTGATCTTCCAAACGGAGCACAAAAAATAACAAAAGAACAGGCATTGGCCCATGCAGGCAAAAAGTTTAATAACGATAAAATGGTATTAAATTCTTATGCCAATATGCATACTGGACGCATATTATATAAATTTGATGATATCGTTATTTCATTAAAGGCGTTTGATACAACCTTTAAATTTAAGAAAGGACACGCAGAAGAGCTTAAGAAAGGTCTGGATGAGATGGCCCGCAGATCTACAAGTTATACATCAATCCTTAAAACAATCAACAATAATTCGATTGTTGTTACAAATTTTATAAATGGGGGTGCAGAGTATTACTACTTTTATTGTTTCAATGCCAATAATACCAGAGAAATGACAGGTAGTTTGGTGTTTGACAAAGCCGATAAAGATAAAGCAACAGCTATCTTAGACCATGTACTTAACAGTATTAAGTTTAAAGATTAAGTTGCCTTATAGGGGCATGACTATGGGACGGGCAGTATGAAAAAAATAATATTCTTAATAGCAGCCATCCTATTTAGCCTCAATACTTTTGCCCAGCAGGTAGCCCTTACTGATGCTATAAGTATCGATATTCCAATGGGTGCACAAAAAATAACCAAAGAACAAGTTATAGCTTATGTCATTAAAAAATTCAACCCTGAAAAGCTAATATTAGATAATTATACCGATTTGCCTGCAAGGCATTCCTATAAAATTGATGATGTTCTTGTTTTATTAAATCCCTTTGATAGCACTAAAGTCGAACTTAGAAAAGGGTATATGTTATCTCTTAAGAAAGGATTGGATGAAATGAACCACGGAAACTCAACTTACACCTCAAGCTTTAAAAAAGTCAATAATAATTCCGTTGTTATTATCAATTATATAGCTGGCAATATAGAATATTATCATTTCTATTGTCGCAATGTTAATAATGCAAGAGCATTAAACGGCACCATACAATTTGACCAAGCTGATAAGGATAAAGCAACGGCTATTTTAGAGCATATACTTAACAGCATTAAGTTTAAAGATTAGATTAGGGCTGTGAAGTAACCGGCTTACGACACGGTTATCTCACCTCTGATATCTGTTTCCAGGTAATGTTTCACATCCTGCGGGTTTTCAAACTGGCCTAACAGGTACATCATTTTGGTAACCGCCGATTCGTAGGTCATATCATAGCCATTGGCTACGCCTATGTCTTTTAGCTGCTTGCTGGTTTCGTAACGGCCAAGTTCAACCGTGCCAACTTTGCATTGGGAAATATCAAGAATCACCTTGCCGTTGTCGACAGCGTTTTTTAACAGATCTAAAAACCATTGATCGGTTGTGGTATTACCCGCGCCAAATGTTTCCATTACTATGCCCCTTACATCGGCTGTTAAAATGGTTTCAACCACTTTAGGGCTAATACCCGGATACAGTTTCAGTACGGCAACGTCGCTTACCAGGTTTTTGTGTACTATGAGGGCCTCGCCATCCTTTGGGTGCCTGATGTCATTCGCGCTAAAGCGAAGATGCACACCTGATTCGGCAAGGATAGGGTAATTTGGCGAGCGAAATGCTTCGAATTTGGAAGAATTATATTTGAATGAGCGATTGCCCCTGAACAATTTGTAATCAAAATAAATACAAACCTCGGGTACTCGTGCTTTATCGTTTTTCTTGGATTTGGCAATCTCAATCGCCGTCATTAAGTTTTCCTTCGCATCGGTACGGATAGCGCTGATAGGTAACTGCGAGCCTGTGAAAATTACTGGCTTGCTCAGGTTTTCGAGCATAAAACTTAGCACCGAGGCAGAAAATGCCATCGTATCGGAGCCGTGGAGTATCACAAAGCCGTCAACCGCATCGTAATTGGATTCAATCAAGCTGGCCAGCTCACTCCATATAGCCGGGTTCATATTTGATGAATCAATGATCTGCTCAAACGAATGTACTTTTATCTTACAATTCAATTTTTCCAGTTCGGGCACATTATCCATTATCTGCTCAAAATTGATCGGCTTGAGCACCTTAGTTTGAGGGTCGCTCATCATACCTATTGTCCCTCCGGTATAAATGATCAATATCTGGCTCATACGTAATTAGGTTCTGTAAAAAATAAAACTATCTAAAAAACTATTTAAATACCAAACACCTTTTTTGAATTTTCTGTGGTGATAGCAGCCACAGTTTCAATGTCTGTTTGATGCAGTTCTGCAACCTTTTGGGCAACATAGATCAAGTAAGAGCTTTCATTAGGTTTACCCCGGTACGGAACGGGCGTAAGGTACGGAGAATCTGTTTCTAAAACTATATGCTGGAGATCGATTTGTGCTACAACTTTGTCAAGCCCCGAATTTTTATAGGTAACAACACCGCCAATTCCAAGATAAAAGCCCAATTCAATTACTTTATTTGCCTGTTCAAACGTACCTGTAAAGCAATGGAAGATACCCCGAAGATGTTCATCCTGTTCCTGCTGAAGCACCTCGAAAACCTGATCGAACGCATCACGGCAATGGATCACAATAGGCAGTTTTAACGTTTTAGCCCAGGCAATTTGTTTTTTAAATGCCTGTATCTGTTGCGGTAATGTGGTTTTGTCCCAATACAGATCAATCCCGATCTCGCCAATTGCATATATTTTATGCTGATTATGGGCAGCCTGGATCTGGCTCAGTTCTTCTTCCCAGTCTTCTTTTACGGAACATGGGTGCAAGCCAAGCATAGGGAAGCACATATTTGGGAAAGCAGCCTCAAGCGAGTAAACCATTGAGACCGACGCAGCATCAACATTAGGCAAAAACAAGCGGTTAATGTTGTTATCCTTGCATCGCTGTATTAATTCAGTTCTTTTGGTGTTATCCGTCTCATAATAGAGGTGAGTATGCGTATCTGTAAGTAACATGGTACAAAAATAGAAAAGCCCCCGGATGTATCGGAGGCTTTCAATTATTTTTCCTGGCTGATGGCTTGTTTATTAACAAAAAATAGTTTGAAGCTGGCCGGTGCACTGTACAAGGCCCATAGGGAAACATTGAGTACAATTGGTATAGTTAAAAGGGTCGAGGGGGTCGGACGGGTCGCAGCACTTTACAAACGCGCTCCCGGTACTACGGGAGATATCACCACCCAGCACATCTTTCAATTGCTTTCTCGTAAGCATTTCTGTAGCGCCAAACTCGAGCGCTTTTAATTTTAGTTTTTTCATGGTATTGAAAATTAGTTTTTAATATTATAGTATCATACTATCATACTATAGATAAAACGACGTAACATTAACAACTGATAATCAACAATTAGGGACAGCTGTTAAAGGACATAGTTAACAATTTTAACTAACAAATAAAACGGATATTAAAAAAATTATTGTATGATCCTTAACTCAACAGAAATTTAACAATTTGGTTTGTTCCTTAGGTTAGAAAATGGTTAAATGTCATACTATTTAACATTTATAAATATGGCAGAAAATAGAAACGCCCTCCGGAATCTCCGGAGGGCGTTTCTGCTTTATTTTTTTACTGTGCTTTTCTTTTTATGAAGCGGCTTTTTTACCGGGGCTTTATTTACAGTAGCTACCGGATGTTTAATGGGTTTAACTTTCACCAGTTCTATATCAAACACCAATGTGCTGTAAGGCGGAATATCTCCCTGGCCTTGTGCGCCATAAGCCAGGTTTGAAGGAATAACAAATGTGGCTTTTGAGCCCTCGTTTAATAAAAGTAAACCTTCATCCCAACCTGATATTACACGGGCTGCACCAACAATAACTTCTATAGGTTCGTAGGTACGGCCTGGCTGCTGCAAACCAGCAGTTTTTGCTATCGACTCAATGCTGGAATCAAAAACTTTATCATCCAAGCCACGCCCTGCATAATTTACCAGCAAAGTATCGCCTTTTTGAGGTCTCGGTTTTGCTGATGGCTGGGTAATTACATATTTTAAGCCGCTTGGAGTTGTTTGCAAATTAAGCTTGTGATCTGCAATATATTTTGCAGCATTTAAAGTTTCAGTGTCTTTTATTTTAGCGATCTGGGCATTTCTTTCAGCAATTGCCTCGTCCAGCGATTGTACTTTTATAATCTTAATAATAAAATCGAGATTACTTCCTTTCGGGAAAAATGGCGGACGGGCCTCCTCATGCCCCTTAAATAAAGAATCAGTCGGAACTTTTACATACGCGCTGTCATTTACTGTTAAAAGCGGAAATACTTCCATCAGGTCAGCTACATTTTCAGAAGCCTTTACCTGTGTTTGCCCTACACGGCCGGTAGCGTATGAACTATAAAGTACTGAATCTTTATCAGTTTTTTGGATATACTGAAACGTTATGATATCATTCAGCTTAATTTTCTCACCCGTATTGTGGGTAAGTATCTGGCACGACGCCCCTTTTGGGGTACGCTGCACATCGCCTTGCGCATTGGCTTTAACAGCCAGTATTAAAGCCAAAACAAATAAAATATATTTCATCTTAAATAAAAAAGCCTTCCCGTTTTAGCGGGAAGGCACATTAAATTAAATATTATTTTTTAACGGGTTGCTGTTGAGGCTGACCCGGCATAACAGGCGCTACCGGTTTTGGTGCATTTGGATTTGGGTGAATAATATCAACCACCTCAACGTCAAATACAAGCGGGGTATATGGTTGCATAATACCACTTGCCCTATCGCCATAAGCAAGGCTTGACGGAGCTACCATAATAGCTTTAGTGCCTTTGCTAAATAACTGAAAGCCTTCGTTCCAAGCAGCTATCATACCTTGTGTGCCGATAGCAAAACGGATTGGTTTATACGGATTCATCGGGTTGATAGGCAATTTACCTTTAATGGCTTCTGCTTTAATGTCTGTATCAAAAACTTTGCCTGTAACAAACTTGCCCACATAATTTACAACAACAGTATCACCAACAACAGCTTTAGGGCCTGTTCCTTCGGTGTTAATTACATAATTTAAACCTGTTGCTGTAGTAGTTACTTTCAGCTTATTATCAGCAATGTATTTTTTTATTGCAATAGGTTCTTTTGCTTTGGCAGCGTCTGCTAATGATTTCATATAAGCTTCGCAACGACCCTGAAAAACCTGGTCGCTAAGATTACCTTTAGCTATAACCTTTTCCATTTTAATGATAAAGACAACATATTTGCCTTTTAATCCCGGCTGTCTTGGTTTGCCTTTAGTTAACGAATCAATGTTAACTTTAATAATTGCGCTATCGCCTTCGCTAAGCATTGGAAATGCAGAAAAAACATCACCTTTATTTTCCGGTTTAGTCATCACTTTTTGTATAGCGCTGCCACCATCGTAAGAGGTTTGCATTACAGAATCGGCATCATTTTTTATAATAAAGTTGAATGACATAAAATCGCCTTCTTTTATGCTCGGGCCACTTTTGTCATCAACAATCTTATATAATAATCCTCCATTTAGTTTATTAAACCCACCATTACAGCTTGCCAAACCAATCGCCGCAAGTGCCAAAAACATCAGTCTTTTTTTCATTTTTATTGTATTAATAGTTTTTTATATTCAGGTAATATTAGTTTAAATTGATTTACAACTTGTTCAAGGCTATCAGTGGACATACCGCCGGCAGCATTACGATGCCCTCCGCCACTAAAATACTTTTTACAAATATCATTAGCCGGAAACTCGCCTTTCGAACGCAATGATAGCTTTATTTTATCAGTTCTTTCAACAATAAATGCAGCCAGCCTGATACCTGTTATTGATAATGCATAGTTAACAATTCCTTCGGTATCTCCGGTAATTACTTCGTATTTTTCAAGGTCTTCTTTAGTTGCTGTAATTATAGCTGTATTAAACTCAGGCAAAACCTCTAATCTTTCAGATAAGCAAATGCCCAGAAACCGTAACCTGTTTTCCGACGAATTATTGTAAACCTGGTCATAAATATACCAATTTACCGCTCCGGCATCAATCAGATCAGCTATTATGCGATGTACGGCAGATGTTGTATTAGGCAATGAAAATGATTTTGAATCAGTCATTATCCCTGTATATAAACAGGTAGCCACATCCTTATTAATAAGCTTTTTATTATTAAGCTCTTCAGCAATAAACGTATATATTAACTGTGCTGTAGCGCAGGCATTTATATCCCAGTAACGGTAATCATCAAAATCCTGTGGTTCCAGGTGATGATCTATCATTACTTTAACCGCATTGCTTGCTCCAACAAGTTCGCCCATTTCATTAATACGCGAAAGGGCATTAAAATCAAGGCAAAATATCAGATCAGCCCCGGCAATAAGGTCTGTAGCTTTTTCAACATGGTCGGTATAAATAATAACTTCACCATTACCAGGTAACCAGCTTAAAAAGTCGGGATAATCTGTAGGGGTTATAGCCTTAGCATGATGTCCTTGCTGTATCAGGTAGTTATATAAACCTAAAGACGACCCCATAGCATCACCATCAGGTTTGTGATGAGTAGTAATTACTATTTTTTTGGGCTGCGCTAAAAGTTTTATAAGCGAGGCTATATCTAACATCAATTTTTAAAAAAGAGTTGCAAAGCTAAATAAATAAATCAAATACAACCACCTTATTTAATGTAAAAGCCTTTATGTTTTAATTGTAAAAAGCTACTTTTGCGGCAAAAGGAAACTAGTTCATAGTTGATGGTTCATAGTAGTTGCAGCAGATATTGCTTGGTTTACGGCTATAAACTATTAACGATAAACTGCAAAACAAAAAATAAAGATGAGTAATAATAAAACATTTACCATGATTAAGCCTGATGCTGTTGCAAACGGGCACATTGGTGCAATTTTAGATCAGATAATAAAAGCAGGCTTTAAAATTAATGCTATGAAATACATTGCATTAACTGAGCAAACTGCCGGAAAATTTTACGGAGTTCATAAAGAGCGCCCTTTTTATGGTGAGTTAGTAGGATTTATGTCTTCAGGTCCTATTGTAGCTGCAATTTTGGAAAAAGACAACGCTGTTGAAGATTTCCGTAAACTGATAGGTGCTACAGATCCGTCAAAAGCTGAAAAAGGTACTATCCGTAATTTATTTGCTGAATCGATTGGCGCTAACGCCATTCACGGTTCTGACTCTTCCGAAAATGCTGAAATTGAGGGTAATTTCTTCTTTTCTGCATTCGAAAAGTTCTAATATGCTTAAAAACAGGGTGTAATGGCAAATATTACACCCTGTTATTTTGATTTTAAAAAAGAAGTGCATATTTTTATAAAGTTTTGGGAAACTGTATCTTACGGTTCTCACCCTTTAATTATAAACTGAAACAAAAATTATGAGATTACTACTTAAATATATTTTGTATTTATTACTTATCATAGTATTAGTTTCGGGCACCATACTACTTTACAGAACACACCCCGAAGCACAACTTGCTTTTATACTCCCGGGATTATTTATTTTGGCCTTTTCGAGAATGAGCGACGATTTAAATTTCAGGTCGTTTTTTCCGCGGTGGACTAGAGGAAAATAATTTCTTCAACAAGTATCCCTTTTGCCTCTTCGTTTATTTTATCAATTATTTGCGCACGCATCATCATTAGTTCGTTTTTTATTACTGACGATTCAACCCGTAGGAATAATTTTTTATCGTGGATGAACAATTCTTTTGTACGGTTGGCTACGGGCTTGCCAACCAGCTCGGGCCAGTGTGCTATAACTGATGTTTCATCAAAGCGACGTTTAATTTTATAAACGTTCAGCATTTGCTCAATGGCCTCCTTAAGTGATTTATCGTTGGCTTTACGCATCAAGTTCTCCTCCTTTTACTTTAAACAGCTTAATTGCAATGCCTAAGTTATTGAATATGCCGTTAACCCTGGTTTCGTTGGTATCTGTAATAAAAACCTGTCCAAAATCGTGGTTCGATATCATTTGCATTAGTTTGGTAACCCGCAGGTCATCAAGTTTATCAAAAATATCGTCAAGCAGCAATATAGGCTTAAAGCCATTCTGCTGGTTTAAAAAACTATACTGCGCTAATTTTAAAGCTATCAAAAATGATTTTTGTTGCCCCTGCGAGCCAAATTTTTTCATGGGCATACCATGAATCGTAAAAACAAGATCATCTTTATGGATACCTGAGTTGGTACGTTCAAGTACGCGGTCTTTTTCAATATTGCGTTTAAGCAGGGTAGTAAAATCCTCCTGCAATAATTGAGATTCGTAGGCCATTTCAACCTGTTCCGCATTGTCGCTTAAAAACTCGTAATGCTTATTAAATATTTCGGTAAAGCTTTCCATAAAAAGCTTACGTTTTTCAAAAATGCGGTTGCCCGAAACGGTTAACTGCTCGTCAAGCACCTCTAATAATCCCGGGTCGTAACGTCCTGTATCAGCAATCTGTTTTAAAAGCGCATTACGATTAGCCAATACCTTATTATATATCATCAATTCATCGAGGTACTGATTATCGGTTTGCGATATCACGTTATCAATAAATTTCCTTCGTTCATCACTCCCCTCAATAATAATACTAATATCATAAGGCGAAACCATTACCAGTGGGAACAGGCCAATATGATCGGCAAGGCGCTGATAATCCTTTTTGTTCCGTTTAAATTGTTTTTTCTGATTGCGCTTTACCGAACAGGCGACATGTTCGGTGTTTTCATTTTTGTTAAAATTGCCTGTGATAATAAAAAAATCGGCACCTTGTTTTATTTGCTGCCCATCAATAGGGTTAAAATAACTTTTACATAACGACAGATAATGAATTGCATCCAGCAAATTGGTTTTGCCTGCGCCGTTATTCCCGGCAAAAACATTAACGCCATCGCTAAAAGTTAGCCCTGCTTCAGCGTAGTTTTTAAAATTGATGACCGATAACTGCTGTAAATACATAGAATGGGTAAAGTTAGTGATTAGAGACTATAGATGAGTGATTAGTTTAAAATGCATTATTCCTGCTTTACAAGGCCTTAATCTATAGTCAACTAACCTCTAATCCTCACCCTCTAAATAATTAATTTAAAAGGTGTTGATAAAGATTTTGAAAACTGTATTTTTGCAAACTTAATTTTAGAATAGAAATGTCAAAAACCCAGGCGAATACCAAAGTGGTAACAGAAGATAAGAGCTTTGGACAAACCGGTAAGTTTGTGCGCGAGAATCAAAAAAGTTTATCGTTTATAGTCGGCGCTATTTTAGCAATGATCATTGTTTATATAGCGTATCAAAAATTTTATATAGCCCCACGCGAAGTTACCGCATCAAACCAGATGCATGTTGCACAGGATTTTTGGGAGAAAAAAGAATGGGATAAAGCTATAAAAGGCGACGCCGGTTACCCTGGATTTGAAAAAATAATTGACGAATACAGCAATACCAAATCAGCAAACCTTGCTTACTATTATTTAGGCACTGCTTATTTAAATAAAGGCGAATACCGCAAAGCCATTGATAATTTAACCAACTACCGTGGTGACGATAGCATGGTTGCTGCCGAAGCCCTTGGAGGCACTGCTGATGCTTATGTTGAGTTAAAAGATTACGATAAAGCATCAACTTACTTTAAAAAGGCAGCTGATAAAGCAAATAACAAGTTCCTTACTCCGTTATATTTAAAAAAGCTTGGATTGGTTTATGAGGCACAGAACGATAATAAATCGGCTGATGAAACTTATAAAAAAATAAAGAGCGATTATCCGGAGAGTGCAGAATCGCAGAACATTGACGAATATATAGCACGCACAGAAGCGAAACTATAATTCCGGAATTATGGCGACCCATCTTAAAAATTTATCTGATTTTTCTGAGACCGACGTACCATCAGCAGCACCCTATCATTTTGGGATAGTTGTTGCCGAATGGAATTCGGGCATTACCAATGCGCTGTACCAGGGAGCTTATGAAAGCCTTTTGGAGCATGGCGCTTTGGCACAAAACATTTTCACTTATTCGGTTCCGGGCAGTTTTGAATTAACAACCGGGGCTGATCTTTTATTAAAAAACCGTAAATTAGATGCAGTAATATGCCTCGGCTGTGTTATACAGGGCGAAACAAGGCATTTCGACTTTATTTGCAATGCCGTTGCCAATGGGTTAACTAATGTTGCTTTAAAATATGCCAAACCGGTTATATTTGGTGTATTAACTACTGATAACCAACAACAGGCTACAGACCGGGCAGGCGGAAAACATGGAAATAAAGGAGTAGAGGGAGCTGTAACTGCCATAAAAATGGCGTATCTTGCTGAAACTTTAAATAGCTAAATTTCGTTTAAAAGCTAAGACGAATAAATATGAAAAAAGTAATTTACATAGCAATTATCGCTTTAGTATTAGGCAGCATGGCTTCATGCTCTAATAAACTGTGCCCTGCTTATGGTTCTTACCCTAAAAGCGGACGGTAACAGTTGAATGTCATTTTTCATCAATTGCCTCAAACCATAACAAGTTTTATATTGTTTTGCGTTAAGTAAGGCATACATTCCATATAATTATTTATGAATTGGACATCGCTGGAGTCGACAGACCAAATTAGTACTATAAAGAACAGTGCGGGTTATAGTGTGATATTTAAGCATAGTACCCGTTGCTCAATCAGCATGATGGTAAAAAAGCGTTTCGAGCTTGATTGGGATAAACTGCCCCAAAATCTGCCGCTTTATTTTTTAGACCTGATAAAATACCGTGAGCTATCAAATCAGGTAGCAACCGATTTTTTTGTACATCACGAATCCCCTCAGTTATTAATGATCAAAGATGGCGAGTGCATACTTGACCTTTCGCATGGCGAAGTATCGGTTGAGGAAGCGATGTCGGTGATTAGTTAATTAGAGGCTTGTGATTAGTGATTAGTTGAAAAGCAATAAGCTAATATCTAATTTTTGCGTAAAACCTAATCTCTAACCTCCAATCTCTAATCTCTTTTATATACTTTTGTAACTATGATTGATTTGCCTGTAGTTCCTGTAAGCCAGCAACAACGCAAGCCAGATTGGCTTAGGGTAAAACTCCCTGTTGGTAAGGAGTATGCCCATGTACGCGGATTGGTTGATGAGCATAAATTACATACCATTTGCGAGAGCGGCAACTGCCCTAATATGGGTGAGTGCTGGGGTGCAGGTACAGCCACTTTTATGATACTGGGTAATATTTGTACCCGTTCCTGCTCATTTTGTGCTGTAGCCACCGGCAGACCGTTAGCTGTTGACATGGACGAACCTAACCGCGTGGCCAACTCGGTTAAATTGATGCAGGTAAAGCATTGCGTGATCACATCTGTCGACCGAGATGATTTGAAAGATGGCGGCTCAATTATATGGGCTGAAACTATTAATGCCATTCGCAGGGAAAGCCCGGGAACTACCTTAGAAACCCTATTGCCCGATTTCAGGGGTATTTGGGATAACCTTGAACGCGTATTGGAAACGAGGCCCGAAGTGGTTTCACATAACCTTGAAACTGTAAGGCGCTTAACCCGCGAGGTACGAATCCAGGCAAAATACGACCGCAGCCTCGAGTGTTTAAAGCATGTTTCACAGGCCGGTCTTCGTACCAAATCGGGTATTATGCTGGGGCTTGGTGAAACTGAGGATGATGTTTTAGAAGCCATGGATGACCTGCTGACTGCAGGGGTACAGATACTTACTTTAGGACAATACTTACAACCAACACGTAACCACCATCCGGTAATTGATTGGATTCATCCTGATCAATTCGACAGGTACAAACAATTTGGGTTGGATAAAGGTTTTAGATACGTAGAAAGCGGACCATTGGTGCGCTCATCTTATCATGCAGAAAAACACCTGTTTGAAATCTAAAAATTCTTTATATCTTCAACCTGTTGAGTAAGAAACGAAAAATATCATTGTCGGAAGATGAATTAGTGCTTGCGCTAAGGAATAGGGAGAAGGTCGCTATTGAAGCGCTTTATGATATGTATTCGTCTTCTTTATACGGCGTTATTTCGCGTATAATAACTGATACGGCAACCGCTGAGGATGTATTGCAGGAAACCTTTGTAAAAATCTGGAATTCTTTTTCGAGTTACAGCACCGAGAAAGGCCGCCTATTTACCTGGATGGTTAATATTGCGCGTAACCTGGCAATAGATAAGACCAGGTCGAAAGATTTTAAGAACCAGAGCAAAAACCATGAACTGGAAAATAACGTAACTTTCATTGACGAACAAAGAAACACGGTTTACAAACCTGAGTTGCTGGGGATTAAAGATTTAGTGGAAACGCTTAAGCCCGAACAAAAGTCGATTCTTGACCTTGTGTATTTTAAAGGATATACACATGTAGAAGCTGCCGATGAGTTGGGTATCCCGCTCGGCACTATCAAAACAAGGTTAAGAATGGCTATTCAACAGCTCAGGAAATATTTTAATTAAGAAGTGGAAGATATTAAGGCATATATTGAATCAGGCATTTTGGAACTTTACGTTCTGGGGGATGTAACTCCGGAAGAAAAGTTACAGGTGGAAGCAATGGCTGCAAAACATCCGGTTATTAAAGCTGAACTGGATGAAATTGAGCGGTCGATGGAACAATATGCCGAAGAAAATGCAGTAGAACCGCCTGAACATTTACGCAGCCGGATACTAAACAGCATAGTAACCAATTTGGGCGATGATAATACCTTCGCTTCAAAAACAGAAGCAGTAAAAGATAATGTTGTTGCTTTACCAGCAACAAAAACAAACAGCTTTTATAAATATGCCTTTGCCGCCTGCCTTGCATTATTAATTGCAAGTGGTATTGCCTTAATGAACGTGTACAATAAGCTACAGGAATCAAATACTCAACTGGTAGCGTTACAGGCAGACAAACAGCATTTTGCCAATAAAGTAAACTTTATGGAAGGCGAGTTGGGAATTTTACGCGATACTTCGTTCAAGTTCCTGAAATTAAACGCAACGCCTCATGCGCCTGCTGGCTCGGCTATAACCATAGCCTGGAGTAAGGACAAACATAAGGTTATGGTTGATATGGCAAATGTAAAAATGCCTGTAAATGACAAGGAGCATCAATACCAGCTATGGGCAATAGTTGCAGGTAAACCTGTGGACCTTGGCGTATTTGATGCCAATCCGGATTCTACAGATATGAAGGAAATGAAAACAATTGCCGCCATAAAAACTGATGCCTTTGCGGTAACTCTTGAGCCACGGGGCGGCAGCGCAAACCCAACTATGGATCAGATGATGGTTATAGGCAAGTTTTAATTAATCAAAAAATAAGCTTCCATTTTCTTAAAATCGAGCTTTTGGCTTTGAGGCATCTGCTTTTAATTTTTTCCGCAACTTTTTTTATTTTTTTAAAACAATCTCCAAAACAACTTGTTGGTTACCATAATTTTACATTGTATTTAGGGCGAACCGGAATATTTTTAATCGTTTTTTTGTAACAGAGTGTACATTCTAAACGTCCTATCACTGTAAGATTTGAACTTAAAGTGATATAAATTGCATATCAAAGAACAGTTCACAATCACCCCACTTGAGTATTTTGTTCTTTATAAGATCAGTTAATAGTTAAAAAAGGTTGTATGATACTTGCAACCTTTTTTTATGCCATTAACTTTGCCATAGTTGCAGGTAAACGTTGGGCAAGCTGTCCGGGCAATATCACATTGACCCTGTTTGGCAAAGCTAATTCATCGCCGGCCTTACCGTGTATATAAGTGCCAATGATACAGGCATCTTCCGAAGAATATTTTTGAGCTAATAAAGAGGTAATTATACCTGTAAGCACATCACCCATGCCACCCGTGGCCATAGCTGCGTTGCTTGTTGTATTAAAATATACTTTTCCCTGTGGTGTTATAATTATAGTATAATCGTTTTTTAGGATGATATAAAGCTGATGCTCCTTAGCTTTCTCTATCCCTGTCTGAATCCTGCTCCACCAATTGGCGTGATCGCCAAAAAGGCGGTCGAACTCTTTTACATGCGGGGTCAAAATACTATTTGCAGGTATACCGCTCCAAAACTCCCTGTGTATGGCTAATAAATTAAGCGCATCTGCATCCAGCACCATTGGTTTTTTATAGTTGCTTAAAACATAAGCTAATAAGGCTAATGAATCATCGTGTTTGCCTAATCCTGGTCCTATTCCTACAGCACTAAAACTATCCCAGGCTATTTCAGGTAATTCAGTTCCATTTTGCACTATAGCCATAATTTCGGGCATATAGCTGTTTAATGCAATTAACCCGCTTTTCGGTATGCAGGCAGTAGTCAAACCTGATCCGGCATAAGCGCTGCCTGCAGCACTTAATAATGCTGCGCCCATGGTTTCTTCCTGCCCTGCAACAATAAGTGAATGGCCATAAGTGCCTTTATTGCTGAAATGATGGCGCGGCTTCAATAGTTTGCGGATATCTTTTTCTTCAGTAGCCTGATATGAGGAATTAAGAGAGCGGACAAATTTTTCGTTAATACCAATATTTACAGCCTCCCAGCAATTGATATAAGCAATTGACTCAGGTAGTAAAAAATTGATCTTTGGCTGTTGAAAAGTAATAACCAGGTCGGTTTTCAAAACTACAGCGTCCTGCGGCATTTCTCCTTCCGAAAAAAAACCGGTTGGAACATCTACCGAAACCACTGTTTTTTCCAGGCTATTGATGTGGTTCACCAGGCGTTTATAGTCACCTTCAAGTGGTTTATTTAAACCTGTGCCCAGCAAGGCATCGATAATAACAGGGCTATCTTCATCCGGAAGACTTTCGCCAGGCCTGATCTCTGTTAAAGTTATCCCGGATTGCTGTAATCTCTTTAGGTTGATATTAAAATCATCCGAAGTTTTGTCCGAAAAGCGGGCTATTTTAACATTTACAGCTTTATACTGATGATCATCAAGCATTCGGGCAATAGCAAGGCCGTCGCCGCCGTTATTGCCTGTGCCGCAATAAACGCCTATTGGTTTCTTTTTCTCCGGAAAATGATTTACAAACCATCCCACAAAAGCCCTGGCCGCACGTTCCATCAGGTCGACAGAGCATATAGGTTCATTAGCTATAGTATAAGCGTCAGCTTCGCGAATTTGGGAAGAGGTTAACAATGGTAACATATAAGTTAAAGTTACAATTGTTTGGTTTTGTTTGAAGAATTAATAATGATACCTGCACTGAAGAATTATGATAGACTGATCATCAATTTTATATACCAACCTATGTTCGAGATTTATTCTTCTTGACCACCATCCCGCGAAATTATGTTTTAAAGGCTCAGGTTTTCCATTTCCTTCAAATGGGATTCGTTCTATTTCTTTCAATAAGGAATTAATCTTCTTTAAAGTAGCCTTATCGGTATTTTGCCAGTATAAATAATCTTCCCAGGCCTGATCAAGAAAAATTATCTTCATTCCTCAATAAGCTTTCTCTCTTTGCCTAATCCTTTTTCATAATCTTCAAGCCCTTTTAACAATCTTGCTGCATTTTTTGGACTTTTGAGCAGATGAAAAGTTTCCTCCATACTTTCATAGTCAGACTTTGAAAGCACAACTACATCTTCTCCATTAGCACTTGTAACAAACAGGGGGGTATGGTTATTCCTTACCTTGTCCAGATAGGATTTTAATTGCTGGCGAAAGTTGGTATAAGTGGTAACCTGCATATTATTAATTTTTGATAAAGATATAAAACGAAAGCGATATGTACAATTTTCTGTACATGTTATTTTATCCCCATCTCTTTCTTTAAAAACTGCCCGGTAAAGCTTTCTTTTACCTTGCATAAACCTTCAGGTGTTCCACTAAATAAAATATTTCCACCGCCCGTTCCTCCTTCAGGGCCAAGATCAATCACATGGTCGGCCACCTTTATAACATCCAGATTATGCTCTATTACCAGCACCGTGTTTCCTTTATCAACCAATTGATTCAATACCCCAAGCAGCACATTAATATCTTCAAAATGCAACCCGGTTGTGGGTTCGTCTAATATATAAAAAGTATTACCTGTATCTTTTTTAGAAAGTTCGGTTGCCAGTTTAACCCGTTGTGCTTCACCACCCGATAGCGTGGTTGATGATTGTCCTAAAGTAATATAACCCAGGCCAACGTCAAAAAGTGTTTTAACCTTGCGATAAATAGCCGGAATATGCTCAAAAAATGGCGTAGCATCCTCAATACTCATATCCAATACATCGCTGATGGATTTACCCCGGTAGCGGACTTCCAGTGTTTCGCGATTATACCGCCTGCCACCGCACTCTTCACATGGCACCTGTACATCGGGCAGGAAGTTCATTTCAATAACTTTAAGCCCTGCACCCTGGCAGGTTTCGCAACGCCCGCCTTTTACGTTAAACGAAAAACGGCCAGGTTTATATCCCCTTATCCTCGACTCCGGCAATTGTACGTAGAGATTACGGATATCAGAAAACACACCCGTATATGTGGCTGGGTTTGATCGTGGAGTACGGCCTATAGGTGTCTGATCTATCTCAATAACTTTATCAATATGTTCTAGGCCTTCAATTTTTTCATAAGGAAGCGGATGCTTTTTAGCCCTGAAAAAATGATGATTTAGTATAGGGTACAATGTTTCAGTGATCAGGCTTGACTTACCACTACCCGATACTCCGGTTATCCCGATAAGTTTACCCAATGGAAAATTGACTGATACCTTTTTTAAGTTATGACCCGTTGCTTTTTTTAGGCTCAGGATATTTCCATTGCCCTCGCGCCTTGTTTTTGGCACTGCAATCTCACGTTCACCATTTATGTATGATGTAGTAAGGGTATGCGCCTTCATTAATTCAGCAGGAGTGCCCTGTGCAACAATCTCTCCACCGTGTACGCCTGCTGCCGGGCCCATGTCAATAACATAGTCAGCATGCAATATCATATCCTTATCATGCTCAACAACAAGTACTGTATTGCCAAGATCGCGCAGGTTTTTCAGGGCATTTATTAAACGCTCATTATCACGCTGATGAAGGCCTATACTTGGCTCATCAAGAATGTACATTACATTCATCAATTGTGAGCCTATTTGTGTAGCCAGTCTGATGCGCTGTGCCTCGCCACCTGACAGGGTTTTTGCTGTCCTGTCGAGCGTTAAATAATTTAAACCTACATCCAGTAAAAAAACTATCCTTGCACGGATTTCTTTTAATATCTCTTTTGCGATAACATTCTGGCGGTCGGTTAAGCGGTCTTCTAACTTAGCGAACCATTCCTGCAGGGTGCGAACATCCATACAGGCAAGCTCAAAAATATTTTTGTTATCAATCTTAAAATGCAGCGATTCCTTTTTAAGCCTTGCACCTTCGCAAACGGGGCATGTTTTTAAAACACGGTAGTTTTCCATGTCATCCATGCCTTCTTCACTGCGGCGTTCCTGCTGTTCTTCCAGCATGCGGATAATGCCATCGAAGGCTACCTGATAACTCTGCACGTTCCATTTATTATACTCAACAGCAACGGTTATCATTTCATTCGACCCGTTCAGGATAATATCCAGATGGTCTTTTGAAAGTTTTTCAATTGGCGTTGATAAAGCAAACTCGTACTTTTTAGCGAGTGCCTTTAATACCTGGAAGATCCAGGTTTCACGATACTCACCCAAAGGTGCAAGCCCACCGCTTAAAATACTTAGTTTGGGGTTTGGTATAACAGACGCCTCATCAACTTCAAAAATATAACCCAGCCCGTTGCATTTATCACAGGCGCCGTAAGGCGAATTGAATGAAAAAGTATTTGGTTGCGGCTCATCATAAGAGATGCCCGAAACCGGATCCATTAAATATTTGCTGTAATAGAATACATTGTTATCCTTATCTGCTATGCGGATAATGCCCTTTGCAATTTTTAGGGCTGTTTGGATAGAGGTGTATAAACGCTTACTGTCATTCTCGCTGATTACCAGGCGATCGACAACAATATCAATGTCGTGAATTTTATAACGATCAACCTGCATTTTGGGCTCAACATCTGCAATAGCTCCATCGATCCAAACTTTAAGATAGCCTTGCTTACGGATCTGTTCAAAAAGCTCGCGATAATGTCCTTTCCTGGCTTTTACAACCGGGGCAAGGATATTTACCGGCTGTCCGTCGAATCTTTCAAAAATGGTTTTCAGGATTTGATCTTCCGACATCCGCTCCATCTTTTCACCGCTAACATACGAATAGGCTTCACCTGTACGGGCAAAAAGTAAGCGCATAAAATCGTAAATCTCGGTTATTGTACCGACTGTTGAACGCGGGTTTTTGCTGGTTGTTTTTTGCTCGATAGCAATAACAGGGCTAAGTCCCGAAACTTTATCAACATCGGGCCGCTCCATTCCACCCATAAACTGGCGCGAGTATGCCGAAAATGTTTCCATATAACGGCGCTGACCTTCGGCATAAATGGTATCAAACGCCAAAGACGATTTTCCGCTGCCGCTCAACCCGGTAATTACTACAAGTTGATTTCGCGGAAAAGAAACATCTATATTTTTTAAATTATGTACCCTGGCCCCGTAAACTTCAACTGAATTTTGTTCGCCCAGGTCGATAGATTTTGTAATCATTGGATTGAATTAGTGAATTGCTGAGTTAGTAAATTAGTGATTAAAAGAATACCAATCATACGGCTTAATATCTCAAAATCTTAGCATTAAATAGCTTGTTTTCGTGATTAATAAAAATAGCTATACCAGCAAAATTCACTAAGTCACTCATTCGCTAACTCACCAATTATTTTGCTACAAATATACGCAAAAAAAGGCCGGTCTTCTGTCAGGAAGGCCGGCTTCAAAGTGCTCCGTAATATAAATTTACTTTCCGCGGACTAAAATCCGGCTATTAGTTAACCGCCAGCAGATCAAGTGTTCCGTGGCTTAAATCATCTATCTTATAATAGTTGTAGCCATATTTTTTTGGCTGGGTAATAATCGCTTTCATGGCAATCAGGTTATAAACATAAGCCCCGGTTTCGCGGTTTAGATGCATGCGGAAATAATTATCCTCATTTTGCTTGTTAATAACCTTCTCCAATTTAATCGAGCCGTTGTTATAAGCAGCAGCAGCTAATGTCCAGCTGTTAAATTCAACATACAGTTCCTTAATGTATTTGCAGGCTGCGCCAGTGGATTTACGAATGTTTAAACGCTCGTCAATTCCGTGCCCTACTTTAAGGCCATAAGTTCGCGCTGTGCCCGGCATAAATTGCCATAAGCCCCTTGCACCTTTAACTGAAGTTCCTTCACATAAGCCCGACTCCACTAAAGGAATGTACTTAAAATCATCAGGAATACCATAAGCTTTTAAAATTGGTTCAATTATAGGGAATAGTTTATCTGCTTTACTTTGCAGTATATTCGATTGAACACATTTAAAACTATGCATTTGAAGCGAACGCTTCATCTTGCGTTTTACACTGGCATCATTAATTGGTACAGCTTCATTAGCGAAGCTATAATCATTTACAGCATCAGTATTTTTGTAAATAAAAGTCGAGATGCGCGGGCCGTTTTCTACCGGTTTTTTAGCGGTTGATTCGGCCTTTACGTTGCTGATATTTGAGGTTGGCACGGCCTTTGTGCCACAAATATTGAACGCGGAAATGATAACCATTAACACTATTACGGAGCACGTAATTAAGTGTCTCTTAGTCATTTCTTTTTTATCCATAAATTATACATTTGGTAGAATGTGCTGCAAAGATAAGTTATATAAGTCAGATTATCAAATACTTAGCTTTGCGGCACATTTTTTACAACATAGTTTTCGGTTCAAAAACTTGGTTTAAAACGCCTAAACGCAGATTTTGTTTGCTTTAAAAAAATTTCAAAAGTCCCCCAAAAAACACTAACTTTGACCCTTCACGCTGAGAAAGCGCTAACGAAAAAACTATGGCATTTAACAGACCAGGGAACAGTCGCGACGACAAATCCGGCAGATCATCAAATAGGGCTCCCAAAGCCGGTGACAGGCCAAAAAGATCAACTTCTTCAAGAGGAAATTCCGCACAAGGTTCTGATCAAACCAAAAGCACCCGACCATCAAAAAAATATAACAACGAAGGCCCCGGAGAAAAGAAATCTTTTTCATCGCCCGGAAGCAAACCATATCAAAGCAAAAGCAGCTATGATAAACCGGCAAGCAGCTTTAGTGGCGGTCCAGGCGAAAAGAAATCATTTACCGGAAAAAGCCGGCCTTATAGCGGCAGGCCATCAGATGGTGGCGATGGCGAAAAAAGAGCATTTGCACCAAAAGGCAGACCATATACCGGTAGAATAGCTGATAACGATCCGAGACCAGGCAAAAGCTTCGGCGGTGAGAGAACCAGCGATAAAAAACCATTTACAGCACGCAGTAAGTCATCAGGCTCATTTAATGCTGATGACAAACCAAAAAGAAGCTTTGGTGGTGAAAGAACCGGCGATAAGAAACCATTTACATCACGCAGTAAATCTTCAGGCTCATTTAATGCTGATGATAAACCCAAAAGAAGCTTTGACGGCGAAAGGACTGGTGATAAGAAATTTATCAGTCGCCCATCAACCAATGGTGGCTTTAAAAGAACGCCAGGCGATAAGCCATACAGTGCCGACAGGCCTAAACGCTCAAAATCAAAATATGATAAAATAACTCCTGATCCCGACGCTCCGGCAAAAACTTTACGTGGCCGCAAAAAAGGACCTGAAAGTAAAGATACAGGGTTGATAAGGCTTAACCGTTACATCTCAAATGCTGGTATTTGCTCACGCCGCAAGGCAGATGAGTTGATTGCTGCAGGTGTGGTATCGGTTAATGGTGAAGTAGTAGCAGAATTAGGCCACAAGGTTGATCCGCAAAAAGATGAGATCCGCTACAACGGAGAGTTGCTGAAACGTGAGAAAATGGTTTATGTACTGTTAAATAAACCCAAAGATTATATAACTACTACAGAAGACCCACAGGAACGACGTACCGTAATGCACCTGGTTGAAAAAGCCAGCAAGGAACGCATATACCCAGTAGGTCGTTTAGATAGGAATACTACAGGCTTGTTGTTAATGACAAATGACGGCGACCTTGCCGACAAGCTTTCGCATCCACGTAACAGCATTATTAAACTATACCAGGTTGAACTGAATAAAAGCTTAACCCAGGGAGATTTAAACAAAATAGGCTTTGGCCTTGAACTGGAAGATGGTTTGATAAAACCCGATTCTATATCGTATGTGGCCGGTGGTTCAAAAAGAGAGATAGGCATACAGATTCATAGCGGTAAAAACCGCATTGTACGCCGCATATTTGAACATTTAGGCTACGAAGTAGTAAAGCTCGACAGGGCAGTATATGCCAATCTCACCAAAAAAGACCTCCCACGCGGTCGCTGGAGATTTTTGGAAGAAAAAGAGGTAATACAATTGAAGCATTTGATTCAGTAAATTAGAGATTAGAGACCAGAGGTTGGTTCCGATCCGCGATATAAATAGGCCCTTACAGATTTGTTAGGGCTTTTTCTTTTCTTTCAGTCTAAAAAACTAGTCTCCAATCTCCAACCTCTAATCACTAATTACTATCTTGCAGGTCAATAATCAAAATCAATCCTGCAATGAAAAAATTTCTGATAATAATTTCGCTGCTTTTCCCGGTGCTTATTTACGCACAAAAGAAGAAAACAGCTCCTTCAACTTACGACCTGCTCATTGGTACTTATACCAAAGGTAAAAGTAAAGGCATTTATGTATACCGCTTTTATGCTGAAACAGGCAGGATAGCTTATTTAAATCAAATTGATGATGTAAGCAATCCCTCTTACCTTACGGTATCTGACAATAATAAATTTGTTTATGCTGTTAATGAAGATGGCAAAAAAGGCGAAGTAAGCGCATTTAAGTTTGATGCCAAACAAGGTAAGCTGGTGTTTATTAACAAACAATCGTCATTGGGTGCCGATCCTTGTTATATATCAGTTGATAAAGATCAGAAAAATGCATTTATTGCAAACTACAGCAGCGGCACAATTGCGGTGCTGCCTATAAATAAGGATGGTTCTTTAGCCAATGGGATAGAGACTTTGCACGATGATGGCCACGGTGTAAATAAAGAAAGACAGGAAGCGGCACATGTACATACTGCGGTATTATCTCCGGATGAAAAATATGTACTTTATACCGATTTGGGAACTGATAAATTACATATAACCCGCTATAAAGCAGGTAAAGAAAGTCCGTTAACGGATGCCAAACCTGCTTTTGTAAGTGTAGCCCCGGGTGATGGGCCGCGTCACCTTGTATTTTCGAACGATAAAAAACATGTTTACCTGATAACCGAAATGGGATCGAACGTATATGTTTACGATTACGATAGCGGTAAACTAAAAGAAAAACAAAAGATCTCGTTTTTAGCGCCGGGCTTTAAAGGCCAAACCGCAGGTGCAGCTATACATATATCACCGGATGGAAAATTCCTTTATACATCCAATCGTTTGGAAACCAATGAGATCACTGTTTTTGCTATAAACGAAGAAACCGGAGCGCTTACACAGGTGCAACAGGAATCGAGTTTTGGTAAAAACCCACGAGACTTTGCTATTGATCCTTCAGGAAACTTTTTATTAGTAGCTAATCAGGATAGTGATACTATCTACACCTATAAAATTGATAAAACTACAGGGAAGATTACAAGAATAGGTGGTATTATTAATGAAATTGGCAATCCTGTTTGTTTAAAATTTACAGCAGCTGAATAAAAAATACTTAAAGGAAAAAGCACAAAGCCTAAAGCTATAATATTGCTTTAAGTTTTGTGCTTTTTCTTTATGCTTTAGCTTTTTTTACTGCGCTTTTGTAAACGAGTAAATAATATAAGCGGTTTTATCGCCTACTGCAATTGGTGATTTCAGAGTCATAGAATTACCGTCGTTCCCGGCAATAACAAGCTGATACCCTTGTGTTACTTTTTGTGCCTTATCTCCCTGGTAAAGTTTTTTAAACTGAAACAACTGGCTACTTCCTGCATCATTGTTTACTGACCAGAATATAGTTTGAGATGTACCGTTTTGTAATGTATAAATACCATTACCACTGTTTGTAAGCTTCCAGGTGCTGCCCATAAAATCTGCAGGAGGAG
Organism: Bacteroidota bacterium; assembly: GCA_013286325.1. Taxonomy (GTDB): domain Bacteria; phylum Bacteroidota; class Bacteroidia; order Sphingobacteriales; family Sphingobacteriaceae; genus Mucilaginibacter. Next base: position 12,671 of record JABDFZ010000003.1, on the reverse strand, counting down.
CCTGATCAAATACATTTTGAACCGCTTGTGGCACAATGCCATCATAACTGATGTTATTTATGGTCCAGGTACCGGTGAACTTGCCACGTGAAACGTTGCTTGCGCCAGTTACTGCATTTTTAGAAGTTGAGCATGCTGATAAAATTACTGTAGCGGCTAACAGGATAACTAAATATTGGGATAACTTTTTCATATATGTATTTTTATTTCACATATATAAGCATAAATCCTGCCAAATATTATAATAATTAGTCTTATGCTTTTTCCTTAGTGCGTTCCAGTACTTCTATATAATAATTTTCATAGGCTGGCAGAATATTAGCCAGGTCAAATACCTTGGCGCGGGCCAGGGCATTTTCTTTAAACGTTTTTAACCTTTCCTCATCTTCCAATATATAAATGGCTTTTTCGGCCATCCCATCTACATCTCCCACATCTTTTAAAAACCCGGTTTCGCCGTCAACATTCAGTTCGGGCAAACCACCTGCATTTGAGCTGATAACAGGCACTTTGCAGGCCATAGCCTCCAATGCTGCTAAACCAAAACTTTCAGATTCGGAAGGCATTAAAAACAGATCAGATACAGAAAGGATTTCTTCAATTGCATCTTGTTTACCTAAAAAGCGCACTTCATCGCAAACATTAAGGTCGCGGGCTAATTGTTCGCAGTAAGAACGCTCAACACCGTCGCCAACCATTAACAGTTTCGACGGTATTTTCTCTACAACCTTTGCAAATATTTTAATTACATCGGCAGTACGCTTTACTTTGCGGAAGTTGGATGTATGTACGATTATTTTTTCGCCTGATGGTGCAATGGCTTTTTTGAAATGATCCTTTGGTTTAAGGCTGAAACGATTGAGATCAATAAAGTTAGGTATCACCCTGATATCATTCTCTATCTCAAAAAAATTGTAGGTATCGTTTCGTAAATGTTCTGAAACTGCAGTTACACCATCTGACTTATTGATAGAAAATGTAACAACCGGCTTAAATGTGCGGTCTTTGCCTACTAATGTAATATCGGTGCCATGCAGTGTTGTCACTACAGGAATGTATATGCCATAGGTCAGCAATATCTGTTTAGCCATAAATGCTGCAGAAGCATGCGGGATGGCGTAGTGTACATGTAATATATCCAGCTTTTCAAACCTCACAACATCAACCAGGCGGCTTGCAAGTGCAAGTTCATAAGGTGGAAAGTCAAAAAGCGGATAATTAGATACTGAAACTTCGTGATAAAAAAGATTTTCGGAGAAAAGGTCTAACCTGGCAGGCTGGTTATAGGTTACAAAATGAACCTGGTGACCACGGTCGGCAAGCGCTTTCCCCAATTCGGTGGCAACAACCCCGCTACCGCCAAAGGTTGGATAACAAACTATTCCTATTTTCATTAATGTGCTATGCTTTATATTGGCAACGAGCCCTTACACGCAAAATAGAAGCACTTTGCTTATGATAGCTCATTATGCAAGTTTAACAGCAATTTATTGAAATAGTGTTATGCGGATGTAAAATGATTGATGGGAAGAGATTTCGAAATTCGGAATGCGAAGTGTCGATTTCGGAATGATTTGAATGCGGAAGTCGGAATGCCAATTGCGGAATGTTTTAATTTTAGCATTTTCTATTCCGCAATCGGCACTTCGCATTTCGCACTCTCTACAGCACACTTGTTATCCACCATGTGTTACCAAAGGCATCTTTAGCACCGCCGCTGCGGCCATAGCTCTGGTCGGCCGGTTCCATAACTGTTGTTGCGCCATTATCTAAAGCTTTTTGAAAAACGGTATCACAATCGTCAACATAGATAAATAAGCCTGCATTTTGTACGCTATATTTATCAGTAGCATCGGCCATCATAATTACACTTTCGCCAATGCTGATCTCGGCATGCATAATGATATGCTCGTCGCGCATGGTTTTAAATCTTTCTGCTGCTCCAAAAACCTTTTTGGTAAACTCAATAAATGCTGCTGCATTTTCAATTATAAGATAAGGCATTACTTGCTGGTAGCCTTCGGGAATATTAACTGTTTTCATGTTGATCTTTTTTAACAAAAGTAGCGGCCTGTATTATTCAATAATTGTAAAAACAAGACATTTTAAACATACAGATATTCGGTGCCCTCAGCCTTGCCCGAAAAGTAAAAGCCTGGATGATAGCCTGTGAATGCTTTAACATCATGTATAAAATGCGATTGATCGTAATAACCGCATTCATGCGCTATCCGGCTTAATGATTTATTGCTCCCCTGTTGCTTTAATGCATTGCTTAAACGCACAAGGCGCATATACATTTTGGGACTGAAGCCTGCATATTCTTTAAATTTTCTGTCGAATTGCCGGGTGGAGAGATTAAACTGATAAGCCAGTTGTTCCACAGAGTTTATCTGGCCTGAATGTATGACATGTTTTATAGAAGTAGCAATGGTATTGTCCTTTAAACGGGCATGCTGAAGACGTTTTTCCAGAAAGGTGGTTAATATTTCAGCCCTCTTAAAGTTATCCGGAGCTATCATTATTTTTTCTTCAATTTCATTACCCTGTTTGCCTAAAAAAGTGTGCAGATCGAGCATTTCATTGCTGGTTTCTTCGGATGGAACATTGAAAAAATAGGGTACAGCAAAAGGATAAATATAAGCTCCAAAAATGCCAAAGCTTTGTTTGGTTTCAAATCTCCGGTAGTTGCTTGATTGAAAATGTATCCCCGATTGCCAGTTGTGTGCCTGGCCATTAGTAACAAGTTCGTCAAATGCAGCCTGGTAATGAAAAACTATTTCAACGCACCCGTCGGCTATAGAACGGTAAATGTACGAATCTTCACCATTGCCAAAATCGTGCTCCAATACCCAAAAACACCTTACATAGGGTTTTAATGATATAGGAGGTGGGATGGTGTAGTAATTCATTTTGATTTCGGATTTCGATGTTCAATTTCGGATTTGCAGAAAATCAGGATTCCCCAAATCGAATTTACGCAATAATTATCTGAATCAGAACTTACAGAATTATCAAGATACAATTGAATTCTGCTAATTATGATTCAGACTATAATAATTCCGAAATCCAACATCAACACTACATTCCTTTCTGTATTGCCTGATAAACCACATCCTGTATCCTTGGCCGGATGTTTAAGCTCGAGAGCTTGCTGCCAACATTAGGGTGTACCCTGTTTGATAAAAATATATAAACCAGGTTATATTTCGGATCGACCCAAACGCAGGTACCAGTAAAGCCAGTATGTCCATAAGTTTCAGGAGATGCAAGTTGCGAGGGATAGTGACGGTCGGCAATGGGGTCCCACCTGTCAAATCCTAAACCACGACGACTAACTGCTGATTGTTTGGCTGTGAACAAATCCACTGTTGCAGGCTTAATATATTGAACGCCTCCATAAGTTCCCCGGTTCAGCATCATCTGGTATAATATTGCCAGGTCATTTGCGCTGGCGAACAGACCGGCATGGCCTGCAACACCACCCATTAATGCTGCCGTAGGGTCGTGAACGTAACCATCAAGCAAAGCATGGCGGTAAACCTGATCATCTTCAGTAGGCACTATCTGGTTAGGTGTGAAGCGGTAAAGCGGTAAAAAGCCGGCCGTTTGCATACCCAACGGGGCATAAAACTGTTGCTGAACATATATATTCTCGGGCTTGGCTGTAATTGTTTCGATAATTTGCTGCATAAAACACATGCTCAAATCACTGTAAACATAGCTTCCACGGGTTTTTAGCGGCGAATTAAGCATCTCAGGCCACATCACATCTTTAAAATAGTCCTTCCGTAAATAATAATTATCATTCACTTTGGTTGGATAAGCAGCCGATGAATCAGTTGTGTGATCAGAAGGTTTTATTACTTCAAGCGTAGGGATATCAGGGATCAAGCCGGCCTGATGTTCTAATACCTCGCTTATATGCAGGTCGTTTTTATTGGTTTTGCGTGCCGCAGGCAGATAATCGCCGACAATACCATCAAGATTTAGCTTACCCTGGTCAACAAGCTGCATAGTTTCCATTGTTGTAGCCGAGATCTTGGTCATGGATGCTACATCAAAAATATCGGTAAGCTTGTCTGGCAGTGTTTTGGAATAAGTATGGTAACCGTAAGCTTTATTAAATATTACCTTACCGTCTTTTGCTACTAAAACTACACAACCAGGAGTGGCCTGGTTCATCATTGCTTCGTTAGCTATGAGATCAATGCCTGCTAAATTTACAGCATTTATACCTGCGTCTTCAGGTACAGTATATTGTAAACGGATCTTATTGCTTATAAAACCCATATCTGCTTTGTATAATGCAGAGATATTCTTTTTTAATTTTTGCGTTACCGGAACACCTCCAAATATGGCCTGCGCACTGTAAAACGCAGAGACAGACGATACTCTTTCAGTCCAAATAACAGGTACCGCGGTATTATTGAGTTTGACTAATGCATTGCTGCTGCCAAACAGGGCAACAACCACATTTTTAATTTTTTGATTGGTGTTGATAAAATTGATAACAAGGGGGTTGCTCAGATCGGCGTCATTCACCTGAACAATCAAGGTATTATACCATTTTAAATCGGCAGATAAATTATCAAGGCTTTTTATACCTGTATAATCTTTGCCGCTATATACAGACACTTTTGCATATTTATTTAGCAGGCTATCAAAACCTGCGGAGTATAAATTTGAAAAATGAACGCTGGCAATTTTTAGCTCGTCAAGGCTTTGCAAGGGTACAAAGTAGGAGGCATTATTTAACAGAACGGTCGATTGTTCTGCCAGCTTCTCTTCATTTACATAGGCTAAACCAGATAATGGTGGATTTTGCGCGCATGCCGAATTAAATAAAATAAACCCTGTTACTATTAAAGTGCAAATATGCCACTTACTTTTTCTCATAAACCTTTTCTCCATTTATAAACGTTTTCAAAACCTTAACGTTTGGCAAAGCTGCACCTTTTATTTTCATTATATCACTATCGAGTATGATAAAGTCAGCATATTTACCCGGCTCAATGCTTCCTTTTTCTTTTTCTTCAAAATTTGCTTTAGCTGCCCAAATGGTTATTCCCTGTAAAGCCTCCTGCCTGCTAAGGGCGTTTTCCATTTGAAAACCACCTTCGGGATATCCTTTCAAATCCTTGCGCACAACCGCAGCGTAAAAAGTATACATCGGGTTAATATTCTCAACCGGAAAATCAGTACCCAGAGGTATCCATCCATTTTGATCGAGTAATTGCTTATAGATATAGGCTGATTTTAATCGTTTTTCACCTAAGCTTTTGCCAGCCCAATGCATATCGGACGTAGCATGGGTTGGTTGAACAGACGGGATTATATTATACTCGCCAAAATACTTAACATCCTCAGGTGCTATTATTTGCGAGTGCTCAATTCGCCAGCGACGATCGTTTTTGCCTTTTAATACACTTGCGTATACTTTCAGCATCATCCGGTTTGCCGAGTCGCCTATGGCATGTGTACACATTTGAAAACCTTTATCAATTAACTTTTTAGCTATCTCTTCGTAATGTTTCTGTGGGCTTATTAAATAGCCATTCCAGTTTTTTTGATCATTATATGGCTTCAGGAGGCAAGCGCTCTTTGATCCCAGCGAGCCATCTGCATAAAGCTTAAATGCCCGCACATCAAGCGTTGGGGTTTTAAAAACACCGCGTTTAAATAAATACTCATAATTTTCAGGATCATCGGAGAGCATCACATATAACCGCATTTTAAGTGCACCCTTATGCTGTAGCTGTGCAATGGTATTTACCATAGTATATGGTAGCCCGCAATCTTCAACTGTTGTTAAGCCAACTGCGAAACAATTATTTTGCGCATGAATAAGGGCAGATTGTGTTTGCCCGTCGGTAGGGTTAGGGATTTTGCCTTTTATGAGTTTTTTGGCGTTATCAACCATTATGCCGGTAAGCTTGCCGTTTATGGTTTCAATTTTACCGCCGGGAATGGTTTGCCCTGGTTTAACACCGGCTATGTTTAATGCTGCCTGATTAACTAATATGGCATGACCGTCAACCCTCATAAGCATAACAGGCCGTGCAGGGAACAGGGAATCTAACTTAGCTTTATTTGGAGATTGTTTTAGCTTCCATTTATTATTATCCCATCCATGGCCAATTATCCACCCCTCAGGATTTTTCCGGGCAAAGGCTGATACAGAATCAATAACCTCCTGCCAGCTTTTAGTATTATCAAGTATAGCCTCCTGTAAAGTTAAACCATATCCATAAAAATGAGAATGCGCATCAATAAAACCGGGATATACAGGCTTTCCTCCCGCATCAATGACCTGGCGGGCCTTATATTTCTCTTCTAAAGTATCGGCTTTGCCAACTGCAACTATCTTGCCTGCATTTACAACAAAGGCTTCGGCAGTATCAAATTTACTATCTACAGTATAAACCAGTGCATTTTTAACCAGCAGGTCGGCATTATAGTCTTTTTGCTTACAGGCGACTACCAATATTAGCAAAACAGGCAATAATCTCTTCATAGAATGTGTGTAATATTAAAAAGTTGTAAACTACAAAACTATATACAAAATCAAATGCATAAAGTTATGCCATCAAATAATTAATTTAGCGTCGAAAACGAAATTGAAGGGAATTTTTAAAAAATGTCAGACATTATACAGCTTTTACCAGATGCCGTTGCCAACCAGATTGCCGCTGGCGAAGTAGTGCAGCGACCAGCATCCGCAGTAAAAGAACTGATTGAGAACGCAATAGATGCAGGGGCCGATAAGATCCAGCTGATTATTAAGGATGCGGGAAAATCATTAATTCAAATTATTGATAATGGTTGTGGCATGAGCGTTACCGACGCCCGCATGTGCTTTGAACGGCATGCAACTTCAAAAATACGCAAAGCCGAAGATCTTTTCGCCATCCGGACGATGGGTTTCAGGGGTGAGGCGATGGCATCAATTGCCGCAATTGCACAGGTTGAGCTAAAAACCCGCCGGCATGAAGACGAATTAGGCACCTGTATTATTATTGAAGGATCGGAAGTTTTAAGCCAGGAAGCCTGCTCGGCTAATACCGGGACATCCATATCAATCAAGAACTTATTTTACAACACACCTGCCCGCCGTAACTTCTTAAAAAGTAATTCGGTGGAGATGCGGTATATTATTGATGAATTGCAACGGGTAGCGCTGGCTAACCCGCAAGTGTTTTTTACCCTGCACCATAACGGACAGGAGGTTTACCATTTGCCAGGCACTACACTTAAACAGCGTATTATTCACTTGTTCGGCAATAATTATAACGAACGGTTAGTACCTGTTGAAGAAGACACCATGGTGATAAAGCTTCGCGGCTTTGTTGGTAAGCCAGAGTTTGCCCGCAAAACACGTGGCGAACAGTTTTTTTTTGTAAACCATCGCTTTATAAAAGATGCTTATTTAAACCATGCCGTAACAATGGCGTTTAAAGAGCTGTTACCTGAGGATACTTTTCCGTTGTATGTTTTGTTTATAGAGATCGATCCGTCGAAAATTGACATCAACGTTCATCCAACCAAAACAGAGATAAAATACCAGGATGAGCAAACCATATACGCTATAATCCGCTCAGCTGTAAAACGCTCATTAGGCCGTTATAACATTACCCCAAGCCTTGATTTTGACCAGGAAAACAGCATTGAGCACTTGGTTACTCTTAAGCCCCTGGAGGAAATAGTTGCACCTACCATTACTTTCAATCCTGATTTTAATCCGTTTAATACCGATAATAAACCAGAGCGCGAATATGCAGCATCACGCGGTAGCAATGATTACCGGAACTCGCCTATACCTAAGAACTGGGATACACTTTACGAGATCAGCAGGAAAGAGAGCAGCATACAGCAGGAGGTTTATGATGAAAAAAGCATTGAGGTAGATGAGCAGGAAATAAATAAACCAAGCGAGCGGCAGCTATTCCAGATCCAGAACAGGTTTATACTCTCACAGATCAAATCGGGCTTTATGCTCATCAGCCAGCAGGCCGCCCATGAACGGATTTTGTACGAACGTTTTTTACAGCAGCTACAAAACCATTCGGGTGTAAGCCAGCAAAGTCTTTTTCCGCAATCTGTTACATTAAATAGCAGCGATTTTGAATTATTAAAAGAACTTTTACCCGATATTCGTGCACTGGGATTTGATATCCGTGAGTTTGGTAAAAATACGGTGGTTGTGGAGGGTATTCCGGCAGATTTGAACAACGCATCGGAACATGAGATATTGGAACAATTGCTGGAAGGGTTTAAAAATAACCAGTCGATATTAAAGCTGGATAAGCGCGACAGCCTGGCAAGGTCATTGGCCCGGAATGCTGCAACGAAAGCAGGTGTAAAGATGTCATTAGAGGAAATGAATATATTGATAGACCAGCTTTTTGCCTGCCAGATGCCAAATGTTGCGTTGAACGGCAAACTAGTAATTACTACTTTTACAATGAATGAACTTTTAGAACGATTTGAAAAATAATCGATAATACTTAATACTTTATTATGAGCGCATACAGGCAATCACCATTCGCCAATTTAACACCGGTTGTAAAAAACCTGCTTATCATTAATTTGATTTTTTTTATACCCTTTTTACTGATTGATCATCAGAATCCAAGGGGGCCTGTAACTACTATTTTCGGTGCATTTTACTTTGACTCAACGAGTTTCAGGCCATGGCAACTCATTACCTATATGTTTATGCACGGTGGATGGGAACACATCATTTTCAATATGTTTGCCCTGTTTTCATTTGGACCGATATTGGAATATTCAATCGGTCCAAAAAAGTTTCTGAACTTTTACTTCATTTGCGGCATCGGTGCAGGCATGCTTCAAATGTTTGTTCAGGCTATTGAGGTGCATAATATTGTTGGGGCGTTTACTATTTCTGCTTCCGATAAGCATCTGCTTAGTCAGCTTCGCGTTCCCGATTCACTGCAGGTTGACCAGGCGCAAAAACTCTATGGCATCTATATGGCGCCACTTGTGGGTGCTTCCGGGGCAATATTCGGCATATTGATTGCTTTTGGAATGCTTTATCCCAACATGGAATTGATGATGCTTTTTATCCCAGTCCCGATAAAGGCCAAATACTTGGTGTCGTTTTATTTAATACTTGAAATTTATTTAGGCTTTAAACAGAGCACGGGAGATTCGGTTGCCCACTTTGCACACATAGGCGGAGCTTTATTTGGTTTTCTATTGATAAAAGCATGGGGTTTACGGCGACTCCAATGATTTTTTCAATCAAAATAAATAATGCTTACTGTTTGCAGATTGTAAAATAGAAAAGACAAAACAACTTTTTTAAAAAATACAGGTTAAGCTAATAAAATGAATCAATTTTTATGAGTACCCTCTGGCAAAATATACAGTATAAAATGCTCCATTCAGGCAGTAAATTAAATCTGCTTATAGGGATAAATATTATTGCTTTTTTGCTTGTAAATGTTACGGATACGCTTGGGAAATTCCTTTTCAATTCAGATATAATTGGCTTTTATAGCGATAAATACTTGCTGTTGTCTGCTTATTTACCTAAACTGTTAACCAATTTCTGGACCCCAGTCACTTATATGTTTATGCATGCGGGGGTTTTCCATATCCTGTTCAACATGTTGTGGCTTTATTGGTTCGGGCAGATATTTGAAGAATACCTGGGTAAAAAACGGACACTCGGCTTATACCTTATGGGAGGATTGGCAGGCGCGTTTCTATTTGTTGTATGTTATAACACTTTACCCTATTTCACCCATTCAGCGGCGGCACTTGGTCCGCCTTTGGTTGGTGCATCGGCGAGCGTTACCGCAATAATTATTGCCACAGCCACCTTATTGCCTGATTATACCATTTCTTTAATATTAATAGGCCCTGTAAAACTTAAATGGCTCGCGCTGTTTTTTATTGTTATTGATTTTTTAGGTATAGTTGGCCCAAATGCAGGCGGCGAAATTGCCCACCTTGGCGGGGCACTTATAGGCTTTGTATACATTAAACAATTGCAAAAAGGCCACGACTGGATTGCTGCTATAGCAAATGTATTTAAGCCAAGACCAAAACTAAAAGTAGTTTCAAAAAATTCTTCAGGAAAATCAGGCGGAAAGCCGCGGCAAGAAGAAATAGACCTTATATTAGATAAAATTTCACAATCGGGTTATGACAGCCTGAGCAAGCAGGAAAAAGAAATATTATTTCGGGCCAGCAATAATGAAGGTTAAAAACAAGCTATCCCTTATTGATAAAATAATATTATGGCTAAATGCCTTGTTATGGATAGGTCTTTTAATCAGCTATCTTGCCCCAATTATTGATCCGATAAAGTTTTGGCCGGTTGCCTTTTTTGGCTTGGGCTACCCCATCTTATTTACGGCTAATTTAATATTCCTGGTTTACTGGTTGTTCCGGAAAAACTGGTATGCATTGGTATCTGTGATTGTTATTCTATTAGGCTGGAATGTGCTGCGCAGTAATGTTGAAATGAGTTTGCCCCGGTCGGGTTCTTACGGCCCAGGTGTAAACCTGGTTAAACTGATGACCTACAACGTGCATAATTTTAAGCGTTATGGCTCAAGTAACGACAAACCGACCAAGCATGATATATTGGATATAATTGACCACGAACAGCCTGATATTATAGGTTTCCAGGAGTTTTATACCCGGAAAGCCGGCCAATATGATATGCGCGACTCTATATTAAAAATAATGGGAACAACCTATTATTATTTTGAACCGGTTATATCCAACAGCCAGGAAGCAATCGGCTTGGCCATCTATTCAAAGTTCCCTATTGTAGCGCACGGGCTGATCCTTTTATCAGAAAAACTAAGCGAAAACTCCTGTTTATATATTGATGTAAAAAAAGGGAACAGCACATTCAGGGTTTACAATGTGCATTTGCAATCCATTCGTTTTGACCCTGAAGATTATAAATACCTGAACAGCATTTCCAAACAGGGGAAAACCGATATATCGTCCACAAAGCGCCTTGGAAGTAAATTGAAAAACGCATTTATAAAACGAAGTAGTCAGGTAGTTAAAATAAAGGCACATGCGGCACAATGCCCTTATCCATATATCATTTCAGGCGATTTTAATGATACACCATCGTCCTATGCTGTTAACACAATGGCTTCCGGGCTAAAAAATGCCTTCCGCGAGCGGGGTGCAGGCATGGGGCGCACCTACAACGGCGATTTTCCTAATTTCCAGATAGATTATATTATGGCCAGCCCGCAATTTGACATTACGGATTATTATATCATCGAAAAAAAGCTATCGGATCATTATCCGGTAAGAAGTGATCTGATATTGAGATAGTCATTATATATTTTAAAAACATTCGATTATAAAAATGTGTATATTTACATAAATTTATGTGTATGAGAACTAATATTGAGATAGATGATGATTTAATGGCAAAAGCCCAAAAACTGAGTAACATTAAAACTAAAAAAGCCATTGTTGAAGAAGCATTGCAGTTATATGTAACTATTGAAAATCAAAAAAAGTTGAAAGAGCTTTGGGGAAAAATTGAAATTGATGACAAGGCTTATCAATAATGGATATTTTTTTGGTTGACATTTCAGTTTGGATTAATTTTTTTAAAGCCAGGAAAACTGAAGCAAGTTCATTTTTAAAAAACAATTTGAATAACATTATTATAGCAACCTGCCCTGTTATTGTTCAGGAGGTTCTGCAAGGCATCGTATCTGATAGCGATAAGGAAATGGTGACTTTATCGCTAAATAATCTCACTAAACTAATTGAAGAACCCTATTCAATAGCAATAGAATCAGCAAACTTATATAGAGACCTAAGAAAAAAGGGCATAACTATCAGAAAGCCTAATGATTGTCTTATTGCAATGTTTGCTATTAAAAATGATATTATGCTTTTAGGTGATGACAGAGATTTTGAAATGATAGCTAAACACACGCCACTAAAAACAATAAATTCAAACAACTATAAGTAATATATTGACGACCTACTTCTTCATTTCCTCTTTTATCGCCCTTAAAAACTCATTGGAGTGTTGGGAGCCGATAATGTAAACCAATCCATCTCTGTCGGTTAAATGAATGGCATCCTTGCCTGCAGTATAAAAACGAATGGTGCCTTTTTGATGAAGATTATATACAGGGTTGTTAAATAAATACCTGCTGTATTCGCCTTTTTCGGCTTTAACAATACTGTTAAGATCGATTTTTACAAGGCGTGTTGTCCAAAGGCCGTTTAGCAAAATACTTTTATTCTCAATCCTGGTGCGGAAATGAAGCAAGAAGCCCATTATTATGGATATAATGATAATGGCAAAACCCACAATTACCAGCAAACCACCATTTCGTTCGCGCTCATCAGTAAAAAAATAGGCAGCAAAGCAAAACATCGCTAAAACCAGGCGGATAGTAATGGGTATAAATTCCCTGCCGAGGTATTGTTTTTCTATAAAAGCCGGTTTCTCGCTCATATCAGTTTATACAATTCGAATATAGTTACTTTTTTAGTGTTATCGGTAACTTTATATCTGTTATCAAGGCGGTAACCACCTACCCATATTAAATCGCCGTTACCGTTAACTATCAACGGAATTTCTTCCTTTTCATGCAGAGGGACCTTCTGATCAATAAAATAATCGCTTATTTTTTTACGGG
>JABDFZ010000002.1 GCA_013286325.1 Bacteroidota bacterium | reverse complement strand
GATATTAACCAGTTTATCGCGGCCAATTACAATACCGCCGAAATGGTTTTCGCTGTTTTTGGCGATTACGATTTTAAAAAGGTAGTTAAGCTTACCGAGAAATATTTTGGCGGTGTACCATTAAATGATGCTAAAAAACACCGCATTACTCCTGTAAAAAATAATACGGGGATTACCGTTTTACACAGGCCGATATCGCAAACACATTGCATTATCGGCAGCCAGGCTTATCCATCAAACCATCAGCATAAAAATGGCTTATTGCTTTTAAATAATCTTTTAGGCGGCATGGGCATGAGCAGCAGGCTTAATCTGGAGATACGGGAGAAACACGGCATTGCCTACAGCATCGAATCGAACTATACTACGCTGACTGATACGGGTATCTTTTCTATTTATTTTGGAACAGACAGCGAGAAAGCTGAAAAAGCAACCAGGCTGATTCATAAAGAGCTGAAAAAACTGCGCGATCAAAAGCTGGGGACCCTGCATCTGCATCAAACCAAACAAAAGTTTATAGGCCAGATAGCTTTAGCCGAGGAAAGCAGGATGGGCCTTATAATATCGATGGCTAAAAGTGTGCTCGATTTTGCTTATGCCGATACCTTACAACAAGTATTTGATAAAATTAATGCCGTAACAGCCGAACAATTGTTAGAAATAAGCAATGAAATTTTTGATAATGACAGGATGATTACCTTACTATTTGAGCCTAAACAATAAACCTGTATTTTTGCATAATGAAGTTTCCGATAATAGCCTATGGCGATCCCGTTTTAAGAAAAAAAGCAACAGCTATTGAGCCTGATGAATATCCGCATATAAAAGAACTTGTTGAAAACATGTTCGAAACCATGTACGCCGCTTATGGCGTGGGTTTAGCCGCACCGCAAGTGGGCCTTTCTATGCGCCTGTTTATTGTGGACGTAGCATCGTTTGCCGATGAAGAGCCTTCGCTGAAAGATTTTAAAAAGACTTTTATTAACGCTACCATTTTAGAGGAAACCGGTGAGGAATGGGCCTTTAACGAGGGCTGCCTGAGTATCCCCGAAATAAGGGAAGATGTTTACCGTAAACCTACTGTAAGGCTTTCTTATTACGATGAGAACTGGAAGCATTATGAAGAAACGTTTACAGGCATGGCTGCACGCGTTATACAGCATGAATACGACCATATAGAAGGCAAACTGTTCACTGATAAACTTAGCCCCCTGCGTAAGCGCCTGATTGAGAAAAGGCTTAACGATATTTCGAAAGGAATTGTGGATGTTAAGTATAAAATGAAATTCCCGGCTGTAAAGAAGGGGAGATAGATCTATATTGCCAACATACTTGTCCCGTGTTCATGTCTGGTGAAGAAGATCCTTCACTGCGTTCAGGATGACAAAAGGGAGCCTTAGCAGGGTGTTTAGAAAATCAAGCTTTTTGAGGTCTAATTACTTTCCGAAGCCCGGCTTTTATCCCCGTCGGAAATCTGTTTGATCAGGCTGCCCCAGTTGAAGGGATTAAGCAGCGGATTGGTAATGGAGTGCGAATTTAATACCCCGTTATGAAAGTCCTGAAAACCATTCATTTCGCCGCCATCCCGCGGTAATGTGCGTTCTAATGAGAGTATAGATGAACGGCTGATATTCTTTTGGGCGATAGCCAGGTCGTCGTCAGCAATTTTCATGGTTATAAAGTCCTTCCTGAATTCTTCAGTAGTTGCCCATGGGAACACACGAAATGCCGGCAGGTTGATGATCTGCGGTTTAAGCATTATCCGGGTAGTATAGCTTTTACTTGCAATATTTGAAGGTATAACCACCGTTACGGGGGCATAACCCACGCAAGTGAAGCGGATGGTATCCTGCTCATGTACCGGGAATGAAAAATAACCCTCGTAGTTTGATATGTTTACCTGGTTCTTATTGGTAGCATTTGTAATGCTTACATAAGGCACAATAACCTTTACGCTATCTGCATTGTGTACTATACCGCTAAACTGCACAATCGGCCTCTCCTGCTTTTGAGCAAAAGCTGTTACGGTTATAAATAGAAGGAAAAGAAAGCCAAATAACTTCTTCATTTAAGAAATAAGCTGTTGTTTTATATTAAGGGTTTACCAGTTTAGTTTAAACGTGAAACAAAAATAACTTATTGCAGCAATCCGCATTGCATTTTAACAAAACTTAACACTACCTGAGGTTTTCAGGAAGCACTGCGTTCGGATCGTCAATATCCGTTAGGTTTATTGCTTCGATACCGGTTATTTCAGGCACTGCTTTTTTTATGGCTTCTTCAATGCCGGCCTTGAGTGTCATGATACTCATAGGGCATGATCCGCATGCGCCAAGCAATTTAAGCTTAACCACATTGTCGGGAGTAATCTCCTCAACTGAAACATTCCCCCCATCTGTCAGCAAATACGGACGAATCGTATCCAAAGCTGCTTCCACCTGATCTAATAAACTCATTTGTACTATATTATGAAGTAAAGTTATTAAATAATTTTCATTTGTATACTAAAGGGTATAATTCCAATTGTAACAAATGGCTATCTACTAAACTACGCTGGCCTTATCAAATGCCTTTGCGTTGCTTATAGCAACTTGCTGCGCAACGCTTTTAGCCATATCGGTAAATGCTTTTGCCATTATGCTATCCTCATCCAGCACAATCGGCCTGCCTGTATCGCCAGAATCGCTAATGCCCTTTATTAATGGGATTTCACCTAAAAAAGGAACGTCAAGCTGTGCCGCAAGTTTTTTTCCGCCGCCTTGCCCGAAGATATAGTATTTATTTTCTGGAAGCTCGGCAGGTGTAAAGTAGGCCATATTTTCAACCACACCCAATATCGGTACATTAATAGCAGGCATCATAAACATGCCTATGCCTTTTTTTGCATCGGCAAGGGCCACATTTTGCGGCGTGGTAACAATTACAGCCCCTGTTACCGGGAATGTTTGTGTTACCGTTATGTGGATATCGCCGGTTCCGGGCGGCAGGTCTATCACTAAATAATCCAATTCGCCCCAGTCAGCATCATTAAACAATTGCTTTACTGCTGTAGAAACCATTGGGCCGCGCCATGGAACAGGTTGATTTGGATCGGTAAAAAAACCTATCGACAACAACTTGATACCATATTTCTCAATCGGTTCAATACGGGTTTTCCCATTAACCTCGCTCGCCTGCGGTCTGGCATTTTCGAGCCCGAACATAATCGGGATGGAGGGGCCATAAATATCGGCATCAATCAATCCCACTTTAGCCCCGGCTTTTGCCAGCCCAAGTGCAAGGTTTACTGCAACGGTTGATTTACCTACGCCACCTTTACCGGATGCTACAGCAATAATGTTTTTCACGCCCGGCACTCCGGTGTTTTTTTGTGAGGTAACCCTCGATGTCATGTTGATGTGTACTTCGGCTTCCTTACTTACAAAATGCAGAATGGCATTGCGGCAGGCATTCTCAATCATTGCCTTTAACGGGCATGCAGGAGTAGTTAATATTACTGAAAAACTAACGCGGTTACCTTCAATATGAATATCCTGGATCATGTTAAGAGTTACCAGGTCTTTTTTCAGATCCGGTTCTTCAACATTTCCCAGCGCTTGTAAAACTTGTTCTTTTGTTATGGTCATGATTTAATACAAAACTACTAAAAGCAGGACATAGTAGTGTCATGTTAATGATAGATTTGGGTTTAGAGATCGGAGGCTGGAGATTAGAGATCAGTTGGGGAAAGAGAGCAGGACCAAATATCTTTAATATAGAGAAAATGGTTAACAAGAATGCTATCAGGTAAAAGAAATCCTTTAATCATCAAATCCTATGAATCTTAGTTAAAATCTGCACATTTGCACAGCTGCTTATTTGCACATCAAAAATGATATTAATAACCGGGGCAACAGGTTTTTTAGGTTCGGAGCTGGCTATGCAACTGGCACAACAGGGAGAGCAGATTCGTTGCACACGGCGGACTGGATCTGTAGTTCCGGATACCCTGCTTCCATTTAATATACAGTGGGTTGAAGCAGATATGTTGGACATTTTTGCCCTTGAGGATGCTCTTAAAGGCGTTACACAGGTTTATCATTGTGCTGCATGGGTATCATTAAAGCAAGCCGATAAAAAGCCGATGATATACGCTAACGTTACCGGCACAGCCAACCTGGTTAACTTATGCCTGGAGCAAAACATCAGGCTGGTGCATGTTAGTTCGGTTGCGGCTGTAGGCCTGGCCAAACCCGGTGAGCAGATAACAGAAAACCATCATATTGACCGCGATACCGAAACCGACGGCTATGCCATATCAAAACTGGAAAGTGAAATGGAAGTATGGCGGGGTATTGCCGAGGAACTGGATGCTGTTATTGTGAATCCATCCATCATTATTGGAGCCAATACCGGTAAAAACGGCAGCGGGGCTTTATTTGAAACTGTACGCAAAGGGCTTAAGTTTTATACTGAGGGCAGCTGTGGTTTTGTTGATGTTGAAGATGTTGCCAAATGTATGATGAAGCTGATGAAGAGTAATATTAGCGGCGAGCGCTATATTATAAGTGCTGAAAACCGGGATTATAAACAATTAACTGGTGAGATTGCCGATGATTTCGGGGTAAAGCGGCCATCAACTCTTGCAAAACCATGGATGATGAATCTGGCATGGCGCGGAGCGCGTGTTATTGCAGCATTAACCGGGAAAAACCCGGCATTGGACAAAGTTTCGGCACAGGCTGCTTCAATGACCCGCAATTATGATAACACGAAAATTAAAAAAGCTATAGGGATTGAATTTAAACCTATCAGCAAAACAATTAAAGAAGTTTGTGAAAGGTTAAAGTCTACCTGAGTCTCCCATCGCTGAGCGTAGCCCTTTGCTGGCGACTATAACATTTGCAATGTTTTTCCTAACTTTACTTATATCAATAATTACATTAGTTATGGGTAAGTTTTTTAACGATATTTTAGATCAGCATAAGGTATTTATTGAAAAGCAGCATATCTTTTTTGTAGGTACAGCTCCGTTTATGGCTGATGGTCATGTTAACTTATCGCCGAAAGGAATGGATTGTTTCAGGGTGCTTTCTTCTACCCGGGTTGCCTATATGGATATAATCGGCAGTGGCAATGAAACATCAGCACACTTATTAGAAAATGGCAGGATAACCTTCATGTTTTGCGCTTTTGACGGACCGCCAAATATTTTACGTTTGTATGGAAAGGGTTATACTGTATTACCCGGAGATGCTGAGTGGCAATTGTTGTCTCCTCATTTTAAATTAGTACTATCCACAAGGCAAATTATAGTTGCTGATATTGATATGGTGCAAACATCCTGTGGTTTTGGTGTTCCTTTTTATAGTTATGAAGGCGAACGCGATCAGGCCGAAAAGTGGGCTTTAAACAAAGGCACCGAGGGACTTGAAGCATACAAAAAAGAAAAAAATATGGTGAGCCTTGATGGTTTGCCAACCGCATTGCGCAATAATTGATCTGTTGTTTACGTATTCAAAAACCTCAGTTTTCCGGAGACACAAAGTATTGTGTCTCTACAAGTATTAATATTGGCCTATTGATAATAACACCAGTGTACAGGCGTATTCTGTTGTAATTCCATTTTCGTTTGCCATGCGGCGCAATTCGGAGTTTTCTGTGCCGGGGTTAAAGATGATACGCTTCGGATGAGTCTTTATAATGTAATCGTATAATCTTTCCTGGTTTTCTGGGCCGACGTAAAGGGTTATCGTGTCAATATCATTATGTATAGTTTCAGGCTTTTCGATAGGCACACCTGCAACCTCACCTTCTCTTACTCCTACATTCACAATAGTATGTCCGCTGCGTACCAGCCTGTTGGCTGCAAGATTTGCATAACGACCCTCGGTGGGGGTTGCTCCTAATATTAATGTCTTTTTATCCACTTTATTATGATTTCACTGATTATTAAGCCGCGATTACACTGATTATTTAAGGTTGATTGTCTGATTTTTCGAATCGTTGTAATCGCGGCTTAATAATCAGTGTAATCATAATATTATCTTTGTTAATAGTGCAATTTGTGCCGAATGGTAAATGTGATGCTGTATCAGTCCGCGTACCAGTTCTTCATGACTCACACCTGTTCCCAATTCAGGGTTCCGCTCCTCCAATATCGGTTCACTCCATTGTTCTTCGGGGAAGTTTTGAATTACACCAATCAAATTTACGTTAACAAGTTTCAAATCATTGACATATTGCTGCCATTTTTGCTCAGTGGGCGACCCGGTTTCAGGCCAGCTGCCGCTTGATGGCTGTTGGGCCGTCATGCCATTCATCCGGTCTATAATTTCTTCTGTCCACGATAGCATATGCAGCAAGATCTCGGCAATGTTATGAACAGAGCCCTGCGGTTTTTCGAAAGCGGTTTCAAAATTTACTTTTTCGATTATATCATAAACCGGTGAGCCATACCATGGATCGCCTGATAATACTTGTTCTAATTCTTTGCTGAGTTTTTCTGAAATGGTCATGTTTATATTTTTGATGCGGCAATGGCACAGTTAATCCCGTCAATAGCAGCAGAAATTATGCCACCTGCGTAACCTGCACCTTCCCCGCAGGGAAACAATCCTGAAACTTGCGGATGCTGCAATGTTTCCTTATCCCGTGGCACTTTTACGGGGGATGAAGTACGCGACTCCACCCCAACAAGCAGCGCTTCGTTGGTATAATACCCTTTCATTTTTTTGCCAAATAAAGGCAGGGCTTTGCGTAAACGCTCATTGATCCAACCTGGTAAAATTTCTTTCAACTCCGTGCTTTTTGTGCCAGGTAGATAGGAGTTTTCTGGCAGATTAATAGACAACCTGTTCTCTACAAAATCAACCATTCGCTGGCCGGGCGCTACCAGGTTACCCCCGCCTGCTTTAAAAGCCAGCTTTTCGATCTCCTGCTGAAAACGGAGCATTCTTAGCGGATCGTTTATATCGCCATTAACATCTTCGGAATTTATCTGCACCACGGTGCCCGAATTGGCAAAGGGGTTGTTCCGCTTTGAAGGACTCCATCCGTTCACTACAATTTCATCAGCCTCGGTTGCGCAAGGCGCAATAATACCACCTGGGCACATGCAGAAAGAAAACACACCACGGCTATCCACCTGTTCAACCAAATTATAGTAAGACGGTGGCAGATCGGGGCCGCGATGTTCACAATGGTATTGCGCACGGTCGATAATCTCCTGTGGATGCTCAATTCGCACACCCAAAGCAAAAGGCTTGGCTTCTATCAGTATATTCTGATGGTGCAGCATTTCGAAAACATCTCTTGCCGAATGACCAGTGGCCAGGATCACAGCATTTGCTTCTATCTTTTCGCCATTGGCGAGCTGAACACCTTTTATCTTTCCAAAATCAATAAGTAGCGCTGTTACTTTGGCATCAAAAACAACTTCACCGCCCGCATTTAAGATACTTTCCTTTATTGAAGTGATGATCTGCGGCAGTTTATTGGTGCCGATGTGCGGCCTTGCATCAATCAAAATATCTTCAGTTGCACCGTGTGCAACAAAGGTTTTTAATACAGCGTTTACATCGCCCCGCTTGGTCGACCGTGTGTACAGTTTACCATCAGAATATGTTCCTGCGCCGCCTTCGCCAAAACAATAGTTTGATTCGGGATTGACCAGCCCCTGTTTATTGATGTTGGCTAAGTCGCGGCGGCGTTGTTTTACATCTTTGCCACGCTCAAGTATGATGGGTTTGAAGCCGAGTTCAATACATTGCAGGGCGGCAAATAATCCGGCAGGGCCTGCGCCAATTATAATAACCGGTTTCGCCTTTTTTACATTTGGGTAATTAATGACGAATGTTTCGGGCTGATAAGCCTCATCCATAAACACCTGAACCTGCATGCGGTAAAGCACCTTGCGGCTACGTGCATCGATAGAGCGTTTAAGGATTTTTAAGTCCGAGATCTTTTGCGGTGATATATTCAATGATGATGCGGCGATCTTTATTAATGCGGCTTCGTCTTCCTGTTGCCCGGGCGGACAAACAATTTCAATTTCTTTAATCATACGGTTGCCGGGTTTTTATCCCGGATGGTGCAAAGTTAGGGAAAAATCATGGATGCAAGGGCAAAGTCCGCAGTAGGGCGGGGAAGTCCCCTTTAAAATACAGTAACGTCATGCCGAATTTATTTCGGCATCCCACATGCAGATGACCATAGGATAGGTCTGAAACATGTAAACTGCAGACCTGGCAAACGTGAATATCAGGTGAGATGCCGAAATAAATTCGGCATGACGTTCGCTTTAAGTTTCGATGATACCAATCCAATTGCAAATGCATTAAAAATTTTAACTGTGATTTCTCTGCGCAGTAGATAAGACACGTTTCAATTATTAATGATAAAGTGTTAATTTAGAGCTTCCTTAACCTAATCCTACACGTTGATGCAAGACGGGCAAGATAAAAATAAATTAGATGGTAACTTTAAAGACATTGGCGTTGTTAATGTAGGTGACCATTATCCTGGCTTTGAAAAACCGACACCAAAAGAGCTTACCATTAAGCTACCCAAAACCCATCCTGATGATATTGTTGGCCGGGAAGATGACCTTGATGAATTGCACGACCTATTGTGCAAGCAAAAAAGAGTGGTGGTGGTTAATGGTTTAGGAGGCATTGGCAAAACTACGCTTGCACAGGCATACGTAAGCAAATATTATGATGAATACCGCCATATTGTTTGGGTAACCCAGGATTCGGATAATATTACCAACGATATTGCCAATACCGCAGGGCTTGTTGAAAACCTGGAAATTGATAAAAATGGACTTGATCCAAAACTTTTGTTCGGGGAGATCATCCGGAAATTAAAATGTATCACCAATAAGCCAAACCTGCTGGTGATTGATAATGCCGAACAATCATTAAACCTGTTTATTGATGAATTGCCAACACAGCCACATTGGCATTTGCTGGTTACCTCGCGCGAAGAAATTGATAACCTGCACACCAAACAGCTTGATTTTTTGAGCGAGCCTAAAGCTATTGAGCTTTTTAAAAAGCATTATACACACCAGGCGCTAACCGATGAACAGATAAAGGGCCTTGTACAGATGGTTGACCGTCATACCTTAACTATTGAGATACTGGCAAAAAGCGCAGAAGTATTGCGGTATGATATTGGCACCCTAAAAAAAGCAATGGAGGCTGACCTAGAGGCAAATTTAAATGTACGACATAACAGGAAGCGAGGAGAAAGAACCGAAATAACTAAAATAGCTTCTTATTTAGGCACTGTATTTAACATGAGCGCGTTAACTGAGGCGGAGGTTTGGCTGATGAAGCAATTCGTCTGCCTGCCGTCAGAGTTTCATACTTACGCACTTGTTAAAGATTTATTAATAGACCAAGAAGGTGATTACAAGGATGTTTTCGCAAAGACATTAACAGCGTTGGCAGGGAAGGGCTGGTTGCTGCAAAAAAAAGGATGCAGACAGTTATAAAATGCACAGGATCATTGCTGATGTGGTAAAAATAAAAAATCCAATAAAAATTGAAGATTTAACATTCCTGGTAGAAACTATTACTGGATGTTTAAAGTCAGATGATGCAAAAGACAACCCTGTAGATAAATTTATCTGGATCCCTTTTGGTAAAGCATTGCTTGACTGCCTTAAAAATGAAACTACTATTGAAATATCGCCTTTGCAAAATAACCTAGCTATAGTGTTAAGGGGCTTGGGCGACTATCAAACTGCTAAAGAACTTTTGGAAAAAGCCCTTGCTTTGGATGAGAAAAATTTGGGAGAACTACACCCTATGACAGCAATAAGTTATTCAAACCTTGCAACGGTGCTTATGGATTTGGGAAATTACCAGGCGGCGAAAATACTTTTAGAAAAAGCCCTTGCTTCCAATGAAAAAAACTTTGGCGAACTGCACGCTATAACAGCAATAAGTTATTCAAATCTGGCAATGGTACTTCAGGATTTGGGAGATTACCAGGCGGCGAAAATACTTTTAGAAAAAGCCCTCGCTTCTAATGAAAAAAACTTTGGCGAACTGCATGCAACAACAGCAATAAGTTATTCAAATCTGGCAACGGCACTTCAGAATTTGGGAGACTACCAAGGTGCGAAAAAATTACTGAAAAAAGCGCTCGCTTCGGATGAAAAAAATTTGGGGGAATCGCACCCTATGACAGCAATAAGTTATTCAAACTATGCCCTTGTACTTAAAGATTTGGGAGACTACCAAGGTGCGAAAAAATTACTGAAAAAAGCGCTCGCTTCGGATGAAAAAAATTTTGGGGAATTGCACTCTTCAACGGCACTTCGGCACCTTAATTTAGCCACTGTATACTATGCGTTGAAGGATTACCAGCGTGCTGCTGAACTCTCAGCTAAAGCAGTAACCATCTTTACAAAAATTTTACCGGAAGGACACCCCAATATAGCATTAGCAATTGGGTGGGATGAAGGGATAAAAAAGAAATTAAAGGAGAATAAATAATTATGGATCCTGTAGTGATAAGTGGATTTATTTTATTCTCTTTTTCATGCAGATACTATTCTCTACGCCAACGTAATGTCCGTAGGCTTCGGTTATTTCATAGCCGCATTTTAAATACAGGCTTATGGCTTCGGGTTGATTAGTGCCTGTTTCCAGTATGCAGTTTTTAAAGCTTAACTCGGCGGCCCAGGCCTCCAGGTGGTTTAATGTCTGTGTTGCAATTCCTTTGCGCCGGTGTTCATTTGCGACAAACATTCTTTTAACTTCTATATCGGTATCGTTATATGCCCTGAGCGCGCCACAGCCAACAGGTGTATCATCAAGATAAACAATTACGACGTTTTTAATTTTGTCTAATTTGTTAAACTGGCTAAAAAAAGCCTGTTGTTCGCCGTACCTTTTTTCAAGATCAGCATCAAGGTGGCTTATTAAATAACGAAAATCAGGGTTATCAGAATCGGTTCTTTTTATGTTGATGTTTGGCATTAGTATAAGCTGTAATATGCCTCTAAAATAAAAAAATTAGCGAACTGATGCTTATTGCTATTTTGCATGAGTGTCGACTCACCCCGACATCGCTGCGCTCGTCACCCCTCTCTGCTGCGCAAAGAGGGAAAGGGTAATAAGGGCTAACATTCCTCGCTAGTAAATCGTCCGGCTTCGTATCACTAACCGTACGGAAACGAACAGTTTCGTAGATGTTGATTTTTACATTTAATTGATAATCAACAATTTAAAATATGGGTATCAATATTGGCATGGTGGTACAAAACACAACAAGATGATGACCACCGATTCAAGATTAGCGGAAATATGGGAAGGCTGCCTGAAAAACGACCGTAAACAACAGGAGCTTTTGTACAAGACCCTTGCACCCAGGATGCTGGCAGTTTGTATGCGCTATGCACACGATAAAGATGAGGCACAGGATATTTTGCAGGAAGGGTTTATAAAAATGTTCAAAAACGTTCACAACTACCGTGGCGAGGGAAACCTGGAAGGATGGATCCGTCGTATTATGGTACATTGTGCCATATCAAGATACCGCAAGCTAAAGCCAATGGTTTTAGTTGAAGAATTTCCGGAGGATAATACTTCTTTCAGCAATGGATACAACGCACATGGATTGGAAGCTAAGGACCTGTTGAAAATGATCCAGAAACTGCCACAAACCTATCGTTCGGTATTTAATATGTATGCCATTGAAGGCTACTCGCACCAGGAAATCGGCGATAAATTAGGTATCACTGAATTATTATCGCGCACAAACCTGCACCGCGCACGCGCAATTTTAAAGGAGATGATCAACAAGCTTACTGTTAACGAAATGCATTATATGGCAGGGTAAACCCACGCTTATTAACTCACCCGATCTGCGCTGCGCCTGATCACCCTCTCTGCTGCAAGCAGCAAAGAGGGAAAATGAATGATGTTTCTAATAGTACAATCTGTTTAATTCCGCTTCGGAAACAAATTGAAGCCTATCACCTGCTAATACTTCTTCCTGATTGCTAAGTGTCTGAAAAATAACGTAAATGACATTTTGATTTAACCTTTTTTTAATAAATTGCGCCCTGTAAAATTGTTGTTACTGGTTAAATAACGCTTATCACTCCCCTGATTAAATGAATAAAAAATGGCTGGCCATTCTTCTAATGGCAACCGGTATATTTTCGTGCAGAAAAGCAGAATTTGGTACAGTTCAGCCTAAAGGTAAAAGTATACCCATTACCGTGGCAATAGACGAAAGCCGCCCCAGCTACAGGATACCATCGGACTTTGAAGGGTTAAGTTATGAAACCGGTTTGTTAGGCGAGGACCCGGAGTTTTTAAATGCAAACAATACCGTGCTTATTCAGCTTATAAAAAACCTGGGCAATGGTATTTTACGCATAGGGGGAAACACCAGCGACGAAACGTCGTGGACTGGGCTTCCCCGCAAGGATAATACGCCAAAAAACTTACTGACGACTTCTGATATCGATCGCTTATCAGCATTTTCAAAGGCCATTGGCTGGCGGGTGTTATTCGGCTTAAACCTGGGTGACAATAACCCTACAGCTGCCGGAAATGAAGCTATGTATGTTTATAACAGCCTACAAAAAGACTTATACGCCTTTCAATCGGGTAATGAACCGGATGTATTTAAATTCCATCTGCGCGAACCAGGTTACAACTATGCAGATTATCAGCACGAATGGAACGGTTATTTCGATATAATAAAAAGCCTCGTACCAAATGCCCATTTTGCAGGACCGGACGCTGATCCTTTCGATCCAAACTGGGTATCTGCTTTTGCCAGGAACGAGCAAAAAAATATCAGGCTGATTGATGGACATTATTACAGCACCGGGCCGGCATCAAACCCATCAATTTCTTACAGTGATATTTTAAAACCAAATGATAAATTAATCACTGACCTGTTACAGCTTTCCAAAATATCAGCCTATCATCATTTACCTTACCGCATCTCTGAATGTAACAGTGTTTGGGGTGGCGGCAAACCCGGTGTTAGTGATGTTTTTGCTTCTTCATTATGGGCGCTTGATTTTATGTGGACTGTGGCTGAAAACAAGGGACAGGGCATTAATTTTCATGGCGGCCCGCCTCGTTTTGCCTACTCGCCCATAACAATGAATAATAGCACTGTTACAGCACGCCCTGAATATTATGCCATGCTTGCCTTTAAATATGGGAGCAACGGTGGATCAATTATTCCGGCAATAATTTCGGATCCGCGTAGTTACAACAACTGTTCGGTTTATGCCTGTGCAGGGCCTGATAATGCAACCCTGATTACTTTGATCAACAAAGAGGAATCGAAAGATTTTGCCTTTACTATACAGCTAAGCAAAAAGGCTTCGACTATGATTGTCGACAGGCTCACCGCTCCTTCAATTGCCTCAACTACAAGTATTACCTTTGCTGGCAGCACCGTAACCGACAGTGGCTTGTTCTCGCCTTCATCAACCTTACAAATGGTAAACAGCAAGAGCTTTGTAGTTACAGTGCCGGCAGGCAGCGCTGCAGTAATTACGGTTAGATGAGGCAAATACTAATATGTACAGCCTAATCTCTACTTATGCTTGCTTCCCATTACAAAAGTTATTTCGCCCCCGTTCATAATATCAGCGTGACTTAAAAACAGGCTATTATGTGGCTGTCCGTTCAGGGTGATTTTTTGGATATATACGTTTTTATCGCTTTGATTTTTTACGTTAATGGTAAAGGTTTTGCCTTCGCCAACCTGGATCACTGCGTGATTTACTGCAGGGCTGCCAATAGCATACTGATCAGACGCCGGAGCTACCGGGTAAAACCCTAAAGCACTGAAAATGTACCAGGCGCTCATTTGGCCAGTATCATCATTGCCGCCCAACCCATCGGGGGTTGGTTTGTACATACGTGGCAATATCATGCGGATCTTTTCCTGGGTTTTCCAGGGTTTATCTGTCCAGTCGTACAGGTAAGCTACATGGTGCGATGGTTCGTTGCCATGTACGTAGTTACCTATTATACCATCGCGGGTGATATCTTCAGTTTCGGCAAAGTATTTATCCGGCAGATTGTAACTAAAAAGACTGTCGACATAAGTTACAAACCGCTTGTTGCCGCCCATCATTTTTATCAATCCTTCCGGATCATGCGGAACATACAGCGTATAGTTCCAGGCGTTGCCCTCAATAAAGCCCTGGTTAATGGTTGTGAACGGATCAAACGCTTTGCGGAAAGTTCCGTCTGCAAGTTTTGGATGCATAAAGCCGCTTTTAGGATCGTATACATTCTTCCAGTTTTGCGACCGTTTGATAAAATCGTTGTAAATATCCATGCGGTTCAGCTTTTTGGCCATCTGGGCTATGCACCAATCGTCATAAGCATATTCCTCAGTTGATGATACGGAATTGCCATTCTTTTCATCGGGAATGTAGCCCATATCTATATAATAGCCTATACCTTCGTAATCGCGGTGACGAGCAGTGGTTACACAGGCATCCAGTGCTTTATTGGCATCGAACGGAGCATTTCCTTTTACTACGGCATCGGCCAGAACAGATACGCTGTGATAGCCGCTCATACACCAATTTTCGTTGGCCGAGTTGCTCCATATTGGCAGCATGTGCTCGGGGCTTTGGTCGAAATGAGCCATCATGCTTTGTACCATGTCGGCGTTTCGTTTTTGGTCGATGATGTTAAACAGCGGGTGCAAGGCGCGATGTGTATCCCAAAGGCTAAAAGTGGTATAATTGGTAAACCCTTCGGCTTTGTGAATGTTCTGATCGAGCGCTTTATATTGACCATCCACATCCATATAGATAGTAGGGTTGATCATCGCATGGTACATGGAGGTATAAAAGTTTATCTTATCATCCTTGCTGCCATCAATCACAATTTTATGCAGTTCTGCTTCCCATTGCGCTTGCCCGTCGTTCTTTACTTTGTCGAAATCCCAGCCGGGAATTTCTGCTTTCATATTGTTTAGAGCGCCGTCGATACTCACCGGGGAAATGGCAAACTTTATCTTTATCTTCTCGCCTTCGGTAGTTTTAAAATCGAAGTATGTTTTTAGCTGACGTCCTGCCAGATCGGGAAAGTTCTTTACCCTTGCAAATTTGCCCCAAAAGCCGCCATACACTTCGCGTTTGCTGAAGTTTTTATAGCCCATCTGGATAAATGGCTTGTTGAACGTCATGGCGAAATACAGCGTACGGGTACGTGCCCAGCCATTTGTTGAGCGGTAGCCTACTACGGTACTGTCATTCACCATGCGCAGGTATGTCCAAACGTTTTTATCAGGATAGTTATAGATCCCCGCCATCAGGTCGAGGATAATATGTGCATTGTCTGATTTGGGAAAAGTGTACTGATGAAAGCCTACACGGGTGCTGGTGGTCATTTCGGCAATAATACCGCTGGCATCGAGCTTAACTTTATAGTAATTGGCCTCGCTTACCTCATTGGCGTGTGAAAAAGCTGAGCGGTACCCGCTGCCGGGTTTATCAGCTACGCCGGGATTTAACTGAACCGGGCCAATTGTTGGCATAATTAAAAAGTCGCCTAAATCAGAATGGCCTGTGCCGCTGAAATGGGTATGACTGAAACCCACTATTGTTTTATCATCGTACTGATACCCGGCGCAGTATTTATATACATCGGGATTGTATTTACCATTCAGCTCATAGCTTGGCGTATCTGTTTCAGGGCTAAGCTGTACCATGCCAAATGGGACAGTGGCACCCGGGTAAGTATGCCCCATGCGCTGAGTACCAATGATGGGCTTTACGTATTGAACAAGGTTATCGTTAGTTTTTGTTTGTGCCGATGCAATGACGGTTGCACAGCAGAAAAGGACGGTCAGTATTTTCTTCATTTGCTGGAGATCGTAAAGGCCAAATATAATATTAACCGTTGATTTATAGTGTTTGCACGAGCTGGATTTATAGGATTTGAGAATGTCGCCATATTTTATGACCATCACCAGGACATATTTCCAATTGTTAATGATAAAGTGTTAATTTAGAGCTTCCTTAACCTTAATCCTACACGTTGATGCAAGACGGGCAAGACAAAAATAAATTAGATGGCAACTTTAAAGACATTGGTACTATTAATGTAGGTGACCATTATCATGGTTTTGAAAAGCCAACGCCAAAAGAGCTTACCATTAAGCTACCCAAAACCCATCCTGATGATATTATTGGACGTGAAGATGACCTTGATGAATTGCATGACCTGTTAAGCAAGCAAAAAAGAGTTGTAGTGGTTAATGGCTTAGGTGGCATAGGCAAAACAACACTTGCACAAACTTACGTAAGTAAATATTATGATGAATATAGTCATATTGCCTGGATAACACAAGATTCGGATAATATCACAAACGATATTGCCAATACTGCAGGACTTGTTGCAAATCTGGAAATTGATAAAAATGGCCTTGATCCAAAGCTTTTATTTGAGGAGATTCTCCGGAAATTAAAATGCATCACCAATAAGCCCAACCTGCTGGTGATTGATAACGCTGAACAATCGTTAAACCAGTTTATTGATGAATTACCGACACAGCCAGACTGGCATTTGTTGGTTACCTCGCGCGAAGAAATTGACAACCTGCACACCAAGCAACTTGATTTTTTAAATGAACAAAAAGCTATTGAGCTTTTTAAAAAGCATTATACCCATCAATCGCTAACAGATGAACAGATAATTGGTCTTATCCAGATGGTTGACCGCCATACCTTAACCATTGAGATACTGGCAAAAACAGCAGAAGTATTAAGGTATGATATTGGCACATTGCAAGAGGCAATGGATGCGGATTTGGAGGCAAATTTAAACGTAAACCATAATAAGAAACAGGGAAAAACAACAAAAATAGCATCTTATTTAGGCACAGTGTTTAATATTAGCTGGCTAAACGAAGCTGAGACTTGGCTTATGAAGCAGTTTGCCTGTCTGCCTCCGGATTTTCACACTTATTCGCTTCTTAAAGATCTGATAATAGATAAAGAAGGCGTTTATAAGGATGTTTTTGCGAAGACTTTAACAGCATTGGCTGCAAAGGGCTGGCTGCTGCAAAAAAAGGGTGTTGCAGACAGTTATAAAATGCACCGGATCATTGCTGATGTGGTAAAAATTAAAGACCCAATAAAAATTGAAGATGTAGCGTTTTTGATTGAAAACATTACGAGCTGTTTAAATTTAGACTCTACAAAAGATAACCCGGTAGATAAATTTATCTGGATTCCTTTTGGTAAAGCATTGCTTGACTGCCTTAAAAATGAAACTACTATTGAAATATCTGTTTTACAAAATAACCTGGCATTAAGATTCGAAGATATAGGTGACTATAATGAAGCAAAAATACTTTTAGAAAAGACCCTCGCCATATCTGAAAAAAATTTTGGCGAATTGCACCCTGAAACAGCAACCAGGCATTCAAACCTGGCTTTGGTTCTTCAGGATCTGGGCGATTACCCTGAGGCAAAAGAACATTTGGAGAAAGCGTTAGCTTCTGATAAAAAAACTTTGGTGAATTACACCCTAATACAGCAATAAGTTATTCCAACCTGGCTACGGTGCTTCAAGATTTGGGTGATTACAGGGGAGCCAAAGAGCTTTTGGAAAAAGCGGTCGCTTCGAATGAAAAAAACTTCGGTGAACTACATCCTAATACGGCCACAAGTTATTCAAACCTGGGGCTTGTGCTTAAAGATTTGGGGGATTACCAGGAGGCCAAACAACTTTTAGAAAAAGCGCTCTCCTCTGATGAAAAAACCTTTGGAAATTTGCACCCAGCAATAGCATACGAATGCCTTAATTTAGCAACAGTGTATTATGAGTTGGGAGATTATCCGTATGCTCTAGAACTCTCGGATAAATCAGTAACTATCTTTAAAAAAAATTTACCTGAAGGACACCCTATAATAGAAACAGCTATTTGGTGGAATGAAGAAATAAAAAATAAGCTAAACGAAAATAAATAATTATGGAACCTGTAACTATAAGTGTAATACTGATTTCGGCGTTGAAATATATTTTTAAAGCTGCCGGAGATACCAAACTTGTAAAGGATGCTGAGAACTCGGCATTGAGCAAGTTTTGGGGATGGATAAAACCCCACATTGTTAAAACCGTGCCCGAAATTGAAAGCAAGCCGGATGATGAAGAAACCGAAAACAAAACCAAAGACCGCCTTTTGGAACTGGTTAAAGATGAGGCTTTCTTTAAAGAGTTGGTCAGTCAGGTAGAGGCATTGAAAAAGGCTGGCGTAACGGAGAAAAATATTGTCAAGGCTGATTTAAAAAACATTAAGGTTGTTCGCATTGGGGACAGGAGTTATTCCGGAGATGACCGTTATGATCGCAAAAATATATTTGAAGGTAATGCCGAAGGAATGGATGAATTTAATGTAGGCGATGGGTATTGATTGTGGCTTTCCCAGTAGCCTGTGGATGTTCAAAGTAAAGAAGCGGACGTCGTGCCGAATTTATTTCGGCATCTCATAGGATATTTACGCTTGCTAAGTCTGCGATCTGATTATTGCAGACCTTTCTCTTATTTACCTGTATGTGAGGTGCCGAAATAAATTCGGCATGATAGAGGTTTTTTAAAGGAATTTCACACTACAACATTTTGTGTTTGCTCGCTTTCTAATAATAAAAGCATACCTTACCCTCTTGCCATATTGGCACGTGAAACCGGCTTTTGTAACATCGGTATGTGTTTTGTAATCTAAATACTGTAAATTCACATTACTAAAACCCTAAAAAGACATGAAGAATCTATTAATAGTACTGGCAATCATCATCGTGATCTGCTTAATTGGCTCATGTAGCTACAATGGCATGGTAACCAAGGACGAAAATGTTAAGGCTAAATGGGGCGCTGTGCAATCACAATATCAACGCCGCAGTGATCTGATCCCCAACCTGGTTGCTACAGTTAAGGGCGCTGCCAATTTTGAGAAGAGCACTTTGGTTGATGTTACCGAGGCCCGCGCAAGGGCAACCAGTATACAGGTTGATCCAACAAAGTTAACTCCTGAAACTATCCAGAAATACCAGGCTGCGCAAGGACAATTAAGCACCGCTTTAGGCAGATTGCTGGTTGCATCGGAAAATTATCCGACATTAAAATCGAACGAGAACTTTACCGGGTTACAAGTACAGCTTGAAGGAACTGAAAACCGCATTAACGTTGCCCGCCTGGATTTTAACGGCGCAGTGCAGGATTATAATACAACTATCCGCTCGTTCCCTGCTGTTATAACTGCCAAAATATTTGGCTTTAACGAAAAGGGAAGCTTTGCAGCAGAAGCCGGGGCGGACAAAGCGCCGAAAGTGGCATTTTAATTAGTGAAGGATTGATTTAGTGATTGAATATAATTAGTGATTTAGCGATTGATTGAATTAGTGATTGATATAATTTTTCTGGGTAGTTTTTAAAAGCTTATGATTCATCAGCAAAAAAATCACTAATTCAATAACCCGCTAATTCATACTTAATTGATAAACATTAAACTATGGCATTATTTACCGACGACGAGCAGCAACGCATAAGGGCAGCGATTGAGGACGCAGAAAAGTATACTTCAGGGCAGATCCGCGTTTGCATTGAAAAAACCTGCAATGAAGAGGTGCTTGATCGTGCAGCCAAATATTTTCATCAGCTGGACATGCATAAAACCCGCCTGCGCAATGGGGTGCTCATCTACGTAGCTACTGTGGACCGGAAATTTGCCATTATTGGTGATGCCGGCATTAACAAAGTGGTGCCTGCTAATTTTTGGGACGATACTAAAGAAGATATGCTGAGCCATTTTAAATATGGTAACCTGGTTGAAGGTATTGTTACCGGGTTAAAAATTGCCGGGGAGCATTTACAAAAATTCTTCCCACACAAGCCTGACGGCAGCAACGAATTATCAGACGATATAGCCTTTATGGATGGCGATTAAACATAAACCCATGTTCAAAAAACTTATTTTATTTCTTACTTTTTTGCTGATAGGCTTTGTGGCCTTTTCGCAGCAGCTTCCCCCAAAATCGAACACACTGGTTACCGATTATACTGATGTGCTTAACAGTCAGGAAAAAGGCCTGCTGGAACAGAAGCTGGTTGCCTTTAATGATTCGACCTCTACCCAAATTGCGATTGTAATTATAAAGTCGGTTGGTGATTATGATATTATTGATTACGGGCAGAAACTTGGCCGTGCCTGGGGCATTGGTCAGAAGGGCAAAAATAATGGCATACTGGTGCTTGTTGCATTATCTGACCGCAAGGTTGCAATTGCTACAGGCTATGGCTCGGAAGGTGGCGTACCAGACATTGTTACTCAACAGATAATTAAAAACGATATTACCCCCCGTTTTAAGAACAACGATTATTACGCTGGTTTAGATGACGGAACAAACAGCCTGATGAAATACATGAAAGGCGAATACAAAGCCACCAAAAAGCCAAATCAGACTGATGATGGCGGAGGCACGCCAATCGGGTTTATTATAATTATTGTTGTAGTTATCTTAATTATTGTATTACGCAGTCGCGGCGGTGGTGGCGGCCATATTATTGGCGACAGGGGTGGCGCAAGTCCGTTCTGGTGGTTCCTCGGTGGGGCCATGCTTGGTCGCGGAAGCGGCGGCTGGGGAGGATTCTCCAATGGTGATGGTGGATTTGGCGGCGGATCAGGCGGAGACAGCGGTGGTGGTTTCGGCGGATTTGGCGGCGGCGATTTCGGCGGCGGCGGATCGAGTGGTAGTTGGTAGTGGGGAAGTCCATAGACCATGGTCGATAGTCCATAGTTCCTGGTGGTTTTGTATATGAAATTCAGATTGGAAAAGAATTTATATATACAAAAATCTATTATTGGGGGACCTCGACAAAGGACCTGTTTGTTTATGAACTTAGCCGGCTATTTCCTACATTAGCCCGGGTTCTACTATGAGCCATGATCTATGAGTATTGATCTGAAATGGAAAAAACTATCATCACATTACATACATAAGGGCCCATGGGCCACATTACGGTCGGACAGGTGTGAAATGCCTGGCGGACATATTGTTGAGGACTATTATGTTTTGGAATACAGCAACTGGGTAAATGCAGTTGCCATAACTGAAGACAACAAGATACTGCTTGTGCATCAGTACCGCCATGCTGCAGGTATTGTTTCCCTCGAAATTCCGGGAGGGGTAATAGAGGATGGAGAACTTCCTGAGGTTGGCCTGCGCCGTGAACTGCTGGAAGAAACAGGTTACCAGTTTGATGATTTTGAGCTGCTGTGCACTATTTACGCTAACCCATCAACCGCGAATAATAAAACCTTTTGTTACCTGGCCAGAGGCGGAAGGAAAGTGCAGGAACAGCAATTGGATGAACAGGAGCAGATAATTATTGAAACTTTTACAATAGAAGAGGTGAGACAACTGCTTGCTGAAAATAAAATAGCCCAGGCACTCCATTGTACCGGGCTATTTTATGCGCTTGAAAAACTGGGGAAGAAAGGTGAAAGCTGAAAGGTAAAATCACACAAGAGAGTACTACTTTTTACTTGCTTTTTGCTTTGATCTTTTAGCTTCCCACTTTTATGGGGTTACTGTTACCGTAAGCTTACGGATGCAGTTATTGTTCTGATCGGCAACGTAAATATTATTGTTTGCATCAACAGCGATTCCCTGCGGATTATTGAACAATGCTGTAGCGCCAGCCCCGTTTACAAGGCCTGTAACGTTTAAGCTTCCTGCTAAATAATAGAGCACATTGTTTGTGGTACATTCTATTATCCGGCCGCCTTCATCCACAATAAATATATTTCCTTGTTTATCAAGGGCTATCCCTGCCGGAAAGTTAAGCAGCTGGGTTTGCGATGTACCGCCGGCAATGGTTGTTACTGCCCCCGCTGGTGTGATCTTACGGATGGCAGAGTTTCCCTGGTCTGCTACATAAACATTACCGCTTGCATCAACAGCTACACCACTTGGTTTATTAAACGACGCCGATGTTCCTGTAGTTGAGTTTACATATCCAGCGGTTTTTGTCCCGGCAAATGTGGTTACTACCCCTGCTGAAGTTATTTTACGGATAACGTTATTGCCCAGATCGGCCACATACATATTTCCTGATGCATCTATTGCTACCCCTGCCGGATTACTGAATTCGGCAGATGTGGCTACTGTATTGTTTGAAAAACCTCCTGTGCCATTACCAGCGTAAGTACTTACTATGCCGGTTGATGATATTTTGCGGATAACGTTATTACCAAAATCGGCTACATAAACATTGCCTTGTGCATCAGCAACCAGTCCGCTCGGGCCATAAAATTCAGCTGTTGCGGCAGCACCTTCGTTATAACCAAGAGTGCCGTTTCCTGCCAGTGAACCTGAAATTCCCGCCGATGTAAGGGTACGAATACGGTTATTGTAGGAGTCGGCAATATAAATTTTTCCGCTGGCATCAACTGCTATTCCGGCTGGGTTATTAAACAGCGCTGTCGGGCCTGTGCCATCAGCATAACCAGCTGTTCCGCTTCCTGCCAGGGTACTTACCGTAGCCGTAACATTGGCTACGCTTGTACTCGTGGTAAATTGCACAACACTTCCGTATGATGTGCCAACGCTATTGGTGGCATAAGCTCTTACATAATACGTTGTAGCCGCTGTAAGGCCGTTCAAACTGCTTGTAAAGTCTATTGGGATAACCCCACTGGTACTTACCGTTTCTGATGTTTTGCTATCAGAGATTGTAGGCGTGTGATTGGTTGAACTGTAGCAAACACCATTTGCTGTTATGGCAGCCCCCCCATCATTGGAAATAGTACCACCACTCTGTGCCGTGGTTGAGGTTAAATTAATGATAAGCCCGGAGGTTGTGATTGTTGGTGCGACTACCGAATTTGTTGCAGCCGGAGTGCTTTTTTTGCAGCCTGCCGCGAATATCATTGTCAATAAAAATAATGCAGGCAAAGAGGCTTTGCGGAAATAGGGGGTTTTCATGCAAATAAAAGATAAGGATGTAAAAATTTTTATTCCATACAGCTCGCGCTTATAGTTTTTATTATCAACTACAATTATATCATTCATATTATATATGCGGAAACTTTTAACAAACATTAACAACATTGGTACAATAGCATAACGTGTTTAAGGTTTAAAACGCAACAGTATATATGGCTGTGAGGTAAAAATTTATCTGCAGCCAGTTTACTCACCCCGACATCGCTGCGCTTGCCGACCCTCTCTTCGCCTGCGGCGGAAAGAGGGTGAAAATTCATATCGGCCATCAGCCTGAAACCATGTGCATTATTTATTGTTTATACTAAACCATGAAAGCAATACTCTTTATTTTCGCTTTGTTTTTTTCTACAGCTGCTTTTACGCAAAAACATGTTCCCCTGCCGCATGGTACTGTTTTTGGCGCAAAACCTGATACTGCTGAGATACTTAATGCAGAAAAAGTTGAAGCCTTTATGGGTAAAAAAACGCGCATCAGCACAACCATAAAAGGCAGGGTGGTGAAAGTAATTAAACAGAAAGGCGGCTGGTTTGAGTTAGATGCGGGTAATGGAAAAACAATAGCCGCGCATTTTAAAAACTATGCAATAAATATACCGGAAGCATTAAGGGGTAAATATGTGATTGCTGAGGGCGTTGCTGCAAAGCAATTTATTGCCGACGATCTGCAGCATTTTGCCGGGGATACGGTTCGGGGGAAAAAGCAGCACAGTGTTAAAACCAATCCTTCAAAAAGATTGACTTTTGAGGTGAGGGGATTGATGGTGGACAGGTAAAGGTAAAATTGCAATAGCGTTTCTGTTTGAATTTCAATCATCCCCAATTGAACGAATAATCTGTGCAGGGTTTCCTCCGACAAGGGTATTTGGTGGAACATCCCTGGTGACCACAGAACCTGCAGCCACAACTGAATTTTCGCCTACTGTTACCCCGCCTATGATGGTTGCGCCAGCTGCGATCCAGACGTTTCTTTCAATCACGATGGGTTTTCCGATTGTAGTGGTGCGACGCTGTGCAGGATCAAGGGGATGCCCCGTGGTGATGATGTTTACATTCGGCCCGATCATTACGTCGTCTGCGATGTCGAGGCCACCAAGGTCGTAGAAAGTACAGTTCTGATTTATGAAGACATTATGCCCTATCCGGATTTCGTTCCCGCCCGCAGTGTAGAATGGTGGAATCTGTGAAAAGCTCTCGTCTACTTTTTTACCGATGAGCTCGCTAAACAAGGCACGGATCCCGTCTGCATCGTCGAACGTCAAGCGGTTAAGTGCGGCAGTGATTGACATCGCTCGTTTGACGTTTGCTACCATAGCCGCTGATTCTGGTGTCCTTCTGTGGATTATTCTGGTGCGATCATCATTCATTATTCGTTATTTTCCTTAATCTCTTTAATGGAGGTAAAGTTAGTAACAGAAGCCCTGAAAAAACAATGTTTTTCAAACTGAGATGTCGTCAAATTGCACAAGGGGAAGTAAGAAATTTTATTAGCGAAAGGGTAGCCTCTACGAGGCAAAGATCAGGAGCACGATTTTTTCTACAAAGGGGTTGACCCTATGGGTCATGATTCTTGGGGTCTATAAAAGAGAAATAATCCTATTAATTCGGAAATTTTATGCATCGCCCATCGGGTCATATTTCTTAGGGTCTATAAAAAAGAGATAATCCTATAATTCAGAAACATAAGGCATGACCCATAGGGTCAACCCCTTTGTAGAAAAACGGCAAAAGAGATTTTTGCCCTGTAAGGGCTACCCTTGATCCGCTTTTATTAATTTTGTAGGTATAGAGATCATTATGTCAAACACTTACACACAATTATATATTCATTTTGTATTTGCTGTAAAATATAGAAAAGCCGCAATATTGGAGGAATGGGAAGATCGTCTTCAAAAATACATGACCGGGATTGTGCAAAATAACGGCCACAAATTAATAACAATAAATACGATGCCCGACCATTTACACATGCTTGTCGGGCTTAATCCCAAACAGTCTATTTCAGAATTAATGAAGCTGGTAAAAGGCGATAGTTCAGAATTTATAAATAAGGAAGGCTTTACACAAAGGAAATTTCATTGGCAGGATGGCTATGGCGCATTTAGTAACAGCCGATCACATATTGACGGTGTGGTTAAATATATTTTAAATCAAAAAGAACATCATGCAAAAAAGACATTCAGAGAAGAATATCTTGAAATGTTAAGAGATTATGCTGTTGAATACGATGAAAAATATATTTTTCAAGACTTATTAGACGGGTGAAGGGTAGCCTCTACGAGGCAAAGATCAGGGGGTATGGTTTTGACTACAAAGGGGCAGACCCGATGGGTCAGTACCGAAGAAGATGTTTGTTCCCTAAAACTTTTTCGCTTCTCTTTACTGAGGCAAGGCCTAGGCATTATTTTGCAACAAAGGAGTTAATCAGATACATCAATTATGAGCTGATGTTTTATTCTTTAAAACTTGCTGTTGCGCCTTACTACTGATGGTTCGAGATATAGTTCGTGTGTGAAAAGTTCTTTTATTTTTTCGGCAATTTCGGTGCGGTTAACTGTTGATGCATTGCGGCGGCAGTTGAGATAATGTTCACGGGCGATTTTTTCGGCAAGATCGCCCAGGGTTTTAACCTGCATTTCTTTACCAAATTTACCTGCCAAAATTAATCCGGTAATGGCAATAACTGCTCCAAAGCCGCTTATTGCAGGGAAAAAGAATAGGCCAATTACTGAGGAGGCTAATATTAATGAAAACAGGAAAACTATAGAGCCCTTTGGTTTCAGCAGGTTCATTTTAAAGCCCATTTCTTTTTCAATTTCGGCAATTACCTGCAAACGGGTATCTCTGGGGAAAATATCTGAAAGTTTGGTTTGCGGTTTTATCAGCTCTTTATCGGCAGCTATGGTTGTGTTTATAGCATTCCTTAGCTTGTAAAAAGCGTGCTGTGTTGTGCAGCCATCGGAGTTTTTGAGCTTTACTTTTTTAACAACGGCGTCGCATAAGTTACCAAATGTTTTAACGTTGTGCAGGTCTTCTTCCTCAAACTTGATATCAAATGATCTTTGGATCTTACCCAGCACATTGTCAATATTATCCGGGTCAACGTTGTTTAAATTGAAGGCCGGATAGTTGTTCTTAAAATTAACTTTCAAAACTAATTCACTAAGTGAAACCATAGCCTGCCGATGCCATAAGCATCAGCAGGCTTTATATTTTAATAGCTGGTTTAACCGCTATTTACTTAAATACATTGATTTTTCTTTATACAAATGCCTGAAGTAGGGATCCTGCAGGTTGGGTATAAAACGGATAGCTTCGCCGGTTGATTTCATTTCGGGGCCAAGCTCTTTATTTACTTCCGGGAATTTATCGAATGAGAACACAGGTTCTTTTATGGCATAGCCCCATAATTTACGCTCGATAGTGAAATCTTTCAACTTGTTAACGCCCAGCATTACCTTTGCGGCAATGTTTATGTAAGGTACATCATAAGCTTTTGCAATAAACGGAACCGTACGCGACGCGCGTGGGTTAGCCTCTATCACATACACTTTATCGTTTTTAACGGCAAACTGTATATTAAGCAAGCCAATAACATTTAGTGCGTTTGCTATTTTAACGGTATATTCTTCTATCTGGCTGATCACGCTGTCAGACAGATCGAACGGAGGCAGCACTGCAAATGAATCGCCTGAATGGATACCTGCGGGTTCAATATGCTCCATAATGCCAACTATATGTACTTCG
Organism: Bacteroidota bacterium; assembly: GCA_013286325.1. Taxonomy (GTDB): domain Bacteria; phylum Bacteroidota; class Bacteroidia; order Sphingobacteriales; family Sphingobacteriaceae; genus Mucilaginibacter. Next base: position 48,553 of record JABDFZ010000002.1, on the reverse strand, counting down.
TCGCCATCGCTTATAGAGTCAGACTCTGCTTCTGCAGCGCGGTCAAGGAAGTGATCTATCAACACGCGGTTGCCTGGCAGATTCTTTAACAGGCCAACTACCGCTTTCTCCAAATCCTCATCGTTAATCACAATACTCATACCCTGGCCGCCTAATACATAGCTTGGGCGTACCAATACCGGGTATCCTACTTCGTGGGCAACTTCCAGCGCTTCTTCGGCACTCTCGGCTACACCATATTTTGGATAAGGAATGTCAAGCTCTTTCAACAAGTCGGAGAAACGACCGCGGTCTTCGGCAATATCCATGTTATTGAACGATGTGCCTATAATGCGGATGCCATGCTCGTGCATTTTCTCGGCCATTTTCAAGGCTGTTTGACCGCCAAGCTGAACAACAACCCCGTAAGGTTTCTCCATCTCGATGATCTCGCGGACATGCTCCCAATAAACCGGTTCGAAATACAGCTTATCGGCCATATTAAAGTCGGTTGATACGGTTTCTGGGTTACAGTTAATCATGATAGCTTCAAAACCGCTTTCTTTAGCAGCAAGCAAACCATGCACACAGCTATAATCAAACTCAATACCCTGACCAATGCGGTTAGGGCCCGAGCCTAATACAATTATCTTTTTCTTATCGGATACAATGGATTCGTTCTCACCCTCGTATGTGGAGTAATAGTATGGTGTTTTTGCAGGGAACTCTGCAGCACAGGTATCTACCATTTTATAAACCCGGCGGATGCCCAGGCTTTTGCGACGCTGATATACATCCTCTTCGGTAACATTGCCTAAAATGTAGGCTATTTGTGTATCTGAAAATCCTTTTTGTTTAAGGGTGAAGAAGAAATCTTCGGGGATGTTATTTAATGAGTAACGGCGAAGTTCGTTTTCGAGGTTTACCACATCAGCTATCTGGTTCAGGAACCAGCGGTCGATCTTGGTAGCCTTACGAACTGATTCGATTGGCACCCCCAGGCTTAGGGCATCGTAAATGTGGAACAACCTGTCCCAGCTTGGATGCTCAAGGCTGTGCATAATTTCTTCGAGATTGCGGCTTTGGCGGCCATCGGCTCCAAGACCAGCCCTGCCAATCTCTAAGCTCTGACAAGCTTTCTGCAAAGCCTCAATAAAGCTGCGGCCTATACCCATTACCTCGCCAACAGATTTCATCTGCAGGCCAAGCTCGCGATTAGCGCCTTTAAATTTATCAAAGTTCCAGCGTGGGATCTTTACGATCACATAATCGAGCGTTGGCTCAAAATAAGCCGAGGTTGTTTTAGTGATCTGGTTTTCTATTTCGTCGAGGTTATAACCTATGGCCAGCTTTGCAGCTATTTTGGCGATTGGATAACCGGTTGCTTTTGATGCAAGGGCCGACGAGCGCGATACTCGTGGGTTAATTTCTATGGCGATAATGGCTTCGTCAGCAGGGTTTACCGAGAACTGTACGTTACAACCTCCTGCAAAATTACCTATGGCGCGCATCATTTTGATGGCCTGGTTACGCATAGACTGGTAGCAGCGGTCGCTCAGTGTCATTGCCGGGGCAACGGTTATTGAGTCGCCGGTATGGATACCCATTGGGTCGAAGTTCTCGATAGAGCAGATGATGATCACGTTATCGTTACTATCGCGCAGCAGTTCCAGCTCATATTCTTTCCAGCCCAAAACAGCCTGCTCCACCAATACTTCGTGGGTTGGCGAGGCCTGCAAGCCTCGGCTCAATGCTGCGTCGAAATCTTCTTTTTTATGTACGAAGCCTGCGCCTTTACCACCAAGTGTATAACTTGGGCGAATAACCAGTGGAAAGCCTATCTCCTGCGCAGCTTCTTTTCCTTCCAAAAACGAATTGGCAATTTTTGAGGTAGCCACGCCTACACCAATGTCAACCATTAGCTGGCGGAATGCTTCCCGGTTTTCTGTCTTTTCGATTGCAGCCAAATCCACACCTACAATCTTTACCCCGTATTTTTCCCAAATACCGCGTTCGGCAACTTCGATGCAAAGGTTAAGCGCAGTTTGGCCGCCCATGGTTGGCAATACGGCGTCAATTTGCTGTTCCTTCAGGATCTTTTCGATACTGTCGCTGGTAAGTGGAAGGAGGTAAACATGATCGGCAATTACTTTATCCGTCATGATTGTAGCAGGGTTGCTGTTGATGATGGATACGGAAATGCCCTCTTCTTTGAGGGAGAGGGCAGCTTGCGAACCGGCATAATCGAACTCGCAGGCCTGGCCTATAATAATAGGACCGGAACCAATAATTAAAACGGATTTTATGGAGGTGTCTTTGGGCATGTTCTTTTTTTATTCAAGAAAGCTGCCTGCTGCGAAATGCCAACTTAAAACTTCCGAAATTGTGTATCCTGCATTCCGCAATCCGGTATTTCTTCTTGTCGGGGTGCAAAGATACGTTTTGTAAGAACATGTTGTGTTATTTTTTTGAATTACTTGGGGAGAAGGATGGGAAGGCGGAATGTTCCGGAAATGCTATAGAGCAATTGTATAAAATAAATTTGTTCCGTTAAAAATTTTATCTCTATCTTTAAAATATTAACCCCGTGTTATTTTACTCTCGTAAATAATCACCTGTGTTTACCTAGACCTTATACAATTAATTAAACTGATTTTAAATAAGAAGGATTGAAATAAGCAAATGCCAATTGTTAAGGCTATAATACTTAACAATTGACGTCTGCCTTATTTTCACAATCCGCCAATAATAAGACACTTTTTGACCAAAGTAAAGGAGCATGCACTTTGCAATACATGCAGCCTGAATACCGGGGCGTGGATGCGGTAAAATTAATAAACTTCTCTATAAATTAAGTTTATGTCAAAGTTTAACAAACTCAGCAGAGCTGAGATGAGAAATGTATTGGGTGGACTAGGCTGTTCTGCGTCTTGCCCCCCAGGGCAGTCGGCTGTAATTACCAGTTGTACAGGCCTTTGTTGGGGAGGAACCGGATCCGCTGAATGTATAAGCAAATCTGGTACAGTTACCAAAGTCTGCAAATAGGTTTAATCCGCCAAGGCAGGTTACACTGGTAAATCTTTGTAACCTGCTTTGAAGTTTTGTATAAAACAGATATACCGTTGAAGTTAATATCGATAATTAAAACTTCAAGCAAATTAATTATCTCTGATGCCATCGTAGATTGGACTGTTGTGAATATATATCCAGCAACTGCCCTTAATAATTAAATATGTCTTAAAATCAGGCCTCTTGTAACCGACATGCATTACTTGACTAAAGGTTGTTCCTTTTATCTCCTCGTTTTAATCGTAAATTCTTATCTTTCAATAAATAAAAGCGCAACAGGAGTATAACATTAGCTGCCTTTTACCTAATAAGTTGAGTAATCCAATGAGATAAGATTGAAATGTTATGAATCCTAAAATTCAATTATTGTTGCTATTCTGCCTGCTAACCCTAACTGCGAGTGCGCAAAAAGATACTTCTGCTACATTTGCCAAGGCAAAAAAAGACACCTCGTTCATGTGTAACATTGGTGATTATGCTCCGCCTCTGCGGGTTCGGGAGTGGATTAAAGGTACTCCCGTACCAGGTTTTGAAAAGGGCAAAATGTATGTGGTTGAATTTTGGGCAACTTGGTGCGCCCCCTGTGTTGCATCCATGCCTCATCTTTCGGGTTTAGCCCGTAAATACAAAAGCAAGGTTACTTTTTCAGCGGTAAGCGTTCATGAAGACAGGGAAACCAAAGGCAATACTCCGGAAAAACTCAGGGCTTTTGTTGGGGCGATGGGCAATAAAATGGATTTTAATGTAGCTTCGGAAGACACCAATTCTACTGTAAAAGACTGGCTGAGAGATTATAATCAGCAATATATCCCAACCACCTTTGTTGTTGACAGACAGGGCAGAATTGCCTGGATTGGAGATCCGCTCAGCCTTGATACGGCTTTAAAGAAAATAATAAAAAACACTTGGGATATTGAAATAGAATCATCGAAAAGAAGGCTTGCAGATAGTACAGAAAATTATTTAGGAAATTTGGATGATAGTTTGCCATCCAAAGTGCGCCGCTACCAGGGTAAGTATACCGACCTGAATGACATGGGCTTACCTGATTCCACCCTGATGGTAATTGATGAAATGGTTAAAATGGAGCCAAAATTAAAATATGCTCCCGAGATAGCCAGGTATACCTTTACAGCATTACTTAGAACCGACCCGCATAAGGCTTATGAGTTTGGCAAACAGGCAATAGCATCTTCCTATAAATGGTATGCTTATGGCAGTATTATCGATGATATCCGGGAAGACGTGCGCAAATTGAATACTCCTACGAAAGAAATCTACCTGCTAGGCGCTGAATGTTGCAAGGCTAAGATCGATCGGTCGCCAGCTTATGCATTACCCAGTGATATGGCAAAAATATATCAGGAAATGGCTGACTGGTATAGGCATGGGGGTGATAAATTAAGTGCGATAGCAGCAGAGAAAAAAGCCATTAAACTGTGGGAAAAAGACCTCAAAAATAGTTTAAATCAAAAATAACGGCAGTTTATAGCTGATTGGTTTTGTAATCGATTAAAGCCACAAAATCTGTTTGCAGTATGGCACTTAAATAAAAGATTATTTGTAGTTACTGCTTTTTAATGGCAATCCTTTTTTCTTCTCTTTACCTTCTTTTTTTCTATATAGATTATCTGTTTTTTAGGCGCAGGGATAATTGTTTTATTAAGTGACAGGATTTTGCTTTTCTCTAATGAATAATCAACCTGAACGGCAATAGTATCATAAGCGTAGTGTAGAACATAGGTTTTCTCCCTGAGATCGAACCCGGTGCAATTTGCAGGTTGAAGCTTATATTCAAGAATCGATGAAGTTTTATCAATCTCTTTTAAAATATCGTCGATCTTTTTTTCTTCATTTTTCTTAATAAAGCCAATCGATAATATTCCCAATAACATTGCACCGCCAGCAACATTGGAAAATTTAACAGCATTTATTCTTGGCTCCTTTTTATTGATTGCCCCGATGGCGCGACCGAAACCCAATAAAGAGCAAGCAATAGAGATCGTTAAAACTATTGGACTTGCAAAATTTCTAGGTGCAAAGGAAAAATCCTGAGAAACCAGGTAAGATATCAATGCAGCTAAAATTGCCGATGAAATTGAAATAACAACTTTGTTAAAGTCTATAACGGCTTTATATGCTTCGGTTATATCTGCCGGGGTCTGTGGCTGCGTCTGCGTAGTAGTCATACTATTTATTGCAGATCTTTTTCAGGGATAAAACAAAACCTGGTAAATACAGTCGATAAAGCACCCCACAATTCCCAGCTACTAATTTTAACTGGGTTGCTATGGTTTCTATATCTAAGTCTCCAAAACTGCGCTATATCATTTAATGCTTTAGGGATTAAAGAGATTGCTTGTTCCTGAGCGGAATTATAATTTTCCAGCTTTTGCCAGTTTTCGGATGGGTCTAGTTGAATATTAGCAATTAATTCGGAAATAAAATAAATAGCCCTTGGTGTTATGCTAAATGAAATACCATTTTCGGCTTGAAGGCTAATCCACTGCTCAACAGCATAATTTACCTCTTTTTCTATATGAGAACTTTCCATAAAAGGTTTAGGTTACAAGTTGTATAAATTCTATTTAGAAATACCTGCCATTGTAGAGCAAGCAGATTGTAAATATATCGAGTTTTATTAAATTCAGCTATAGGTCAAGAGTTTATTTAATAAAATCAGCTCTTTTATAACGGTTTTATATTTGTCGCAATACCCTACATAACATTGTCGGATTACCACACTATGCAAAAGGATTATTGCTCATATTTTTGCTTCATCAAACTATAACAGCAATATTATATTATAATCATTAAAAAATGAAAAAGATTAACATAGCTTTCTGGATCTGTACAGTTTTAGTATTTGGCCCTGTGGGTTTCGGCTCCATATTTGAAACTATCTCGGCTGCCGATTCTGTTAAAATTTTTACCGCACTGGGATACCCGGCTTACCTTGTCCCTTTTCTCGGTTTTGCCAAAATTCTTGCCATTGTTGTGATCGTTATTCCTGGTTATCCACGGCTTAAAGAATGGGCTTATGCCGGATTTGCATTTGATGTCTTGGGCGCCTTATATTCGAATATTGCCCTTGGCAGGTCTTTTCCGGAATTGATATTTATTATCCTGCCAATTGTTTTCCTGGCCGCATCTTATGTTCTGTATCATAAAAAACTGGAGCTAAGGGCAAAACAGCCCGTGGATGCTAATTCTATATTAGCATATTAAGAACCAGCGCTGCAGAGACACAATACCCTGTGTCTCTGTAGTGTGAATATCATCTGTAGTGTGAATATCAATTGATCTGCTGAAAGATATTTATGCCGTTTTCGCCGGGGCGGGATTGCCATTCAAAGTTCTCGACCAGTTGTATCTTTCCTTCTTCATTTAATTTCAGGTAACAGTGGGACGATCCATTATCCAATTTTCCATCGGTTTGCAGCTGACAATAGGAAAAGGACAGATTATCCAAAACCCTTGTCCCCACCAAAAAACCTTTTGCAATTTTTCCTCCTGAATAAACAGCGGAGATAGCGTTATCTTCTTCTGAAAATTCAAATAGCGTATCTTCATTTACTACCCCGTTGCGCGCGGTTTTAATCACCACCATTTTTACCCGATTAAGGGTTGGTGTTATCTGAGTTTCTTTCACATCCATAACCATTATTAAAACAGTTTATCAGCGCCGCTTTTTTCGTAGAAATCTTTATAATTTTTGATATTCAGCATATCTTTTATAGCCTGTTTTTTATCCGGGCTTTTATCGTAATATGCTTTACATATCTGGTAGCCGATCCAATAACCAAGATCAGCGGGTTTATCTTTAGTTTCCTGCTTTGCATTGCCTATCCAATTATATGCGCGGTTTAATAACATATCTTTTTCAAATTCTGCCCAAACCTGCTTTTCTTTTCCTTTGGCCCAGGTGTGCAGCCGCTGATTTGCTATTTGTCCGGATACCTTTTCGCCTATAAAATCGGCCATACCTTCTATCAGTACCATTTGCAGGGTTGTGGTATCGTCGGCTAAGTTCTGCTGGTTAAAATGCACCATCTCGTGCGAGACGAGGCCAGACAGATATTTAAGGTCTTTACTATTGTTTTGCTCCCATAAGGAAAGCTCGTTAACCGGGACATCGGCTGTGCGGGCACATTGATCAACCCCCAACAGGAGGCCGTTCCCTGATACAGTACCGGCCGAAGTAAGGCAGCCCATTACAAAATAGATATCAGGGAACTGGGCTTCAGGGTATATTTCTTTCATTTTCACAAAGCACTTCAGTATTTCCGGCTTTTCCGAATCAACAGCAAAGGTGCTTTTCCGCATAGCTGCGTAAAAGTTCGGCTTTTTATCATGCACGGCAACAAACGTTTTCATGCTTTTTACTTTGAGCGCCCAATAATCATGCAGACCTTCTGTTCCTGCATCCAGGTAATATTTTTTGTAGATTTCTGCACGGTGCGCGGTGTCTTTTTGACCAAGATCATACGCTTTCCAGAAGTTCTTCACATCGGTGGTTACCAGCTTTGCCTTATATGGATCGGGAGAACTGTTTGAGATGCGGTTTAAGGAGGCAACAAATACCTGCCATTGCGGAAGAGGGTATAGGGAAGCAAGGCCGGGATCGGTCTTTATATTTTCAACGTCTTTATTGCCGTTTTTAACAGACAGATTTAAGAAAACGAATGCGCTATCGGCTTTTCCTGTTAATGCATAGCATTGGGCAGCCCTGTAAAAATACGCCTGTTTATTTATTTTAAATTCGTCTTTTGCAGCGGCGGCAAGGTAGAACGGAGCAGCGTTAGCATAGTCTTTCTTTCGATATAAGCTATCTGCCTTTTTTTTTGAATTTTGTTGGTTGGTTTGCCCATAGAGTATGCTGCTTAATAAAAGCAGCATGCTAACTGATAAAAATTTATACATTATTTAAACATTTTTAGCATGTAAAGCACCATTGGGCACAAATGGTGATTTGCAATATTAATAAGGTTGTGTAAACAGGTAAAAAGAACAATCAGGATCTTAATCAGCATTTTCATTTCGAGTAGCATTGATGTTACCGCAAATTAAAAGCTATTTGATCGCCAGCACTTGTAAAAATACGACAATTTACCAATTGACAAATAGGTAAATCTGTTTTGATATTAAGACGCATGGGTGTGTGTAATTGTTACATAGTAAGGCGTATTTTAAAGCGGACAATGTAGATGGAAGTGATGGAGTTAATGCATTGGCGGGTGTAGATTTATTCCGCCAATACTCCGCTGTACGACCGTCTCTTACGCAAGCGGTAAAGTAGGGTTGGAAAAGTTGTGGAACTATAAAATTTACCGGGTTATGGTTCCTACTATCTGATCGACAGTGTATTTGCCCTGGGTTCCGGTTTGCATATTTTTTATGGTAAGTAAGCCACTCTCTATTTCTTCGCTGCCGATGATAATGGTGAATGGGATGTTTTTGTTATTGGCATAGTCCAGCTGCTTTTTCAATTTAGCTCCGGCCGGATATAGTTCTGCATTGATGTCCTGCTTACGTAATTGCTGCAGGATGGGCAAGGCAAAATTTTCACCTTCTTTATCAAAACAGCAAATGAGCAATTGCGTGGTTTGGTTTGATGTTTCGGGAAACAGGTTAAGCTCTTCCATTACATCGTAGATCCTGTCGGCACCAAAGGAAATACCTACTCCTGTAAGGCCTTTAAGCCCAAACATGCCCGTAAGATCGTCGTACCTGCCACCACCACCGATACTGCCCATAGCAACTTCGTTTGTCTTCACCTCGAAGATTGCTCCCGTATAATAGTTTAACCCACGTGCGAGTGTAATATCAAGCTCTAAGTTGGCAGTTTGCAGCGGACAGTTTGCGATATAGTTGAATACGGTTTCAATTTCGTCGCAGCCTTTTAAACCTGTGGCTGAATTAACCAATGCTTTACGCAGGCTAACCAGTTTTTCAGTATTCGATCCTTCGAGTAAAATAACAGGTTTTATTTTTTCTATATCTCCTGCTGAAAAGCCTCTTTCCATTAACTCTTTTATCACACCATCAAGGCCAATTTTATCCAGTTTATCGATAGCCACAGTCAAATCAATGATGTTATCAGCTTTATCTATAATTTCAGCGATACCTGATAGTATTTTTCTATTATTGATTTTTATGGTGAAATCTTTTAACCCAAGCTTGCTTAAAGCTTCGTCGTAGATCATCACAAATTCAGCTTCGTTTAATAATGATTCAGATCCCACTACATCGGCATCACATTGGTAAAATTCGCGATAGCGCCCTTTCTGCGGCCTATCGGCGCGCCAAACAGGCTGCACCTGAAAGCGCTTGAATGGGAAAGTTATCTCATTTTGGTGCTGTACAACGTAACGGGCAAAGGGGACAGTAAGATCATAGCGGAGGGCTTTTTCGCAGATTTGAAATGCCAGCTTTTTGCTATCTGTTGTAATGCTTGATTCTGTAATACCGGCATCAGCCAAAAAATCACCATTATTCAGTATCTTAAAAATAAGCTTATCCCCCTCTTCTCCATACTTACCAGTAAGCGTAGAGAGCTTTTCCATCGTCGGCGTTTCTATCTGCTGATAACCATATTTGCGGAAAACGCTTTTAATGGTATCGAAAATAAAATTACGCCTTACCATTTCGGTAGGTGAAAAGTCGCGGGTGCCTTTTGGTACTGATGGTTTGATGGATGCCATGCGGCAAATGTACAAAGTATAGTTTAAATGACTGTAAGGCTTGTATGATTCACCAAAGCAAGCGTATAAAATATTGAATAGTATTTGGCTGAAGCCCCCATTTGGTCATCTCTACCGTTGGCTAAAGCCAACGGCAATGAAAAAAACAGGATTCATTGCCGTCCCATTTATGGGACGGATACAGAGATAATATAGCGTTTGGGCTTTAGCCAAAAATAGCCGATAAACCCATTGTTCAAAATTGTTTAATGTATCTGAATGTGCTATTCATGCCTGCGCCGATTAACCATAGGAGGTTTAGCAGAATATTTCAAACATATAACTGCAAACTGCACACCGGCAACTGCAAACAATATTTATCATCCTCCGGAAGATTTCCGTATAAATAATTTCGACTTTAAAACGTGCTCCTTTTTCTGAACGCCAACTCCCTTTTTTTCGAGCTCATCAAATAACAAGGTAGCGGCTTTTATGCCCATTTCATAAGCAGGCTGTGTAATGGTTGAAAGGGCAGGGCATAGTAATGGCGCAATCCCAAGGCTCGAAAAACTGATGATCTTCAAATCGCGCGGGATATCGATATTCATATCGTAACACACGTAATAAGTAGCAAAAGCGAGGCGTTCAACCGAGCTGAATATGCCGTCAGGTTTTTTCTCTTCCAATACTTTTTTTAGTATTGTATAGTTAATTTTTTCGTCGTTGCTGCAGTCAATTACCAGGCTATCGTCAAAAGGGACGTTGTGTTTTTGCAGGGCGTCAACATAACCCTGCATACGTACCTTACCGATGGAAATACTTTTATTTATAACCAGGTACGCTATTTTTTTACAGCCGGTCTCGAGCAAATGCTCGGTGGCGGCAAAGCTGCTGTCATAGTCATTCGTGGTAACCTTTGCCGCTTCAATATCTTCATAAACACGATCGAAAAATACTACGGGGACGTTTTTTTGCTCCAGCTTACGCAGGTAATTATGATCGTTGGCCTCACCTGATACCGACATGATGATACCATCAACCTTACCATTATTTAAATAATTTACAAACGATACTTCCTTTTCAAAAACGTCATCCGTGCGGTACAGTAAAATATAAAAACCCTTTTTACGGGCAACCTCCTCAATGCCGTTTATAGCCTGCGAAAAAAAGTCGTTCGCTATTTCGGGAACTATTACAGCAAGGGTGCGGCTTTTTTTATCGCGCAGGTTACTGGCATAGTGGTTTGGTAAAAAATTATGTTCGCGGGCAAATGCTAAAATTTTCTCTTTAGTGTCCTTATTAATATCCGGGCTGCCGTTAAATGCTCTTGAAATGGTAGAAGTTGAGATATTTAATTCCTTCGCAAGTATCTTAATATTAATATTATCCATTTTTACGCAAATCGGTTTTTGTAGCCACTAAATGTAGTAAAAGTTGTGTATTGTGTTTTAAAATTAGTTTTAATACGATGTAAATATAACTACCTAAGTATTAAAACCTCAAAACTAAACAGTTATATTTTATGTTATAGTAATTGGCATATACTTTGTGCTATAATAATATCCGAATGTTAAAACAGTAAGCTGATGCCAAAGAAAATATTAATAGTAGATGATAATGAGTTGATGATAGAAGTGATGACCTACATATTAATTAGTAATGGATATGAGGTATTTGCTGTATCAAATGGCAGCGAAGTGTTCAATAATATCAAAGCTAATAATCCAGACCTCGTTATATTGGATGCCATATTACCTGGCATTGATGGGCGGGAAGTATGCCAATTAATAAAACTTAACAAGACCACTAAAAACTTGCCGGTCATTATGTGTTCGGGTGATGAATCAATCGACGAATCATTAAATAAGAAAGGCGCACCTGATGATGTATTACACAAACCCTTTGATATTAATTGTTTAATTGAAAAGGTAGAGTATCAATTGGCGGCCTAATTGTTATTAGTTACTAAATAAAACATATGCCGTAGTACCAGGAATGGTTATTTCTCCGCTTACAGGCTTTATTCCCTTCTCGTTTATAGTATTTTCATCAGCAACTAAAGTCCATTTACCTTTTGGCACCTTAACAGGCTTGCTGGTTGCTCCTCCATTTAAAATCACCAGGATGTTTTTCCATTTATCTCCGTTTGCATTGTTGCTTATCTGGTAAGTTATTAAACCGGGGTCATTAGTTTCTATAAATTTTAAGTTATCCTGGATCATTTTGGTTGATGGCATGCGGAATGCAGCGTGACCCTTCCGCAAAGCGACCAGGCCTTTATAATAATCAAACACTGCTTTGTACCTGGTTTTACGGGCCCAATCAATTTGATTGATAGAATCGGGAGAATTATAAGAGTTGGCGATACCCTGCTTGGTTCGCAATAGCTCGGCGCCTGAATGTAAAAACGCAACACCCTGCGAAGTAAGCACAATTGCATTTGCAAGCTTATCCATTTTAATCAGATCGGCTTCTGTAGCATTGGGGTTTGATATTTTCAACCTGTCGAATAAGGTATTATCGTCATGACAAGATACATAAGTTATGGCTTGAAATGGCTCTGCAGCCCATGGAGCTTTTGAGTAATTTACTTTGCTATAATCAACCTGAGGGTTAGGTGTAGCAGCCACTATACCGAATTTTACACTTTCGGCTTTATCAGTAGCTCCGCTTACAAAGCCTTTTTCTTTTATATCGCTCCAGCCACCTTTTAAGCCATCGCGCAGGTCGTCGCCAAAGGCAGCAACTTCATTAAGTTTAGCCATATTCTTTTTTATGGCGCGCTGATCTTCGGGCAACGGCGTATTTCCTGCCGTCCAGCCTTCGCCATAAATAAAAATGGTTGGATCAATTTTATGTAATGTCGAACTGATTTGGTTCATGGTTTCAATATCGTGTACCCCCATTAAGTCGAACCGAAAACCATCCAGGTGATATTCTTTTGCCCAGTATACTACCGACTCGATCATGAATTTACGTACCATAGCCCTTTCAGATGCTACCTCGTTACCGCAGGCAGTTCCGTTGGCATAAGAGCCATCAGCGTTTTGCCTGTAAAAATAACCGGGAGCAAACTGGCTAAAATTTGAACCTTTTATATCGCTGGTATGGTTATAAACCACATCCAATATTACCCTTAATCCGTTTTTATGCAGGGTTTGTACCATCTGTTTAAATTCCTTTATCCGCACGTTACCATCATAAGGGTTGGTTGAATAACTTCCTTCGGGCACATTATAATTCAACGGATCGTAACCCCAATTGTATTTATTAGCCTCCGGGGTTGTTTCATCAACCGAGTTAAAATCGAATGAGGGCAGCAAATGCACATGCGTTACACCAAGCTGTTTGATGTGGTCGAGTCCGGTTGGTTCGCCATCCGGGCTTTTAGTACCGGTTTCTGCCAGCCCTAAAAATTTTCCTTTATGTTGAATCCCTGAATTTGGGCTCATGGAAATATCCCGGATGTGCAATTCGTAAAGGATAATATCTGTAAAGTTTTTAAGTGGTGGTTTTTTGTCGTTTTTCCAATTTACTGGATTGGTGGCTGCCATGTCCACTATCATGCCACGGTTCCCGTTAACACCAACAGCTTTTGCATAAATATCGGGCCGCTCCAGCAACCATTTGCCGTCCTGCATAACCTGGAAGGTATAATATTTATTTTTCAGGTTTTTGCTGACTGTTAATTGCCAGGTGCCGTCAATCCCTTTAATCATGTTTGTTGCACTGATTGCTTCCCCACCGTCTCCGGCACTATATAACCGTAATTTTACTTCGGATGCCTTTGGAGCCCAAACTTTAAAAACCGTTTGTGTTGGCGAATAATTAACCCCGAGATCGTTCCCGGAATATACCGGATAAGTATTAAAAGCGTCGGTTTGCTGAGCAGGTTTAAAAGATGCGAGCATGGTTATACAAACAATGGTTAAAATAAAATAAAAGCGTTTCATAAAGGGCTATCGATGGATACTTCCGGGTATATAATTGCGGTCTAAAGATAGAATAAATGCAGGATGTAAATGTATGTTTTGTAAAGCCTATGCCATGTGTTTCATCTGTTTGTAAAAAAGAGAATTAAAAATCAGACAGACTTGTATGTTTTTTAATTAGTGTTTAGTTTTGGCAGATGAAAAAAGCATCAGGCGTTAGAGAAAGAATAGTGGACAACTCCTGCAGGTTGTTTTATGAACAAGGTTACCTGGCAACCGGCATTAACCAGATTATTGAAGAAGCTGATATTGCCAAATCGAGCCTTTATCAGCATTTTAAATCGAAGGAAGACTTGCTCATAGAATACCTTCTTGTTTCGAATAAGGAATGGTTTGAAGGTTTATACAAATTAGTTGGGGATGAACAAGATCCGAAAAAAAACATGCTAACATTATTTGATTACCGCAAACAATCAGCTATTAAAAAGCAATATAAAGGCTGCGCTTTTGTACGCCTCGCCTATGAATTACCAAATCTGGAAGAAAGGGCTGCTGAACTGATCCGTCAATATAAATCAGCCGTAAAATCATTTATCAGCAAACAATTATCACTTATTCCGCAAATTAACGCTGACAGGCAAAAAGAATTAACAGAAATGATCTATACCCTTTATGAAGGCTGCGGCATTGAGTCTTCTTTATTAAAATCTACTGCGCCTATAGAACGTACCCGGAAAATTGTTTCCAATTTAATTGCATAATTTTTTTATCATGATAAATACAAACCAGTCTGTTCGATTTTTGAAATACAGACAAAACCCATGGATCTCGCTTGGTATTATTTTATTTGCCCCGAGCATGATAATCATTGACATTTTTATTGTGAATGTGGCTTTGCCAACTATTCAAAACTATTATCATTCCACTGCTGCTTATGTGCAGTTAATAGTTGCTGCATATTTAATTGGCTATACTATTTTTTTAATTACCGGCAGCCGTGCCGGCGACAGGTATGGCCGTAAACGAATATTTTGTGTTGGTATTATTGCGTTTACCATAGCATCGGCAGGGTGCGGATGGGCGCATACTATTCAGCAGTTAATTATTTTCAGGTTTTTGCAGGGTGTTTCGGCTGCATTTACGGGGCCGCAATCATATACATTGATCCATTTGTATTTTCAGGATGGTAAAAAGCGGGATAAAGCCTACGGCATTTTTGGTATTTGCTCAGGCCTGGCTGCAATTATAGGGCAGCTACTGGGCGGTTATTTTATTTCATCGCACCTGATTACTGATAGCTGGCGGTTAATCTTCCTGATCAATATCCCCCTTGGAATTATAGCCACCGTTGCTGCGGCATTTTTACTTAATGAATCGAAAGAAGAACAGATGCGGAAGTTTGATTATTCGGGGATTGCCTTGTTAACGGTCGGCTTATCTACCCTTGTTGTGCCTATTACAAGGGGCAGGGAATTAGGTTTCCCGTTATGGTCGATTATTATGCTGGCTTTCTCTATTATTTTATTGATAGTATTCATCATGGACCAAAGAAATAAAACCCATTTAAACAGATCTCCGTTGATCAATATGGAATTATTTTCAGTGAAAAACTTCAACCTGGGCTTGTTAAGCGTGCTTTTCTTTTTTGGGGTGCATAATGGCTTTTTGCTAAACTGCGCGTTGCTTTTACAAAACGGATATCACTTTTCGGCAAAGGTATCCAGCTACTTTTTTTCTGTTTTTGGGCTGGGCTTTATGCTGGCTGCTTACTGGTCAATAAAAAACGCATCGCGCTATGGCGTAAGGATGCTTCAATACGGCTGTTTACTAATGGGGGCCTCATTTATAGGGCAGACTATTTATTTTAATATAAATCAGCCATCGTATATTGTACTTGCGTTGCTGCTTGCTATTTACGGAGTAGGTAATGGCCTTGTGTTACCTTCATTAATGAATGTTTCGTTAAAGGGTGTTCATTCCCGGTTTGCAGGCACGGCAGGCGGGGTTTATTCTACTGTTCAGCAGCTTGGTTCGGCATTGGGTGTAAGCATAATTGGCGGTATTTTTCTCTCGTGCCTTCAAAGCCGCGCTATAAGTTTTTCTACTGCGTATGCTTTCTCCTTAATTTTCATGACCATCTACCTTGTAATTATAGTCCTATTACTGCAAAGACTCAGAAAATTGAGTTTGCAGCAACCATAAAATGCATCAACGGCTTGGCGAATAACTATAGCCATCGTTGATGCATTTACGTTTTTCTTATTCTTATTGAACTTTATAGTTACCTGCTGTTGTCCCGAATGAACGCATAATCCGGTTCCATGAGTTGATTTGTGCGGTAGCAAGTGAAAGATTTGCAATATCCTCTATTGAGAAGAACTTCTTTAGCTCGTCGTGCAAATCTTCCGGCAGGTCTTCTGTCGCAATCCGGGTTAGTTTTTCAGCAAAATCAAGCACTACTTTTTCTTTTGGTGTGTAAATTGGTGCTTCGCGCCAGGTTGATAGCAGCATCAGCCGCGAAACTGACTCACCTGCATGCATTGCTTCTTTATAATGCATATCAAGGCAATAGGCGCATCCGTTTATCTGTGAAACCCTGACTTTTAACAGTTTATACAACGAGTAATCGACCGATGTTCCGCGCAAATAAGTTTCTACCTGCCGCATGGCTTCCATTAGTCCCTTTGGGATTTCGTGACTTTGTATTCTTTCCATAGTACTAAAAAATTATATGGTTCTATAGACAAATACGGCCATTTTACTGTGACAATAATGAAAGGTTTTTTTGGAGAAATTTAAGTTTATCCGGATTCCTTATAAAGTACACATTGATTAAAACGCTATTAGCGAAAGTAAAAACCTGGCAGTTAACCAGCTTTTCTTTTTCATAATATAACAATGCGGGTGAATGGTTAACTTCTCCAATCATCATTTGCCATTTATGGAATTTTTTATAAAGATTAGTCAGCATTAACATCCCCAGCTTCCTGCCTGATACTACCTTTATTGCAGCCAGTACCTTGCCGCCACCATCTGAAGTTATAGCAATACCTTCATACAGCATCTGCTCTAGTTTTTGCATGTCTGCTTTTTGAATGATCTCCAGGAATTTATTGAGATCATTGTCATACTTGTTTTTTTCAGGTACAGATGTATCGACTTTAAGTTGCTTTTTGGCCCTACTTAACAATTGCCTTGAATTATCGTGGCTGATTGCCAATACGGCTGCAATTTCTTTATGATCGTAATCATAAGCCTCCTTCAGGATGAATACTGCACGCTCTTTGGGGTCCAGCCTTTCGAGCAGCACCATTAATGAATACGATAGTATTTCTTTCCGGTTTATACCGTCGTCAGTTTTGTTAGTGGCAACAGGTTCAGGCAGCCAGTCGCCCGGGTATGCAATTATTTTTTTGTTTAACTTTTTCTTTTGATTGATTGAATGGTTAATCACCATACGCACCAGGTAAGCTTTTTTATCCTGTATATTTTGTGTCTCTATTTGAATAAATTTAAGAAACACATCCTGAACCACATCTTCTGCCTCTTCTAAAACACCTAACAAATTATAAGCGTACGTAATTAACAAGGGCCGTAACTCTTCCATGATAAATCAGTAATATATTATCCACAGGGTTTGGCAAAGATCATCTTTTAGTCGAAAGTGCATATAGATGGGAAAGCCACTTAGTTAATTTTTTGTAAAATATTTGTAGTAAACGCCTTAAAAATTGGTAGAGGGCAAGCAAAATTGCAAATCACACTTTAGTGATTATATTTGCGTTCGCTAAAAAGCATATTTTATAATACGATGAGAGAAATACAATTCAGAGAAGCGCTTCGCGAGGCAATGGTCGAAGAAATGCGCAGCGACGATAAAATATACCTGATGGGTGAAGAGGTTGCCGAATACAATGGCGCCTATAAAGTAAGCCAGGGAATGCTGGACGAATTTGGCGCTAAACGCGTAATTGATACTCCCATTTCTGAATGCGGCTTTGCCGGTATCGGTATCGGCTCGGCGATGAATGGTTTACGTCCGATTGTTGAGTTCATGACCTTTAACTTCTCGTTAGTGGCTATCGATCAGATCATCAACGGCGCAGCTAAGATCATGTCAATGAGCGGTGGTCAATTCTCTGTACCTATCGTGTTCCGTGGCCCAACCGGTAACGCAGGGATGCTAAGCTCGCAGCACAGCCAGTGTTTTGAAAGCTGGTATGCCAATTGCCCAGGTTTAAAGGTGGTTGTACCATCTAATCCTTACGATGCAAAAGGACTGTTAAAATCGGCAATACTTGATCCTGATCCGGTTATTTTTATGGAGTCGGAACTGATGTATGGTGACAAGGGCGAGGTTCCGGAAGAAACTTATTATATTCCTTTAGGAAAAGCTAATGTAACCAAAGAGGGATCGGACGTTACCCTGGTTGGTTTCGGTAAGATCATGAAAGTGGTCAACGCTGCTGCTGCCGAACTGGAAAAAGAAGGCATCCATGCCGAGGTTATCGACCTGCGTACTGTACGCCCTATTGATTATGACACTGTTATCAACTCGGTTAAAAAAACAAACCGCTTGGTAATTATTGAAGAAAGCTGGCCATTAGGCTCTATAGCTACTGAAGTTGCCTTTAAAGTACAAAAAGACGCGTTCGATTACCTGGATGCACCTGTTTTGCGCATTATGGGCGGTGATGTTCCGTTACCTTACGCACCAACACTGATACAGGAATATCTTCCAAACCCCGAAAGAGTAATCAAGGCGGTTAAGGAAGTAATGTATGTTACTAAATAAGGTTGATTGGGTTGATTAAGTGAGTGGTTGACTGAGTTAAAAAACAAAGTTTAGTCAACGAAAATTATCAAATCAGTATATCTAACTAAAATATTTTCAGTCCGCTATAAAAAATGGCGGGCTTTTTTATTTACTTTGATTTTTCAAACGCTACACTATGAAATATTCAGATTTAAAACAGTACCTCCGCATCACGATTGTACTAATTGCCGTTACTTGCTGCTTTACTTTTTATGCAGATGCACAAACGGCAGCTAAGCCTGCAGCCAAACCCGCAGATGCCGCCGCTGCAACCGCAAAGACTCCTGTAGTTAAGGGTGCGATGGACCTGGTTAATACTTTCTTTAAAAAATATAAGGATGAAGGTACCGGCCCCGCAATTGATTATATTTTCGGCACCAATAAATATTTTACAAACAGTGCAGGTATATCCACACTGAAAGGCAAACTGGATTCGTTACGCCAATCGGTAGGAGCATATTTAGGGAAAGATCTTATTGTTCAAAAAAGTGCATCAAACAGCCTGGTTTTTTATAGTTTCCTGGTAAAGCATGAAATTCAGCCAATAAGGTTTACCTTTATGTTCTATAAACCGCAAAACGACTGGGTGTTGTACCGGTTTAAATACGACGACCAGATGGACAGTGAACTTGAAGACGCCGGAAAGATCAGCAACAAACATCAGTAATAACTTTATAAGCAACTTATGGAACAGCAGTTTAAAAAAAGAGCAATAATTCCGTTTATAATATTCATAGGCTTTATTGTGGTAAGCATAAATTCACTTTTTAAGGGAATTGAACATCATGAAACCTGGCGGATTGTTTCGGCTTCTATTGGCGGGTTCATCTCTGTTGGGATGGCGGGTTTGTTGGTATATGCCAATTATAAAAACGGAAAAGCAGCTTCAAAAGCCTAATACATTTGTTTATGAAAAGCAGCCCCAAAACAAGCCAGTACATTATATTCATTTGTGTATTTGTTATAAGCATTACTACCATTCTTGGCGGTATTAAGTATCATGAAACGTGGCGGATTGTTATCGGTTCGATTTCTTTGATGCTGATAACTGCAGCTGTAATTTTAAATTTTATAAAATACCGGAAAGAAAAGAAGCTTTCATAAAGCTATCATCCTATAAGCTTGTCTGTTAAAGGCCTTTGCAATAACCTTTGCTGCCTTCATCCCAATTTGTCTAATTCCCCTGAACCTTATCGTATGGATAAAAAAGCTGATAAAGAAAGGCTTAAAGTAATTGCCGGTATTCAAAAAAATGTAGATAGTAAAAAATGGAAATGCTTACATCCGGGATGTAAGGATGATGCCATTAATTCGCATTTGCTACAGCGTAACGGCATATTAAATAACATAGTAGAAAATGGCCATTTAATAGAAATAAAGGCGAACGATATGTTTAAAATGGAGGAGATGGGCCGCCTGAGTTTTAAAAGTGTCGGGGTAAAAAATGCTATTTCCTTTCCTTTGTTTTGCAATAAACATGATACAGAGGTATTTAAAACAGTTGAAACTTACCCAATTGATTTTGAAGATTATCGTGTTCAGCTTCTTTTTTCATATCGTTCGCTATGCGCTGAATTAAGGAAAAAAGAAAACGCTGTTGAAACGTTTAAGAGAATTTTAAATTCAAACATTCTTAATTCAAATCCATCTCATAAAAATTCAGCACTTGAGGTTTCTAAAAAAGGGTTTGAAACAGGTATACTTGACATAAACGTATTTAAAACGGCAATGGAGAACGATCTGCAGTTTACGGAAGCTCAAAGCTTCGTTTTCAAAACATTTATATATGATGAAATGAAGGTTTGCGCCTCTGCAGTATTTAGTCCTCTTGATCCGGAAATTAATATTTTAAAAAAATCATTTGAAAAGAAAGAACCCCTCAACACTGTTTATATAAATATAATACCGCAAAAAGGCCAGTTAATAATTATAACGGGGTATCATAAAGATTTTAAGGACAAATGGATTACGGATTTTTTAGATTCGTGGGCAAATCTTGACAAAACAGCTTTACAGAACAGGCTAACAAATTTAATAGCTACTAAAGTAGAAAGCTGGTGTATGGCGGTTAGTTTATTTGATAGTATTCCCAAAATTACGAGAGAAAAATTTGCTCAATATTGGGATATGAATATGTCAAATGTGCATTCAACACAAGAGGTTGATTTTAATCTTTTCGACGAAAGTTAAATCGTTTATAGAGCTTTAACCGGAGGGGACATACTTGTTCGGTATAAAATCGTTACATAGATATCATTATTTGTTGATAAACATTTTTTGATTTTAAATTCATTTCTGCCCAACTTCGCAATCCATTTTTGAATATGAGTAATCACCATAAAAAAATAGCTGCCGAACTTTCTATTGCCGAAAAACAGGTTAGCGCTACTGTTGCCCTGCTTGATGAGGGCGCCACTGTTCCGTTTATTTCGCGTTACCGTAAGGAGCTTACCGGCACTTTGGATGAGGTGCAGGTAGCCGCCATCCGCGACAGGGTACAGCAATTGCGCGATCTGGATAAACGCCGTGAAGCTATCCTGAAATCGCTTACTGAAATGGTTAAGCTTACTCCAGAATTGGAAAAGCAGATAAACGAAGCCGAGACTATGGTTTCGCTGGAAGATATTTACCTGCCTTATCGCCCCAAACGCAAAACGCGCGCTACCACAGCCCGCGAAAAAGGCCTGCAACCCCTTGCCGACCTGTTGATGGAGCAAAAACGCATTGATCCGGAAACTGAGGCTGCTAAATATATTGATGAAGAAAAGGGCGTAAAAAGCTTTGAGGAGGCGTTAGCCGGAGCAAGGGATATTATTGCAGAATTCATCAGCGAGAATGCCGAAGTACGTACCCGTATGCGCAGCCTGTTTATTGAAAAGGGAACCTTCCAGTCGAAAGTGATTGAAGGCAAAGAGCAGGAAGGCATAAAGTATAAAGATTATTTTGACTGGACGGAGCCTGTAAAATCGGCGCCATCGCATCGTATACTGGCTATGCGCCGTGGTGAAAAGGAAGAAATTTTATGGCTGGATATAAAACCTGCTGAAGAAGAGGCGGTAGCATTACTGGATGATGCTTTTGTTATTGGCAACAACCCAAGCGCCGATCAGGTAAAACAAGCCATTGCCGATGGTTATAAACGCTTGCTAAAGCCATCGATGGAAACAGAGGTACGCCTGTTTACCAAAAAGCAGGCCGATGAAGAGGCGATCAGGGTTTTTGCGGAGAATGCACGGCAGCTTTTACTAAGTGCCCCGCTTGGCCAAAAACGCACAATGGCCATTGACCCAGGCTTCCGTACAGGATGTAAGGTGGTTTGTTTGGACGAGCAGGGAAAGCTGCTGGAATATACAGCCATATTTCCGCATACAGGTGCTGGGCAGGCAAAGGAAGCAGAAAAAACAACCGAATTTCTTTTCAAAAAATACAATATTGAAGCTATTGCCATTGGCAATGGTACTGCCGGCAGAGAAACAGAACAATTTGTCCGTAACCTTAATTTACCGGGCGTGGCGATTGTAATGGTAAACGAAAGCGGTGCATCTATCTATTCGGCATCTGATGTTGCGAGAGAGGAATTCCCGGATAAGGATGTTACCGTGCGTGGTGCGGTATCAATAGGCCGCCGGTTGATGGACCCATTGGCCGAACTGGTAAAGATAGACCCAAAATCAATTGGGGTAGGCCAGTATCAGCACGATGTGGATCAAACCAAACTGCAAACATCGCTTGATGATACCGTGATGAGCTGCGTAAACGCGGTAGGTGTTGAGTTGAACACCGCATCGAAACAAATACTGGCTTATGTATCGGGGTTAGGTCCGCAGCTGGCGCAAAATATTGTTGCTTACCGCGACGCAAATGGCGCATTTAAGCGCCGTGATGAGCTGAAGAAAGTACCCCGCCTGGGTGATAAGGCTTTTGAACAGGCAGCAGGTTTCCTGCGCATCCGCGATGCGAAAGATCCTTTAGATACCAGCGGCGTGCATCCGGAAAGGTATGCTTTGGTTGAACAAATGGCCAAAGACCTTAAATGCTCCATAAAGGACCTGATGAGTGATGACAAACTACGCAAAAGCATCCCGTTGCAAAAATATATTACTGAAGATGCCGGTTTGCCGACACTAAATGATATTATGGCGGAGCTGTCAAAACCCGGCCGTGATCCGCGTGAGCAATTTGAGGCATTTAGTTTTACCGATGGTGTTAATGCTATTGGTGATTTGAAACTTGGGATGAAACTACCCGGCATTGTAACAAATATTACCAATTTCGGGGCCTTTGTAGACATTGGCGTTCACCAGGATGGTTTGGTGCATTTGAGCCAGATAACCAATCGTTTTATTAAAGATGCCAATGAGGTGCTTAAAGTGCATCAAAAGGTTGAGGTAACGGTTACCGATGTAGATATTAGCCGCAAACGTATTGCCTTATCGATGAAAGAAAATGAGCCCAAGCCAGCGGAACGGGAAAGAAGAAATGACGAAAGGAAACCATTTGTTAATAAACCAACTTTCAATAAAAAGCCACAGGAACAACCCGAAACAGATATCGCCATTAAATTAGCGGCATTAAAGAATAAGTTTAAATAATGCTAAAAGCTGAATGCAGAAAGCCAAAAGCTAAGTTTTGATTATCATTGCCTATTTCTTGATACACGTGAATATTAAATAGAACGTGTTTAGCTATCGAATTTTTCGGGGACTCAAAGCGTGTTTATAAAAAGGTTGTCATTTCGAACGACAGAGAGAAACTATCTCTTGAACGTAGTGAAAAATCTTCTACAGCTAACATTGGCGCTATACAAGTAGCCGACAGAGATATTGTAGAAGATTTCTCCTCGTTCCTCGTTCGAAATGACAGTCTGATTTTTTTTTCTGTTAGTTCAATGCCTAAATAGATTCATATAAGCAGGTGGGACTAACGAGGATTGGTTATACCACTTCTACATTCTCTTTTGCTGTTTCTGTGGATACAAAGTTTTGACCCCAGGCAGAAAGGGAATGAAAAATTCCTTTTAATTCTTCGCCTAACTCCGTAAAGGAATATTCAACTTTTGGTGGTACTACTGGGTATACTTTCCTTTTTATAATACCATCTTCTTCCATTTCCCTTAGCTGCTGGGTGAGCATTTTTTCGGTAATGGCGGGGATCAGTTTTTTAATATCACTATAGCGTTGCGGGCCTGGCAATAACCTGTTCAATATGGTTAATTTCCACTTACCACTAATAATGCTTAAAGCGGCTTCCATTGAGCATGAATATTCTTGTCTTTTTTCTGTCATAATAAAATGGGGGATGCCCTTCTATTCATTCCTAACCCAAAACATACTTTGCAGTGCGTTCCGCACTTAATAGTGCATTCTTGTGCAGATCAGTATTTATAGGTCAATTTGATCAATAAAATATAAAGATAATGAAAAGATTAGAAGGTAAAACAGCAATTATAACAGGCGGTAACAGTGGCATTGGCCTGGCTACAGCAAAAGAATTTATAGCCGAAGGTGCAAAAGTGATCATCACCGGGCGCAATGAAGCATCGGTTAAGGAGGCCGTTTTATTTTTGGGAGAAAATGCAAAAGGCCTTGTTTCTGATTTGGGCGATATTCAACAAGTAAAACAATTAGGCGAAAAGGTTAAGCAACTATCGCCAGCAATTGATATTGTTTTTATTAATGCGGGTGTAGGTAAGTTCAACTCCACCGAAAGTATGGAGGAGGATATGTTTGATGAAATAATGAACGTAAACTTTAAAGGTTCATATTTTAGCTTGCAGCAACTGATACCGTTAATTAATGATGGCGGCTCTATTATATTAAATACATCCATAAACGCACATATAGGCATGGCAGGCGCAAGTGTTTATGCAGCCAGCAAAGCAGCCTTGCTCTCATTAGCTAAAAATGTATCGGCAGAGCTTTTATCGCGCAGGATAAGGGTTAATGCAATTAGTCCCGGCCCTGTGGTTACCCCGCTGCATACCAGTGAAAAACTGGGCCTTACCGAAGAGCAGTTAAAAAGTATGGGCGAGGGTCTTACTCAAAAAATCCCGGTTGGTCGTTTCGGAACAGCAGAAGAAATAGCTAAAATAGCAACCTTCTTTGCGTCCGACGATTCAACATTTGTTTTAGGCGCCGAGCTTATTGCAGATGGTGGGATGTATAATTTGTAAGAAACCTGAAAGATGGTAATTCTGTGTAGAGACGCAATACTTTGCGTCTTTTGCGTACAAATCCAACCTTGCATGTCCTGTTCTGCATGGTGGGATACGCAAAGTATTGCGTCTCTACACAGAAAATCTGAATGTGCACTGTGTGCGCGTTATCCGCGAAATTACCTAATCACAAAAAATCACCAATCCGGTTCACAAAAAATCTGCACATTTGCATAGCTGCATCCTGCACATACTGCTGGGCAATCAAACAAATGTCATTATCCGATTTTTTTACACCTGTTGATCAAAAGAAGATCGTCCCGGCAAAGGGATATTATACCAGTCAGTTAGGCAGTAAGATTGAATATTATGCTGTTGATTTTCCGTCAATGGAAGATAAAACGGATATTGCCATTATAGGCGTTCAGGAAGACCGGAATGCGGTTAATAATCCAGGCTGTGCGCTTGCACCTGATTATGTTCGTGAGAAGTTATACCGGCTGAACGAAGGTAACTACAACACAAAGATCGTCGATTTAGGAAACATCAGGCAGGGCGCTACCGTAACCGATACTTATATAGCCTTGAAAACGGTAGTCAACGAATTGGTAAAGAAAGATATAATCCCCGTTATAATTGGCGGCGGACAGGACCTTACCTATGCCCAATACCTTGCTTATGAAACCCTGGAACAAAAGGTAGACCTTGTAATTGTGGATTCGCATTTTGATCTGGATGATGACGTCAATAATTCAGAAGGGATTGAAACGACATCAGAATCATATCTGAATAAAATATTTTTACACGAGCCTAATTACCTGTTTAATTACAGCAACCTGGGCTACCAAACCTATTTTGCCAGCCAGGATAGTTTAAGGGTGATGGAAAAGCTTTATTTTGATGTACACCGATTAGGCGAATTAAGCGGCAATGTTGCGGTTTCTGAACCTATTATCCGCAATGCAAGCATGATCAGTTTTGACATGGGCGCTATCCGTTCATCTGATTCGGTTGGAAATGCCAATGCCAGTCCCAATGGCTTTTATGGCGAGGAGGCTTGTCAGATAGCACGTTACGCAGGATTTAATGATAAACTGAGTTCTATCGGCTTTTATGAGTTTAACCCGGCTTACGACAATAACGGGCAAACAGCAACATTGCTTGCCCAGATGTTGTGGTATTTTATTGACGGCGTTTATAACCGGAAAAAAGATTTTCCGCTTAATCCTAAATCGCAATATCTTATTTATAAAACCAGCCTGAAACACGATGATCACGAAGTGGTTTTTGTAAAAAGCAAAAAATCAGACCGCTGGTGGATGCAGGTGCCTTACCCGGCAGGCGGCTCAAAAAACGAACGTTTCCATTTGGTACCCTGCCAATATGACGATTATAAGACTGCCGTATCCGGCGAAATGCCTGACCTTTGGTGGCGCACTTATCAAAAATTAAACTAACAGGTTATAATTCAATCCGTATTTTAACGTTATCACAGCTTAGTATACGCTGATAAACAGATGAAGAAAGTTTTTTTATATATAACAATAACGTTGCTGCCTGTATTGGCATTGGCACAAACGCAGGATACTTTTACTATAAAAGGTAAGATAGGTAATTTAAATGCGCCGTCGAGAGCCTATCTTATTTACCAATTAGGCGCTAACCAGGTGATTGATTCGGCACAAATAAGCGCCGGAAACTTTGATTTTAACGGACAGATATTAACTCCATCAAATGCGATATTATTTATTGACCATAAAGGTGTTGGCTTTGAAAAGCTGGACAGTACCGTTGATAAACTGAATCTTTACCTTGATAAAGGTGAATTTGCTGTAAGCGGTACAGATTCCATATCCAAAGCCCAAATAACCGGCTCAAAAATAAACGACGAAGATAAAAAGCTAAAGGCGCTGTTAGAACCAATAAACAATAAAGCTAAAAACCTGATGGCAATAAAGCGCACAGTTACGGCTGAGCAGAATACACCTGCATTCAGAAGTAATTTACAGGGCAGGTATAAGGCATTGCAGGCTGAACAGAAAACAGTTATCAAAAAATTTATTTTAGAAAACCCTGATAGCTATTTCAGTCTGATGGCCTTGTATTCTGTAGATGGACCATCGCCAAACCCGGTGGAGCTTGATTCGCTTTTCAATACATTATCTCCAACGTTAAAAAGCTCGGAAGCAGCTAAAGTTTTTCAAAAAGCGCTTGAGCCTGTAAGACATACCGCTCCGGGTGTGATGGCCCCAGATTTTATCCAGAATGATGTGAATGGCGTGCCGGTTAAACTTTCATCGCTCAGAGGCAAATATGTTCTGGTTGATTTTTGGGCATCGTGGTGCGGCCCCTGCCGAGAGGAAAACCCCAATGTAGTGCGTGTTTATAATAAATATAAGGATAAAAACTTCACCATACTCGGTGTATCGCTTGATAAAGCAGAAGGCCGGGCCGACTGGCTGGCCGCTATTAAAAACGACGGCCTGGTCTGGACTCAGGTATCGGACCTAAAATGGTGGAACAACCAGGCTGCGGCCTTGTATTATGTATCATCTATCCCGGCGAATTTCCTGATAGGCCCCGATGGAAAGATAATTGCCAAAGACTTGCGCGGAGACGACCTTGACGATAAACTAAAAGAGGTATTAAAATAATAGTTTTTTAGCCCTGATTATACAGATAATAAAGAATATTATTAAGTTTACGATCTTAATAAAAAAGTAAAAGGGATGAAGAAGATTGTTTTAATGGCGCTGGCAAGTTTGCCTGCATTTGTTTTTGCCCAGGATAGCCAATATACTGTTCAGGGTTCTGTAGGTAAGTTTAACGCACCTGCTAAAATGTATATGGAATACCGCAAAGACGGCAAAGCCGTTACGGACTCTGTAGTGATGAAGGATGGTAAGTTTAGCTTTAGCGGATCTGCTGGTGCAACACCCATGAACGCTTACCTGGTATTTAATCAAAAAGGTACAGGCGCTAACGGCATCCGGGATTATAAATCCATCTACCTTGAAAAGGGAACAATTACTGTAAGCAGTACAGACACTCTTGCTAATGCAAAGGTTGCAGGCACAAAAACCAACCTCGAAAACGCGAAATATGAAGAGGCAACAAAACCTATAAACGATGCTTATGCTGCATTATCAGCAAAACAAAAAGCAGCTTCGCCGGAAGAACAAAAATCTGAAGCTTTTCAAAAAGAAAGCAACAAAGCAGAGAAATTAATTGACGCACAAAGCTCGCAGATAGATAAAAAATTCATTCAGGATAACCCTGATTCATACATCAGCTTAAATGTATTGGAAAACTTTGCTTACAGTGCTGACTATGTTGACATTGCCCCCTTGTATAATAATTTAACACCTGCAATAAAAGAATCGAAAGGTGGAAAGGAATTTGGAGAAAGGTTGCCCAAATTAAAGGCAGTTGCCATGGGTGCAATAGCACCTGAGTTTGCCGAAGCCGATACTGCCGGTAAAATGGTAAGTCTTTCTTCATTCAGAGGAAAATATGTTTTGATTGATTTTTGGGCATCATGGTGCGGCCCTTGCCGTCACGAAAATCCGAATGTGGTAAAAGCATTTAATCATTATAAAGGCCAGAAATTTACAATAGTAGGAGTATCGCTTGACCGGCCAACTGGCAGGGACAAATGGTTAGCGGCAATTCATAAGGATGGTTTAGCCTGGACACAATTGTCTGATCTTAAATTCTGGGATAGTAAAGCAGCTGGATTATATGCAGTTAGAGGCATACCGCAAAACTTTTTGCTTGACCCTAACGGAAAGATAGTTGGCAAAAACCTTAGAGGTGATGATCTTGAAGCCAAATTAGAAGAGATTTTCGGGAAGATTTAATTCAGTCCGAAAGTCGGAAAAGACGGAAAGTCCGGAAGAAAGAGTTATAGAACTTTTCTTCGGGACTTTTTTGTTTAAATCATTGGGGGCTGTAGTATATGCGCAACAAGCTGCAGCGTCTTTCGGACTTTCGGACATTCCCGACTTTCAGACTCTCTTACAACAAATCAAACCCAATATCCTTGCGGAAATACATGCCGTCGTAATAAATGCGGCTTGCATCGGCCGTTGCTTGTTGTAATGCTGTAAACAGGTCGTTTTGTAGTGATGTTATAGCCAAAACCCGTCCGCCTGAAGTTTTTATATTTTCTCCATCGAGATATGTTCCAGCATGAAAAACCTGCGAATCGCGTACGTTTTCAATACCGGTTATTGTTTTATGCTTTAAATATTCTCCGGGATAACCACCGGCAACCATAACTACTGTTGTGGCTATTTTGTCGGATATGACTAATTCTTTCTCATTAAGGTTCCCATCGGCAACACCTTGCAACAAATCAACCAGGTCTGATTCTATCCGCATCAAAACACTTTCGGTTTCGGGGTCACCCATGCGACAGTTATATTCAATCATGTAAGGGTCGCCACCGCAATTCATCAATCCAATAAAGATGAATCCTTTATAAGGAATGTTCTCCTGTTTTAACCCGTTTATGGTTGGTATAACAATGCGTTGCTCTACTTTCTGCAAAAATTCTTTATCAGCAAAAGGAACTGGTGAAACAGAGCCCATGCCACCTGTATTTAAGCCAGTATCGCCTTCGCCAATGCGCTTATAATCTTTGGCAGATGGCAACATTTTATAGTTATTTCCATCAGTCAGCACAAAAACCGAAAGCTCAATACCTTGCAAAAATTGCTCAACCACAACTTTCGAGCTTGCTTCGCCAAACTTGGCTTCGGTGAGCATTTCTATTAATTCCTGTTGCGCTTCAACAACAGTAAGGCAAATTAGTACGCCCTTACCAGCAGCAAGGCCATCGGCCTTTAATACAATTGGCAAACCTATGGTTGCCAGATACTCAAAGCCCTCCTGCATGGTTTCCCTCGTAAAGGTTTTTGATGCTGCCGCCGGAATATTGTGGCGTACCATAAACTGTTTGGAAAAATCCTTGCTGCCTTCCAGTTGTGCCCCTTCGCGCTGCGGGCCAATTACAGGGATGCTTTTTAATTTTTCATCGGCCAGGAAAAAATCATGAATTCCTTTAACAAGCGGTTCCTCGGGGCCTACCAAAACAAGATCGATATTATTGTTCAAAACAATCTGTTTGATGCCTTCAAAATCGGTCACTTTTGTATCGATGTTTGTCCCGTATTGGCCGGTGCCTGCATTGCCCGGGGCAATAAAAAGCTTTTCACATTTTGGACTTTGCGATAATTTCCAGGCGAAGGCGCTTTCCCTTCCGCCCGAACCGAGGAGCAGGATATTCATGGGTCAAAGATAGTATTTAGTGATTAGAGGTTAGAGATCAGAGGTTAGTTATTTTTAACAGTTAGTAAATGCCCGTTTCCTGGCTGCGATTCAAATTGTCGCCTATTCAACTCACCCGGTCATCGCTTCGCTTGACCACCCTCTCTTTTGCAAGCAAAAAAGAGGGTGAAAAATTGAAGCTACAGAAGTCCGGTCCGAAGGACTCCTATAGAGGTGAGTAAACAATACACGTGACAATTTGATTTGCACCTCATATCCTTTATATGAATTCTGCGACTATATTTTATTATATTCGTTTTTTAATAAACTGATCTCTGGTCTCTAACCTCCAGTCTCTGATACCATGCCCCGTCGATTAGAAAAATATGAGAAACTGCCGGTTTACAAAATGGCGCAGGAACTATTTGACCTGGTAGAGATAATTGCCGATGCATTAAAAGAAAACGACCGGAAGGAAGACCTAGCGGCACAAATGTTTAGCAATGCTGCATTGATACAAGCCAAAATAGCAGGCGCTGAAGGCGGCGGATTATATTCGTTACGGATGCAAAATGCGGTTTTAATAAAGCTGGCGGTGCATGATATGTTTAATGCTGTATCGTTTGCTTCTATGATGGAGATAAACGAAGAGGATTATGTAGACCTGATGCGTGATAAAGTTGAAGAGTTCAGGGTAGTTTTTGTTGACTGGATAAGGGGTTTTGATAAAACTTATGATATCCCCGATAATTGGGCTATCCGTTTTGATACCAGTACTCCCGAACAGGAAAAACTGGAAGAGCTGATGTTTGACGAAGACCGCTTTTTTGATGAATTTGAAGATGACGATGAGGACGATATTGATCCGGAGGATAATCAGTAGCCCCCACCTGTAATTTGTTATAACTCTGTCGCTTTCAAAACCGTATAAGTGAATCTGTGATTTTTAAATAGAAGCAATATGGTTACTGAGCAATTACAAGCAAAACCAATGTATAGTGATATTAAAGGCGTTGACAGACGGACAAACCTTTCGCAGGAAGAGTTTTTAAACGAGTATGTTAAAAAATCGCTTCCGGTAGTGCTTACTGATGCCGCTAAGGACTGGAAGGCCATGAAAAAGCTCACACCTGCTTATTTCAAAGAAAATTATTCACACATAAACAAAAATATAAACGGGGTTACCCATAATATGGGCGATTTCATCGACCAGATGCTAACCTCCACAGCCGAAAACCCGGCGCCATATCCATATAATTTTGATGTAGAGAAGGTTTTTCCTGAATTAATGAAAGATTTTTTACCGGAAATTATTTACGGAAAAATTGACAGGATAAACCATAAGCTAATGCCCCGCAAAATGTTGCAGGGTACAGTATTGTATGAAATATTTTTAGGCGGCAAAGGCTCAAGCTTTCCGTTTTTGCATTATGATGCGTTGTTTATGCATACGCAGATTACCCAGGTATATGGGTCGAAGGTTTTTATAATGTACCCACCAGAGCAAACACCAAGCATGTACCCATTTGAGGATAATCCGAAATTTTCGCAAGTGAATTTCCTCGACCCTGATTATGAAAAATTCCCATTGTTTAAAGAGGCAAAACCAATAGAATTTACTTTACAGGAAGGCGAAACATTGCTTTTTCCTTCAGGCTGGTGGCATACCACAAAAATCACTGAGCCATGCATCTCCCTGGGCCGTGCCCAACTGAACGGCAATAACTGGGATAATTTTATAAACGACCGCTACGTTAACTGGAAGAAAAAAATCTCGTACGCTGCTGCACCCGTGCTTGCCTATGGTAAAATTGTAGGTGGTATTATGAACGCCCAGGAAAAGTAATCACTGATTTTTGCTGATGATTGTGATTTAGCAGATAAATAATTTATTAAAGATATCCTTTAATCTAATGACCTTGCTTCAAATGATTAAAGGATTTTCCTTTTTATAATAAGTTAAATAATATCATTAGCGATCAAATAATCAGTTAAATCCCTTTAATCAGTAAAAATCAGTGATCGAAATCGGTGTAATCCCTCAAAAACTGTAACTTTGCCTGTCATAATGGCTCATAAATTGCCGTGGCGCAATTGTTGAGTTTGTTGCAACAGATATAAAAATAGCATGTTAAATTTTATAAGTAAGCTTTTCGGAAGCAAATCAGATAGAGACGTTAAAAGCATATTGCCTATTGTTGAAAAGGTTAAAGCTGAATTTGCCAAAATTGGCGGATTAAGCAATGACGAACTTAGGGATAAGACAGTAGGTTTTAAAGCAACTATAGCAGAAGGCCTTGCCCAGATTGACAGCGAAATAGCTGCAATTAAGGAACGGACCGAAAACAACCCCGACATTGATGTAAATGAAAAGGTTGAGCTTTATACCCAACTGGATAAGCTTGAAAAAGACCGCAACAAAGAGCTGGAAGAAATTTTAATGCGCATTTTGCCCGAAGGCTTTGCCGTTGTAAAGGAAACTGCCAAAAGGTTTAAAGAAAATAAAACAATTGAAGTTACTGCAAATCAGTTCGACCGTGACCTGGCTGCACGTAAATCAAACGTAATTATAAAAGGTGACAAGGCTATCCACCATAATACCTGGTTAGCTGCAGGCAATGAAGTTACCTGGGATATGGTGCATTACGATGTACAGCTAATAGGTGGTATTGTATTGCACCAGGGAAAGATATCGGAAATGGCGACAGGTGAAGGTAAAACGCTGGTAGCTACGCTGCCCGCTTACCTTAATGCCTTAGCTGGCCAGGGTGTACATATAGTAACAGTGAATGATTACCTGGCACGCCGTGACTCTGAATGGATGGGGCCTTTGTATGAATTCCACGGCTTATCGGTTGATTGTATTGACAAGCATGAGCCAAATTCGGAAGAAAGGCGCAAAGCCTATATGGCCGACATCACTTTTGGCACCAACAATGAGTTCGGCTTCGACTACCTGCGTGACAATATGACACGCAGCCCAGAAGAACTGGTTCAGAAAAAACTGCATTATGCCATGGTGGATGAGGTTGACTCGGTATTAATTGACGACGCCCGTACACCTTTGATCATTTCGGGCCCTATACCTCGCGGTGACGAGCATGAGTTTTATGAGCTGAAACCACGCATTGAGCGACTGGTTAATGCACAGAAAAACTATGTGAACGGTATTTTAAATGAAGCCAAAAAATTAATTGCCGAAGGCAAAAGCGGCCCTGATGAAGGTGGATTAGCCTTATTACGTGCCTTTAGAGGGTTGCCAAAAAGCAAAGCACTGATTAAATACCTGAGCGAAGGTGGAAACAGGCAGTTACTATTAAAATCGGAAAACTTTTATATGCAGGACCAAAGCAAGGAAATGCATAAGGTTGATGCGGAGCTGTTTTTTGTGATTGACGAAAAAAACAACCAGGTTGAGCTTGCTGAAAAAGGTATTGAGCTGATCACCGCCTCAGGTGAAGACCCTCACTTTTTTGTAATGCCTGATGTAGGTACAGAAATATCGGAAATTGAAAAATCGGACTTACCTGCCGAAGCCAAAGTTAGCCGCAAGGATGAATTGATGCGCGATTTCTCGATCAAATCGGAACGTATCCACTCGGTTAACCAGCTTTTAAAGGCCTATACCCTTTTTGAAAAAGACACAGAATACATTTTAGATGAAGGCAAGGTAAAGATTGTTGATGAGCAAACAGGCCGTGTACTTGATGGCCGCCGCTACTCTGATGGTTTGCACCAGGCAATTGAGGCCAAGGAAAATGTTAAGGTGGAAGATGCCACTCAAACGTTTGCTACCATTACCCTGCAAAATTACTTCCGTATGTACCACAAGCTTTGCGGTATGACGGGTACTGCAGTTACTGAAGCGGGTGAGTTTTGGGAAATATACAAGCTTGATGTGGTTGAAATCCCGACCAATACCAATATCAGCCGTGATGACAGGCAAGATCTGGTTTACCGCACAGTACGGGAAAAATACAACGCTGTTGCCGAAGAGATAGCAGCCCTGACACAAGCTGGTCGCCCGGTACTTGTAGGTACAACATCGGTTGAAATTTCGGAATTACTGAGCCGTATGCTTAAGCTGCGCGGTATAAAACATAACGTACTGAATGCCAAATTACACCAGAAAGAGGCTGATATTGTTGCCGAGGCTGGTATGGCTGGTACCGTAACCATAGCTACCAACATGGCTGGTCGTGGTACGGATATAAAATTAGGCCCTGGCGTAAAAGATGCTGGTGGTTTAGCCATTGTAGGTACTGAGCGCCATGAATCGCGCCGTGTTGACCGCCAGTTACGTGGTCGTGCGGGCAGACAGGGCGATCCGGGATCGTCACAGTTCTTTGTATCGCTGGAGGATAACCTGATGCGTTTGTTTGGTTCTGAAAGGATTTCTAACCTTATGGTGCGTATGGGTATTGAAGAAGGCGAAGTGATACAACACTCCATGATCTCCAGCTCTATTGAACGTGCGCAGAAGAAAGTAGAAGAAAACAACTTCGGGATACGTAAGCGTTTGCTGGAATATGATGACGTGATGAACTCACAGCGTACCGTTATTTATGCAAAACGTAAAAATGCTCTTTTTGGCGAACGTTTGGAAGTAGATATCAACAACACCATTTTTGATGTGGTTGAAGATGTGGTAACGGAGTACAAAGAATCGAACAACTATGAAGGTTTTATAGTTGAAATGATTCGGTTATTCTCGGTTGACGTTGAGCTGACCCATGATGAATTTACCGATAAACCGATAAACAAAATAGTAGACAAAGTATTTGCCGAGGTAAACGATTTTTATAAACGTAAACAGGATGCTATTGCCGCTCAAGCCTATCCGGTTTTAAAAGATGTTTTTGACACCCGCGGCGAATATGTAGAAAACATTGTAGTACCATTTACCGATGGTATAAATGGTATCCAGGTTTCTGTTCCGCTAAAAAAAGCCATCAAAAATAAAGGGATAGAAGTATTTAAATCATTCGAGAAGAATGTGACGCTGTACCTGATTGATGATGCCTGGAAAGAGCATTTACGTGAGATGGATGAGTTAAAACAGTCGGTACAAAACGCTGTTTACGAACAAAAAGACCCGTTGTTGGTTTATAAATTTGAAGCTTTTGAATTGTTCCGCCAGATGCTGGCCAGTGTAAATAAAGATTTGGTGAGCTTCCTGTTCAGGGGGGGTATCCCGGTTCAGCAGGATGCCGAGGAAATACGTGAGGCTAAGCCACAACCAAAGCTCGACCTGAAAAAAATGCGTACTTCAAAGCCAGAGCTGGTAAGCGAAGCAAACGGCGCTGCTATGCAGGATATGCGCGAGCTACAGAAAACTACACCTGTAAGAGTTGAGCAGAAGGTGGGCAGAAATGATCCCTGCCCTTGCGGAAGCGGTAAAAAATATAAAAACTGCCACGGCGCAGGCCAGGCGTAAGGGGCACAAATAACAAACTTGTCATTGCGAGCGAAGCGTGACAATCTCTTCGCTATGCATGATCGCCATGATTGGCGACGAGATTGCTTCGTCGTTCCTCCTCGCAATGACAATAGATTGATATTATGACAATGAAAAACGCAGTATCTTATTATAAAGCTAAATTAAGCCGGATAAGGTTCTGCATTTTTTTTGTAATTGGTTTTTTGCCTTTATTAGCCGCTGCGCAAACTCGTGGTACGGTTGAAGTAATAAAAGACCCGTTGATTGATACCCTGATGGCAAAACGGGCCTCTTTTAATAAAAACACTTTCGCAGGCAGCGAAACTTCAAATGGTTATCGTGTGCAGATATTTTTTGGCTCGAGCAGGCAAGCGGCCTATAATGCCCAGGCTAAATTCAATGAAGAATATCCTGAGCTGCGTACCTATATTAGCTACAGCGAACCAAATTTTAAGGTGCGGGCGGGCGATTTCCGCACACGCCTTGAGGCACAAAAGCTGGTAACCGAAATCTCCGGTATGTTTACCAGCCTGTTTATTATTTCGGAAAAGATCAACCCTCCAAAAACGGATACCCCCAATGATTAAAGAGCAGATACAGCAGTTATCAAAAAATATTTTTAACGATGTGGTTGCTAACCGCCGCCATCTTCATTCACATCCTGAACTTTCGTTCCACGAGGTTGCAACTTCTGCTTTTGTGGCTGGAAAACTTGATGAACTGGGGCTACAGTATCAACGAATGGCTGATAACGGCCTGGTGGCTTTAATTAAAGGTGATAAACCTTCGGACAACGTGGTTGCCCTTCGTGCAGATATGGATGCTTTGCCTATTACCGAGGCTAATGAAGTTTCCTACAAATCGCAAAATGTGGGCGTGATGCATGCCTGCGGACATGACGCACATACCTCTTCACTATTAGGGACAGCTAAGATATTAACTGATCTGAAAAGCCAGTTTGGCGGAACTGTAAAGCTGATCTTTCAGCCGGCAGAAGAAAAACTGCCCGGCGGGGCAAGCCTGATGATTAAAGAAGGAGTCTTGGAAAATCCGAAGCCGCAGGCCGTTTTAGGTCAGCATGTGATGCCGTTGATTGACGCAGGAAAAGTAGGTTTCCGTGCCGGAAAATACATGGCTTCAACCGATGAGCTATATGTTACCGTAAGGGGTAAAGGGGGTCATGGTGCACAACCACAGCAAAATATTGACCCTGTTATTATCACTGCACATATGTTAACTGCATTGCAGCAGATAGTAAGCCGCTTTGCCGACCCTAAAAGCCCTTCGGTGCTTTCATTTGGTAAAGTTATAGCTAATGGTGCAACAAATGTGATCCCTAACGAGGTTTACCTGGAAGGCACATTCCGCACAATGGATGAAAAGTGGCGCAAGGAGGCTCATATCAAAATGAAAAAAATGGCTGAGGGCATTTGCGAAAGCATGGGCGCCAGTTGTGAATTCAATATAATGCGGGGATACCCATTCCTGATCAATGAAGAAAAGTTAACTGCCAGTACCCGTGGCCATGCTGAAGACTACCTTGGAAAAGAAAACGTGCTCGACCTTGATATATGGATGGCTGCTGAAGATTTTGCCTATTACTCGCAAGTTGCAGACTCGTGCTTTTACCGCTTAGGCACCCGTAACGAAAGCCGGGGCATTACCTCGTCAGTTCATACGCCTACCTTCGATGTGGAAGAAGATGCATTTAAAATTTCTACAGGATTAATGGCTTACCTGGCCGTTAAGCAGTTGGGGAATTGAGGGAAAGTTCATAGTTGATGGTTCATGGTCAATGTAATAAATGAAAATATTTTGCACCTTTTGCCGCAATTTTCTTTTATATAAATTAGCGCTATGACAGATATTACTGCGCATCGGCACCTTATAAAATTTTATTTATTCTTGTTTTTTCGCCTGCTGTTTTTTGGAGTACTTGCCACAATAGCTTTTACATTGCATAATCAGGCAACTTCAAAAATTGGTGAATACATATTGATATTGATGGGCTTAGGGCTGATATTTTTAAGTGTTATTTCCATAGTCGTGTTTTTCAAAAACACTCCAGCGGTTAAACTTAACTTGGAGTCAATCACATTTAATCATTCTGAGAAGTTGTATTGGACTGATCTTGAAAAAATAGATCTTACTGGCAAAAAATCATTCAGCTTTATGGATTTTGACAGGAGAGAAGCCGTTACTCTCAAATTTAAAGGAGAACGTGAAAAGTATATTTTTGACGATATGTACAGTAATTCATCGCAAATTAAAGTATTTATTCAGCAAGTTGTTGTTGATAAGAGCGCTGTTGAAGCTATAAAATTACAACCTGTACCAAGTGTTATCCATGAGACATTTATTAAATACAACGGCTATCAGCTTCTAAGCTTTACAGGAATAATGATGTGGTTTCTTTTAACCCCTGCAATATTTTTATTTATAAAAGCTGCATTAATATTTAACATTGACCAAATGATAGGCTTCGTTGCGTTTGGCATTATCTGGTTCTTTTTTTGGGGATTCAAAATGTATTATTTTGAACTTTCGGACAATTATTTTGAGATGAGGCTACACAATATACCTTGGTTTAAAAAGGTATATCGACTTTCTGATATTAAAGAAATAGTATTTGAACAGCCTTATAAAAGGCCAACATCGTTAAGAATTATTACCAATGATTTTGAAAACACATTGTACCCTGCCTCTACTTTACGTAATAAAAGGTGGATGGAATTGAAAGCAGATCTGGAAAAGAAAAACATCAAGGTTCGTAATGAAGGGGTTTCATATGAACCATTTGAGTTTAAGCTTTATAATTAAGAGGGCATTACTCCGCAGTCGCTCGGCTCTGCCTAGTGACCAGTATTAACGGGCCTCTGGCCTATATTCAATAGATATTTGTTTACATCTTGGCGAGACGCCTCAATATAATCGTCACCCGGCAGAGCCGAGCGACTGCGTGGTTAAATTGGAATAAATCACAGCGATTATTGCTTTTCGACAACCTCTTTTATTACCTTATTCCGCTTGATTAAAAGGTTTTGCATGTATCTGCCTAAAAAAAGAAAATTGGCAACCTTTCCCAATATTCCATATGGAGACTCGAATATGAATATATCCTTCATTACGGTTTGATCATTCACGGCATAAAAAAGATGCTCGTGCCGAAAGCTTTTAAAGGCGCCGCTTACCATCTCATCTGTGAAATAATTGGGATACTCAAATTCTGTGATTTTTGAAGTCAGGTTTTGCCAGATGCCGAAATGTTTGGCCCTCCAGGTAACTGTCTCACCTAACTCAATTAACCCGCTTGTACGTCCGCCGATGGCTTGTTCCCCGGTTTGTTTAGTTGATGCTACATGCACATCAATACTGCGTGCAATATTAAAACATCGCTCAATGGGGGCATTAATATGGGTCAACAGTTCTATTTTAACCACAAATAATGAATTTATTTTCTACTGTTATATCACCACAAATTGACGTATTGCCTTGCATTGAAATTGAATCAAATAAAAAAAAGTGGGTTTACATTGGGTTTACACTTTTCAATGTAAACCCACATATAAGTATCTGTTAATCAATTTCTTGAATTGCTTTTTTTGAAAAAAACATGGTTTACACTTTTTGTATAAATACTACTGGCTAACATTAATTCATAGGTGACGCGACGCTACCGCACAAATGCCATTGCAACCCCGCCATCTACATTCAAAACATTACCTGTTGATTTATTGAGCAAGCCGCCAACAAAAACAAAGCATGCGTTAGCGATATCTTCAGGGAGGATGATCTCATTCAGCAATGTTCTTTTAGCATAGTAGGCAGGTAATTCTTCTACGGTTACCCCATAAGCTTTTGCACGGCCTGCCGCCCAATCGCCTTCCCATATTTTACTGTCGGCTATTACAGCATCAGGATTAACTACGTTTACACGGATGTTGTCTTTACCTAATTCGGCTGCGTTCAGGCGGCTTAGGTGTAGCTGAGCGGCCTTTGCCGAACCATAGCCTGCATTATTAGGCCCCGATACCAATGCGTTTTTGCTTACAATATTTAATACATCGCCGCCTGAGTCCTGCTTCCGCATAATTTCAACCCCGGCCTGTGTAACCAAAAACTGGCCCTTTACCAACACATCATAAAGCAAGTCCCAGTCCTTTTCGGTGTGATCTTCAATTGGTTTGGAGATAGATAGGCCAGCACAATTCACAATGAGGTCTACACCGCCAAAAGCTAAAACTGCGGCTTCAAATGCTTTATTTATAGCCGCTTTATCGGTTACATCCAGCAATGCCGAAGTGTAAACATCCTTACCGTATTGTTTCAAAAACTCATCTGCGGCATGTGCCAGTCGGGTGGCGTCATTGTCATTTATAACTACACAAGCGCCTTCATCGGCAAACTTTTTGGCTATAGCTTTTCCTATGCCCCCGGCGCTGCCTGTAACAAGCGCAATACGGCCCGAAAGTGCTTTGGGTTTTGGCATGCGCTGCAATTTTGCTTCTTCCAGCAGCCAATACTCAATATTAAATGCTTCCTGCCGTGGCAGGGAAGTATACTCAGATATTGCTTCGGCGCCTTTCATTACATTAATGGCGTTAATGTAAAACTCGGCGGCTACGCGTGCAGTTTGTTTATCTTTTGCGAAGGTGAACATCCCTATACCCGGGTACAAAACAACTACCGGGTTGGCATCACGCATGGCCGGGCTGTTCGGGTGCTTGCAGCTTTCGTAATACGCTGCATACATTTTACGATAAGCCTCAAAAGCCGGTGCAAGCTTATTTTTTATAGATTGGGTATCGCCCAGATCTTCTTCAGGCGCAAGGGCTAATACCAACGGGCTTATCTTTGTCCGCAAAAAATGATCCGGGCAGCTGGTACCCATTGGAGCTAATCTGTCTAAATCATTTGAATTGATAAATTCAAGTACCCTGCTGTCATCTGTAAAATGACCAACCATCCTGACGTTTCCCGAGCAAAAACCTCTAAGAACAGGAGCTATTGCAATGGCCTGTTTTCTGCGGATTTCTTCATTTGGGCTAATAACTTTACTCCCGCCAAATACCAGGCTCTTTTTGCCATAGCTCTGCTCCAGGTATTCAGCGCTTTGCTCAATTACCTCAAGGGTGTTCATATAACTTTCATACGCGGTATCGCCCCAGGTAAATAAACCATGCGAACCAAGCATTATTCCTCTTATGCCGGGATTTTCGTCGAGGCATTGCTTTAACTTCAATCCCAGATCAAAGCCGGGCCGCTGCCATTCAACCCAGCCGATTGTACCTTTAAAAAGCTCCCGGGTTATTTTTTTACCATCTTTTGCTGCCGCGATAGCAATTGCAGCATCGGGGTGCAGGTGGTCGATATGCTTGAAAGGTAAAAAGCCATGTAGCGGGGTATCTATTGATGGCGCCTTTGAGCTAAGATCGAAAATGCAGTGATTAAATAGCTCAACCATTTCATCCTCGTGCTCAATACCGCGATAAACATTGGTAAGGCTGCGCAAGCGGTTAACATACAAGACTGCCAGTCCGCTTTTTTTTAACGTCCCAAGGTCGCCGCCCGATCCTTTTACCCACATTACTTCGGTATCTTCACCTGTTAAAGGGTCTTTGGCCGTAACCTTGCACGATGTATTGCCACCACCATAATTTGTGAGGCGCAGATCGGCCCCTAAAAGATTTGAGCGGTAAATAAGTAAAGCTACTTCATCGCCAGCAAGCTCAGCGGCTTTGGCATCGTCCCATAAATAGCTTACATACTTAAAATTTGTTTTTCTGACAGACATGTTTTTAATGTTTATTAACAGAAAGAGCAAAGAACGTCATGGCTCCCAACTCCCCCCTCTACTTAATAGCGTTACCGTAGCCAACTACAATAACTGATAAAATAATTACAGCTATCCCTAAAATAACTGTCGTAAATGCTTTTTTACTTACACCCTTCCATTCCTTTAAAATCAGCCCCCAAACGTTGGCTATCAGTATAATAAAGGCCATATGCAAAATCCATGAGCTTGCTCCGTTACCGAGCCTGCTTTCTCCCATTCCATAAAAAAAGAACTGCAAAAACCAGGTTGTGCCGGCCAATGCCGAAAACAGGTAGTTTTTGAGCAACGGGGTTTTAGCGTCGGTATAATTGCTAAATGTTTTATTACGGGCATTCAGTATCATGCACCATATAAAATTAGTGGTAAGGCCGCCCCATAACACTACAATATAGACCACGTTATTCCTGAACAGAAAATTTCCCTGTGCTGGATGTGCGGCTACCCAAATGGTATTGGCCGTATCGGCCATTGATTTGCCGGCTTCCAAACCAAAGTTGAAACAGGCACTTAAAATACCCGATACAATAGCCACAAAAATGCCAAGCCCAAAGCGATAGTCTTTATTTTCTTCTTTTGCTGATGAGTTTTTGGCGAGGTCTTTTTCTTTCATTGTGCCTGCCTTGCCGCATATAATTATGCCGATAACGCAAATGAATATACCCAGCAATACCATTTGCCCCCAATGCGCATTGATGAGCGTGGTTATAGTATCTTTACCAGCCTTCGGGAAAAATTTATAATATACCGATGGAACCAGCGAACCAAAAACTGCGCAAAGCCCCAGTATGATTGTGCTGCCTAATGATACCCCCAGGTACCTTACCCCAAGGCCGTATGTTAAACCGCCGATCCCCCACAAAAGCCCCATCAGATATGTCCACCCGATAACATCAATACCTGTGCTTTTGATGATCTCCGCAAAACCCGGGATGGTAAGCCAGGCAGCCAGCGGCGGCACAATAAGCCACGAAAATATCCCCCCAACTATCCAGAAGCTTTCCCAGGCCCAGCCTTTTACTTTTTTATACGGAATATAAAAGCTGCCCGAGGCAAAGCCCCCCAGGAAGTGAAAAAAAACGCCAAATATTGTGCCCATTGTTGGTTGATTAAATATGTATGTCCGTCATCTTTCTATTCGTTAAGTAGCGACGAGATTGCTTCGTTCCTCGCAATGACAAAATGGATGTTTATGGTTTTATAGTACTAAAATGATAAACACCTGAACCAACATTAACCACTGTATATCCAGCAATAGCGTCGCCAGGTTTTATCTCCGGTTCAGATGAAATTGGCTTACCGCTCTCTAAAATGGCGCTACTGCCGGGGATATAAATGGTTGCCGTTGTATTTGCCGGAATCTCCACATCGAGCAACAGGTTAGTGCCATCCAGTTTCCAATGCGAGCTTACTTTTCCATAATTGGTCTCATAATCAGCTGATGCGTTTTGCAGGTTCCCACCGATAGTTGGTTTTATTATTATTTGTTTATAACCAGGGGCATCCTCTTTGGTATCAATGCCTGCAATAACACGGTACATCCAATCACCAATTGCACCGTAGGCATAGTGATTATAAGAGTTCATTGATGGCGCTTCGAATGTTCCGTCAGGACGGATACCGTCCCATCTTTCCCAAATAGTGGTTGCACCCATTTTTACAGGATATAGCCATGATGGATAAGTATCCTGCAATAATAACCTGTAAGCCACATCGGCATGCCCAAAACGGCTCAGCACACGGCACAGGTAGGGCGTACCTAAAAAGCCCGTTGTTAAGTGATTATCGTATCTGCGGATATTACTAACCAGCCTGTCGGCGGCCTGCTGCCTTAAATTTTCGGGCAGCATATCAAACTCCAGTGCCAGCACATAAGCGGTTTGCGTATCGGACGAGATCAGCCCGTTCGGTGTTACATATTCATTGATGTAAGCCTTTTTCACCTTTGCAAGCAGATCTGTATAATAAGCCTCATCATCCTTTTTACCTAAAACCTTAGCTGCGTTAATAACCAGCTGGGTTGAATGTGCATAAAAGCATTGTGCTATTAAATATTTGCTGGTAATGGCCGAGCTACCATCTGTATCATCATTTACGCTGTAAAAAAGCCAGTCGCCAAAGTGGTTCCCGGTGTTCCACAGGTCATTTTTACTTTTATCCTGCATGTATTTTACCCAAGCCTTCATGCTATTATACTGGTTCTCCAGTATCTGTTTATCACCATAGGCCAGGTACATATTCCAGGGAATAATGGTAGCAACATCGGCCCATCCTGTACTTCCTCCCATTTCGTAGTTACCTGCTCTTAATACATTGGGTATTACAAAAGGTATGCTCCCGCTTGAATATTGATCAGCAGCAACATCTTTAAGCCATTTGGTAAAAAAGTTATGCACGTTCATATTAAAAGTTGCCGTGCGCGAAAATGCCTGCGCATCGCCAGTCCAGCCAAGGCGTTCATCCCGCTGCGGGCAATCGGTAGGTACATCTAAAAAATTACCCTTTTGCCCCCATTGTATATTGTGCTGTAGTTGATTAATGGACGCATTTGAGCAGGAAAAATTACCTGCAGGCTTCATATCCGAATAAAGTGCAATAGCTGTAAAGTTTTCAGGTTTCAGATCGCCGGGATAACCTTCAACTTTTATAAATCTGAAACCCTGCCAGGTGAACTGTGGTTCAAAAGTTTCTTCTTCGCCGCCTTTAAGAATATAAATATCCTGCGATCTTGCTGTACGCAGGTTCTCAGTATAAAAATTGCCGATCTTGTCAATAACCTCTGCATGCGAAATCTTTATGGTGTCGCCAGCATGGCCTTTAACCTTCATTTGTACCCAGCCAACCAGGTTTTGCCCAAAATCAATTACCTGTTCGCCTTTTGGTGTCTTA
This sequence comes from Bacteroidota bacterium, assembly GCA_013286325.1. GTDB lineage: Bacteria > Bacteroidota > Bacteroidia > Sphingobacteriales > Sphingobacteriaceae > Mucilaginibacter. Next base: position 4,487 of record JABDFZ010000002.1, on the reverse strand, counting down.
AATATCTTAACCGGTTTAAAGGTTTCGTGTTTCCTTACGGGTTCATTATAGGTAGCGATCAAAACATCTTTCGAAAAATCCTTCACTGTTACGCCCGACCAGCCTTTATCATCAAAACTCACAGTCGACCAGTTTTTTTGCTGCATCCGGTTATCAATGGTTGCACCATAATAAATCTCCGCAAACCTCACCGGTCCTGTTGATGATTTCCAGCTATCGTCGGAGATGATAGTGTCAGTACTTCCATCGGTATAGGTAACCTCCAATTGGAATAACAAGGCAATATCTTTTCCATATAGATTCGGCTTAGGGTCGTAACCAAAATATCCCCTGTACCAGCCATTGCCAAGCATAGCGCCTACTGCATTTTGGCCAGGCTGTAATAAACTGGTAACGTCGTAAACCTGATATTCCAGGCGTTTGTTATAACTGGTCCATCCGGGGGTTAAATAGGCATCGCCAATACGATGGCCATTTATCTGTGCCTCATATAAGCCATGTGCGGTAATATAGGCCATTGCTGATCTTACTTTCTTTGTTAGCGAAAACCCTTTGCGAAATAATGGGCTTGGGCGGTTTACCGAATCTTCCTTAAAACCTGGGGTTATCCATTTGGCTTTCCAGTCGGCTGGGGTAAGCAGTCCCATTTGCCAGGTAGCCGGTTCGCTCCAGGCGGAGGCTTTGCCGGCGTTGTCCCAAATCCTTACCTGCCATGTATATTTTTGTCCTGATACCAGTGGAGCGCCCTTGTAAGTTATGTACATTGATTGATCGGACATTACCTTTCCGGTTTTCCAAACTTCGCGCTTATCTTTTGCTGCGCTTGCCTTTATTTCGTAAGCTGTTTGCATCACATCCCGTTTGTCGCCCGCATTTATTTGCCAGCTAAACCTCGGGTTAATTGCATCTATGCTATTAGGGTCGACTTTGTTTTCGGTAAGTAAATACTGAACTTTTACCTGCGCTAAACAGGCTGTTCCGATGGTTAGGGCAGTAAGCAAAATAATAAGCTTTCTCATCTCTGGTAATTAGGTTGTATTTAATTGTATAGGCAAGTTAAGGAAAATGCTTTTAGTTAACCATCCTGTACTGTCTTATGATGTAACATTTTCCTAAACTCAGCCCAACTTCGCTACGCTTGTCAACTCACTTCTGTCCGCAAAGAGGGTAGGGGAAATAGTTTCAATTTATTTAGCTTTACTTTTTAAAGCAAAAGCCGGTTTTAGCCTGATGAAAAACTATTTAAAGATCATTCATATTGATGAATACTCCATCACCCCTAAGTACCTGCAGATAAGCAATTCTATTTTACGCGGAATTGAGGACCAAAAAATTGAAAAGGATGATATCCTGCCATCAATAAATGATCTTAGCATTGCCTTCGAGGTTTCTCGTAATACTATTGAGCGCGCATATAAGGAGTTAAGGAGATATAATGTTATCAAGTCAATAGCCGGCAAGGGCTATTTTATATCGAATACTTCTTTCAATCAGCCAATAAAAGTGTTGTTATTATTTAACAAGCTGAGCAGCCATAAAAAGATCATTTATGATGCTTTTGCCGAAACGCTGGGTAGTAATGCTGCTATCGATTTTTATATCTATAACAATAACTTTAATGTTTTTAAAAAACTGCTCGCCAATAATACCGATCATTATTCAAAGCTGGTTATCATTCCGCATTTTATAGAAAACGCCGAAAACGCTTTCCCTGTACTTAATGAACTACCAAAGGACAAGCTGATATTAATGGATAAACTGCCCGACGGAATAACAGGAAACTTTGGTGCAGTATATGAAAAATTTGAGCAGGATATTTATTATGCCCTGGAGCAACTACTCGAAAAATTAAGCGGGTACAACACACTAAAGATCATCTTCCCTGAAAATAGTTACTACTCGAAAGAGATACTGACCGGGTTCCTGAATTTTTGCGGACAATATGCTTTTGAATACGATATTATCCATCACCTCAAAAACGAAACTCTTCAACCTGGCACTGTCTATATTAATTTAATGGAAGATGACCTTGTTGAGCTGATAGAAAAAATTATAGGTGATAAATTAAAGATCGGTGAAGATATAGGCGTGATAAGTTATAACGAAACGCCTTTAAAAAAGATCATACTAAACGGTATTACTACCATTTCGACAGACTTTAAACTGATGGGAGAAAAAGCTGCCGAAATGGTGCTCACAAACAGTAAGGAGCACCTGGCTATACCCTTTAAGGTTACTTATCGGAATTCGCTGTAATGGCTCCCAGTTAACTTGAATGATCATGCAAAATTTTCCAGCCATTTTTGGTGCGCACCATCACCAGCGAATAACGGCCGGAACGCTCTGGCAGGTTATTACCCGTAAGAATGAACTTCCCGGTTAACAATGCATACTTTGCACCCAGGAATGTTACTTTAAGCTCATCGTAATGCAACTTTTGTTTAGGCATTTTTCCATTAAAATAATGATCCTGGTAAAGCGCCCAGATAGCGCTTAATCCAACCGGCCCGGTTGGCATCATCATGGTTGATGAATCAGTATACATCTTCATAAAATTGTCAAGGTTTCCGTTATTCCAATCGTTTTCAGAGTTTTTCATGGCTGAAATAATTGCTGTTTCTTCTGAATGAGAAGCTGACTGTGCCCTGGCCTGAATTACTGAAGCACATAAAAAGGCTACTAATATACAGGTACGGAAATGACTTGGTTTCATGTTTGATTGGTTTGAAATTGGTATTAAAATTAAACAATTTAATTTGATACAGCGACCTGAAAAATGAATTGTATTTACCTATCGCAGCAACAAATGGCCTAACCCCGTACAAATAAAAAACCCGCCCCTAAACTATAGGGGCGGGTTGGATAAACAATTGTTATATATTATGGATTTTGGGTAAGCTTTGGATTAATGGCTATTTCTGTTTGAGGTATATAAAATATTACCCTTGCATCGGTAGGCAAAATAGTTTGCATAATGTTTGTTGTCGGCACATTGTTCAATGCATGTGTACCCGGATAATCTCTTATCAAAGGCAGGTTGTTCCTGAACAAATCGTATGAACGCTGGCCTTCAAAGGCAAACTCCAATCTACGCTCTTCAAGCACCGCTCCAAGCACATCTCCTGCGCTTGCAACGGTAAGAGTTGGGATCCCTGCGCGGGTACGGATAATATTAACATCATCAATAGCTGCCTGGCTGTTGCCCAGTTTTGCATTAGCCTCGGCACGGTTCAGATACATTTCGGCCAAACGCAGGTAAACCGGAGAGCTTAATGTTACAATACCTTCCTGGAAACTGTATTTGGTGATATAGTACATTGGCGTGTTTGGTGTAAGCTTTTGATTCATCTGCAAAACACCATTAATGGTATATGGAGCAATAAAGCTATGACGAAGATCGCCCGGATTTTTATCAAGATCGGCTACATAAGTTTTTGATGCATAAACCTCACCCCATCCGGTATTTCCTTGTCCACCAGGGGTGGTCAAGGAGCTTGTTCCATCAGGTCCTAATCCGCTATAGTACATTGAACCGATGGCGCTAAAGCCCTGATCCTGTGTTGTTGTATGCCTGATACAAAATATAGTTTCTGTATTACCTTCAGGTGCAACGCTAAAGTAGCCCTGATAAGCACTTCCCTGTAGTAATGTATAACGACCAGAATTAATTACCAGGTTGGCGTATTTAATGGCGTTTGCATTATCATTCATATATAAATACACACGCGACAGTAGAGCAAGAGCAACCTCTTTCGATGCAAAGATATCGCTTTTAGGGCTTGCAGTAGCCGGAATTGTCATCAAGTCTGCGGCCTTTAGAAGATCGGCAATAACAGCTGTGTAAACATCCTTTACAGAGCTTCTGGCGGGTGAAAGATCTGTACTGCTTTCGGTTAATAATGGAACGCCGGGGTTGTTACCATTCCCTTGAGTATAAGGCCGGCCAAAAATGCGCACTAAATTAAAATCAACCATTGCGCGGATATATAGGTTTTCGCCTTTTAACAGCTTTAAATCAGCGCTTGCATTATCGGGTATCGCTCCAATAATTTTATTGGCCGCAAAAATAATGTGGTATCCTTTTGTCCAAAAAGCGGTAGCATGAGCACCTGTAGGGATCTGTGTAGCATACCTATAGCATCTGGAAAGATCATCAGACGATGGCTGTCCCTGTGCAACGTTATCACTTGGATATTCCATCAGGAAATGCCCACTCCGGGTATAGTCAGGGTCTCTTAATTCAGCATAATTGCCTATTGTAGAGGTGTAAATATCACCTGGATTAGTTAATGCTGAGCGTTCATCAATTGCTGTGGAAGGCTCAACTTTTTTACATGCGTTAAGCAGCATTACTGCAATACACATGGTAACTACTATTTTTATATATTTTATATTTTTCATGTCTGTTTAATTAAAATCCAACGTTTATACCAAACAATATTTTTCTGCTTATGGGACACTTGAAGCTTGATAACCCTTCTGCACCA
>JABDFZ010000001.1 GCA_013286325.1 Bacteroidota bacterium | reverse complement strand
CAACAAATATAGTGTCGGTTTTAATATTCATGCGATTAAGCACATCCTTTAGGTCAATATCAGGTACTTGTTTTTGAAAATCGCCTACGGCAAATTTATTGTAGTTCTTCTGCGGATCGCGCAGGTCAATAGGGCTTAAATGCGATTTTGCTATTTCTGTTTCCAGCTTTAAAACGTCGGCTGCTTTTTTGTCCGCAGTTTTTGCATCTGCGCCTGTCAGCGTAAAAAGTTTGGCAATGTACTTCACGTAAGCAGTCCTTATTTTTACAGTTGCCGAATCCGTATTAAAATAATAATCCCTTGTAGGCAATCCTAATCCTGTTTGATCAAAGTGTGCCACATTTACCGAACTTTTCTTGTCATCAGGCGATGCATAAAACCCGAATAGGAACCCGTCGCCGTCGTTAAAGCTGCTGGCCGATAGATCTATCAGTTCTTTATAATTTTTAACGGCATTTATTTTTGTGAATAACGGTTTTACCGGGTCGTAATTAAGCTTATCTATAGTTACCGTATCCATACCGCTGGTATAAAAGTCGGCTACCTTTTGCTCCTTACTTCCCTTAGGATTATCCGTTTTCGAAATATCTTCCAAAATATGGTGCAGGTTTCTTTGGATATCCTCATGCATAATATAAAAAGAACCCCACCCTGTTTCCGAAGGTGGGATCTTAGTATTCTTTAACCAGGTACCGTTGGCATATAAAAAGAAGTTTTCGCCTGGTTTAACGGTTGTATCCATTCCCGGCTTATCAAAAAAAATGGTGCGTTGGGGTACGTCCGCCGCCGCATCTTTCGGATGCTGCCTGCATCCGGTAGCTATAACCGCCGGTAGTGCAAACAACATATATTTTACTAATTTCATATCGATACCTGTTTTGTTAATTAATAATTACCAAACCTTTACCCTGTCCTTTTCATCTCTGTACATTTTATCGCCTGGCTTTATGTCAAATGCCTTATAAAATGCTTCAGTATTTGAAAGCGGACCATTGGTTCTATACATTTCAGGAGAATGCGGGTCACTGCTGATACGCAGACGCATAGTTTCGTCGCGGGTTTTAACACGCCAAACCTGCGCAAACGATAAGAAAAACCGTTGATCGGGGGTAAAGCCGTCAATCTTTTTATCGCTCTTGCCTTCCTCTGTGTTTTTAAACGCCTGGTAAGCAATGGCAACACCGCCGATATCTGCAAGGTTTTCACCCTGGGTAAGGCTGCCGTTAACATGTAGATTATTCAATACTGTAAAGCCGTTATACTGGTTTATCATTACCTGTACCTTGGTTTTAAATTTATCAGCGTCTGTTTTTGTCCACCAATCTTTCAGGTTGCCGTCTTTATCATATTGCCTTCCCTGATCGTCAAAACCATGAGTCATTTCATGACCGATCACAGCTCCAATAGCTCCGTAATTAATGGCATCGTCAGCGTCCTTATCAAAGAATGGGAATTGCAAAATACCTGCAGGGAATACAATTTCATTATTGCTTGGATTATAATAGGCATTTACTGTTGGCGGTGTCATTCCCCATTCGGTTTTATCAACGGGCTTGCCAACTTTTTTTATCCCCTCATTATAATTATGCTTGCTAATTGACTGCATGTTTGCAAAATAAGTATCCTTGCTTATCTCTACGTCATCATACTTTTTCCATTTGTCTGGATACCCGATCTTCTTAGTGAAAGCAGCTAATTTTTCCAGCGCATGCTTTTTTGTTTCAGCGCTCATCCAGTCAAGTTTCTCAATGCGGTCTTTATAAACGCTTATCAGGTTATTCACTAACGCAAGCATCCGGCTTTTGGCTTCAGGCGTAAAATATTTCTGAACATAAAGCTGTCCTAATAATTCGCCAATGCCACCATCAACGTTATCAGTAATTGTTTTCCACCTGTCCCTTGGTTGTTTCTGGCCATTCAGTATCCGGCCGTTAAAGTCAAAATTAGCATCCCTGAAGCTTTTGCTCAAATAAGTAGATGCATTATTAAGGGCAGTAAATGCCAGCTTATCTTTCCAGACATCTAATGGCTGTGTTTTCAGCAGGTTATCTAACGCTTTAAAATATTGGGGCTGCCCAACCAGAACGGTATCAGCTTTTAATCCTAAATGGCCAAATACTTCCTTTAAATCAATATCGGGTAATTGTTTTTGCAGATCGGCAACTACAAATTTGTTATAGTTTTTAACCGGATCGCGCAGCTCAGTAGGCGTAAGGTGCGATTTGGCAATTTCAGTCTCCAGTTGTAAAATGGCAGCAGATTTTTTATTTGCTGTTGCAGCATCGGTACCTGTCAACGTGAATAGTTTGGCAATATATTTTAAGTACTCAGCCCTTATTTTTACAGTTGCCGAATCCGTATTAAAATAATAATCCCTGTTTGGCAGGTTTAAGCCGGCCTGGTCAAAATGAGCTATGTTTTTAGTACTGATCCTGTCATCTGCACCAATACTAAAGCCTAAAAGATAGCCATCGCCGTCTTTATAGCTATCAGCAGCAAGGTAAAGCAGGTCTTTATAATTTTTAACTGCATTAATTTTTTCAAGGAATGGTTTAACAGGCTCATAACCTAATTTTTCAATGGCTGTAGTATCCATACCGCTGGTATACAGGTCGGCTACTTTTTGCTCAATACTACCTTTGGTGTTATCCTGTTTGGCGGCATCCTCCAAAATACGATGTAGATTTTTTTCATTGTCATCAAATAAGGTATAAAAAGAGCCCCAGCCTGTTTCCGATGGCGGGATCTGCGTTTTCTTCATCCAGTTACCGCTGGCATATAAAAAAAAGTTGTCTCCGGGCTTAACGGTAGTATCCATCCCGGCTTTGTCAAAAAATACAGTGCGTTTCGGCGTCTCTGCCGATGAATCTTTTTGTGACTGTTTACATCCTGCAACAATAACCGCAGGTATGGCAAATAAAAGGTATTTGGTTAATTTCATGCTAATGGTTTATTAATTTGTCAATAAATGTATCAGAAATAATGTGAATTTTATAACATTCATAATGTAACGGCCTTGTGACGGTAAGATTGTAATAGTATTGATTATTATCAGCTATTCAACCAATTATATTTCTATTTTACCAATTTTTGACCATGGTCCATTGACTATAAACTATAATCCTTCTCGCATCCCCATACTGCCATTTCTGTAAACGAAATACCCTTATATTAATGTATTAAGCTAACTTGTTAATATTCAATTAAATGTTAACAAATAAATCACATTGTATTCACGTTTATATGAAACGTTATCGCTTATTTTTATAGACCGTAAAAAGGTCAGCTAAAATTTAACCCTAAAAATAAATTTATGACCTGGAGAAAATTTAGCGGCGAGGTTATCAATTCGCCCATTTTAGAAGAAGTTGAGAAGGCCATTGAAAGGGAATCTGCGCTCGGCAACAAACTTAAAGTATGTATCGGTACCGACTCGCAGGTAAAAGGTAATGTGACTGATTTTGCAACCGTAATTGTTTTTTTACGCGAGCAGAGAGGAGGATTTATGTTTATCCACCAGGAACGTACCTCGCAAAAAATGAGCATTAAGGAAAGGATGCTTTCAGAAGTGCAAAAATCAATCGACATTGCTTACAAACTTTGCGACCTGCTTGATCTGTATGATGTTGATCTGGAAGTACATGCCGACATTAACACCAACCCTATGTTTAAATCGAACCAGGCTTTGCACGAAGCTATGGGCTACATTTTAAGCATGGGCTTTGTATTTAAGGCTAAACCCGAAGCTTTTGCAAGTTCGTACTGCGCTAATAAAATGGTTCAGTAAAAATTGCGAAACTAAATGCGGTGTATCTATATTTGATATCTGAAGAAGATTCAAGAATCAGGAGCCAAGAATCAAGATCTGAAGCTGAAACAACTTTGCTTTAATTCTGGCTCTTGATTCTTGAATCTTGGTTCTTCTAAACTAAATATCGAAGCAGCTATGTCGCCACTAATTGAAATCAACGGTCCGGCTTTCGTCGGCGCGAATACTATCCTCATCGATGCCCGCGGCGGGCAGGATTCTTATCAGCGTTACCTTGCAGGGCATTTAAAAAATGCCATTTATGCCGATCTAGATAAACATCTTGCAGCAAAAGTTACCGATGCTTCTATTGGTGGCAGGCACCCTTTGCCCCCTGTAAAAGATTTTGCTAAACTATTAGGCGATTGGGGCATCACTCCAGAAAGTCGTGTTATTATTTATGATGACAAATCAGGCGCATTCAGCGCTGCCAGGCTATGGTGGATGATCAGGGCTATCGGTCATAAACAAGTGCAGGTAATAAACGGAGGCTTGCAGTCAGCTAACAAAGAAGGTGTAAAATTAAGTACTGATATATACACACCAACTCCCGTAAAGCCATACCCCGTAACAGGAGATTATAAAGGAACTGTTGATATTGACGAAGCCGGTGCAGCCGCACAGGATGAAAGCAGAATAGTAATTGATGTTAGGGAAACGCCGCGCTATCTCGGCCAAACCGAACCGATAGATCTTATTGCCGGGCATATCCCTGGGGCTGCAAATCTGCCCTACGTTTTAAACCTCGACAGCGATGGCAAATATCTGCCACCCGAAATACTCCGGAGCATGTATAACGATATTATCGGCAATGTAGCCCATAACGAAGTGATTGTTCATTGCGGATCTGGAGTTACGGCTTGCCATACGCTTTTAGGTATGGCCTACGCAGGCATTCCCGAACCAAAACTATATGTTGGCTCATGGAGTGAATGGTCCAGACGTGACTTACCTATGGCTACCATTGAACGATATTAATTAGTGAATGGGGGAGTTAGTGATTGAGTGAATATTAGGATATTTATCCTATCATCCGATAATTCAATCACTAAATCGCTAATTCACAATTAGTCATTCACTAAATTACCAATTCACTAATTAAAACAATGGAACATATTATTACAAGAAAGGCAGAGTTAAGTGACCTAAAGATATTATTGAGCTTTGAGCAGGGTATTATTACAGCAGAACGCCCTTTTGATCCGACATTAAAAGAAGGCGAAATTCACTATTACGACATTGCAGGAATGATTGCCGCACCTCATGTGGAGGTTATTGTAGCAGAAATAAATGGCGAATTAATAGGTTCTGCATATGCACGGATAGAAGATTCAAAGGTCTACCTGAAACACCCTAAACATGCCTATTTGGGCTTTATGTATGTAAAACCAGAGCATAGGGGAAAGGGTGTAAATAATATAATTATTGAGGCGCTTAAGCAATGGGTTATTTCTATGGGCGTAACCGAAATGCGACTGGAAGTTTATAATGAAAATTTGCCTGCAATTAAAGCTTACGAAAAAGCCGGTTTTATCCCAAATTTACTCGAAATGCGAATAGGGCTTGATGAATAAATTTGGATACAGATACACAAAGCTGCTATATGGATTTAAATGTTAAGAGAGAGTACGATTCAGCTGTGAAAATTATTTTTTTTGTAATGGTAATTATATTTATTACTAATAGCATTCTTGAGCCTAAAAAAGCTTTAAAATGGAGTTTTAAAGGACCTGTTCAAAAAGTTAGCTACGATGGGCAACACACTCCTTCTGTAACAGTACATTATAAAAAATATTATCTTTATAATGTACAGTGGGATAGGCAAATTAAAATTCACGTTGGAGATACTATAATTAAAAAGAAAGACAATTTGTTAATTATGCTAATAAGAAAAAATAGTAGAGATACTATTTATGAGAGATAAAATAAATAGGATTGTTTGGCCACAAAAAATGAAAGCATTAAGATTAGGTATATCTCTTTTATTGGTTTTATTTATAAGATCAGAAGTAAAGTGTCAGGAATTGCTGAATGCCAATGTGAAACAGATAAAGGAATACATGAAAGGGCAGCAAGGAATTTTAAAAAAGGAGGTTGTAACTCTCGATATTATTACAAATACCCAGGGAAATCAATTAATGTATGAATTTCCTTCCACAACGATTGACCGGACCGGAATATTTATAAGACTTTTTATGTTTTCTCCTAAAGGGGTTTGTATTCATTATATGACCGGGTTCAGTAACGTTAAATATATGCCGGCCTTAATAGCCAGGTTCGATAATCCTAAATCAGATTATAAAAGAATAAATAAAGATTTAAATTGGACTTTAAAAACGAACGATAAAGTCATGATTTCAATTATGACTAATAATTCCAGGAATAATGGAGCAATGTTTACTTTAGATATTCAGCAGAAAAATGGCAACCCGCCTTATAAGCCAAAATTCATTAAGGAATTGGAAAAGGCCATGAAACAGGTACAAGCTGAGAAACATTAAGGAGTCTGATAATGGTTCAATCGCCAAACACACTATTTTACATGCTTTATGAAAACATACCTGGTAAAAACTGAACAAGCCATCCCCATTACCTTAAATGAAGCCTGGGACTTTTTTTCATCACCACTAAATCTCGCTAAAATTACCCCTAAGAACATGAGCTTTAAGGTTACTTCGGATTTTACGGAGACCACTAAAATTTATGCCGGGATGATTATTACTTACAAAATAGCGCCGGTATTAGGCATAAAGATGAACTGGATGACTGAGATAACCCATGTAAAAGAAGGCGAATATTTTGTGGACGAACAACGCTTTGGTCCTTATGCCCTGTGGCATCATCAGCATCATTTCAAAGCTATAAATGGAGGGGTACTGATGAATGATATTTTACACTATGCCATCCCATATGGCTTTATTGGTACCTGGGCCAATAAAATTTTAGTAGATAAACAAATCAAAGACATTTTCAGTTACCGCGAAAAAGCAATAAAGGAAATGTTCGGGGAGTTCGGGCATTAAACTTAAAGCAAAAAGCCGAAAGCTATTGAAATATTCAATAAACTCCGGCTTCTAATTTCTTTGCTTTCAGCTAAAATTATCTGTAATCCAACCTGTATATAAAGGCAAGCGATACTGAAGTACCTATGCCTGTGTTACGGCCTGTTAAGAAGCGGCCACCGCTTAAAAACAATGAAGTTTCCCTTGTAAATGAATGGCCGAAACCTATAGAGGCCTGCAGGAATGAAAAATCTTTATTTGTTTCGGGTATTACCGAGAATCTTTTATCATTACTTTGTGAATAAATCCCGCTTACTGTTGCCGAGATCTGGTTTTCATACTCCTCATCAAGTGATAGCCCGAAAGTTGCGTTGTACCTGTTTTGAATAGGGCCGTTTGTGCCAAAATACTGGCGTATGCCATCGGCCGCATTAAAGTAAGTACTTAAAGTTCCCAATTTACCAGTTCCGGAAAATGCAAGTTTTAGTTCCGCACCTTCCTGGCCATAACCTAAGCTGGCGTTATTTGAATATAAAGGCGTAATAGCTGTTCCCTGGATAGAAAAATAGTAAATAAAATCAATATTAGCCAGGTAATATCTTAAGCCTGTTTCCATATCGGCAAGGCCAGAGCTATTAGTGCTGGTTGGGGCAGTGTTTTGGGTATACATATTATATACAAACGGAACCGAGGCTACCGCTGCAAATTTCCTGCTTATTCCATATTCTGCATATAATGTAACACCAACCGACGAAAAACGGCCGTTGTTTGCAAATGCTTTTTTTACTCCGGTGGAGTCCCATTGAGAGTTAGCAAAAAAGTAGCTTACAGAAGGGGCTATCAATAACCGGCCTGGTCTTACCGGGAAACCACCATCGGCATAACTTACGCTTTGCGCCGTTATAAAAAGTACTAATGTTAAAAATGAAAGTTTGGTAATTGTTTTTAAAAGGCTCATGATTTGTGGTTAATGTTAAAACAATGCAAATGTATCCCGCATCCAGCGCCCTTCATATATCACGTATTTCTTACCAATTTCGTGCGCAAGGTCTCTGAATATGATCAGGTGTTTGTCTGCCGTAATTCCATTATAAAGTGTTTGTACTGTATTTGGAGGTGCAATATTATCAACCAGACCCATGCCAACCAATGTGCGGCATTTTATACTTGATGCAAAATTTTTAGCATCAAAATAATCCATATTATTTAGCACCTTATCAAAAGTTAATCCCGGCCTTGTATTAACGTATTTCTTTATATCAATAAACGGCCAGTCAACTTCGCTAACCAAATTGCGTACATCACTAAGTATAGGATTCGCAGCTGAACAGAAGCTTATACGTTTATCAATGCCAGAAGTTGCAAGCGCCAGGAAACCACCCAAACTTCCGCCGACTGCAATTATATTATCATGCCTTAATTCAGGGCGTGTAAATATAAAATCAACCGCACGCACACAGTCCATAATAGCGCCGCGTAAAACATATTTATTTTTATCTTCAATGCCCAGGGTGATATAAGTTTCCCTGCGTACATTAATTACATCTCTGCTGTTTCCCTGTCCCCTTATATTTAAGGATAGAATGGCAATATCCGGATCAAGGCCGTATAGAGGCTTTAAATCAACCTGGTAGCCCGGAAGGGCCAGCATTACTACAAATTTTTTATTCTTGTTTTTTGTAATAGGCTCGGTTAACCACCCTCTGATGGTTAATCCGTCTATTGATTTCATTTCAACTAAAAATACATTACGCTTATCCTTGCTTGAGTCTGGCAATTCAGTAACCTTAAATTCAGGTTTTACCTTAGCAAGCTCGGCTTTTGCATTATCCCAAAATTTATCAAAATCGGCAGGTTTTCCATATTGCGACCTGATATCCTCAGGTTTTATACCAAATGCTTTACGTGTTGTATCGTCATAATCAGTGGTATTGATCATGAAGTTGATTTTATAAAAACCAGATTTTAACCCCGGAATATCAAAATTGTAACTGGCTGAGCTGTTTTTGCCGAGGCTTACATGTACCGAATCTGATTTTAATTTTTTGCCTGATTCGGTAGTTACCACATATTTAACCCGTCCAACCTGCTGATTTGGGTAGTTGTTGGTAACATCGAATGTATAAGATGCTGTTGAATTAAAAATACCGTCATTGCTATGCGTGGTCACAACGGCATTTACCGTGCCTTCACTACTCCCGCCTTGCGCAAATGCCTGCTGTGTTGCTAAAATGGCAACCAGCATGCAAACTAAAGTTGAGAATTTATTTGTAAATCTTACCATCATATTTTAACTCATAAATTTAGCCGAAGTATTTTAACCTCTGCAAAATGTTTAATAATCAGCATTAGCCTGATTTTAACTTTTTTATCGGCCTTGTATGGCTATTACCGTGCCGAAATTTACTTTATTGTTTAACCTTTATATTAATACTATCTGTTACGTGCTTAATTAGGTTAAAAATAGCCCTTTTGGGGATATTTCAATTCACTTATATATTATTATTCTTTAATTAATGGGTAAACATTTCAACAGTTATCAGGTTTTAGGGTATCCTGAATTTTTCGCGGAGCCATAAATTCTGGAACATGAAATAATTAAAATTTACTTCGTGAGTGGAGTTTGGTACACAAACAAACTCCTTGTTCGTACTGCCGATATGGTTGTACAAAGACATGCTGCAGCGCGGCGGGCAAAACTGGTCAAGTAATCCTATCCCCATCAGCACTGGGCATTTTACCATCGGAGCAAAATTTTGCGGATCGTAATAATCAAATGTGCTGAAGAATTTATCCCATGTAAAGCCGGCATGCTGACTCTGATATTTCCTGAATACTTTAAATGGAAAAACCTGTTTATCGTACGATTCTGATATCGCGAAGTTATCATGGATATCGGCATATAAAGGCACCTGAATGGTTAATAATTTCACCCTTTTATCAAGCGCTGCAGTAATCAGTGCTAACGAACCACCCTGACTTCCTCCCTCAACAAAAATCTTGGATGTATCAATACCCAGGTTAGCATGCGAATACAAAAAATCGAGCCCGCGCAGGCAATCCATATATACACCTCTGTAAATGTATTTATCCTTATTATCGATGTTTACTACAGAGTAAATGTCTGTACCGATATTAATTACGTCCTTACTGTTGCCGTTTCCGCGCACATTCAGGTCGAACGCAATAAAGTCGTCGTTATCCATATTAGGCTTTAACGTAACTACATACCCCGGAACACGATAGTGTACCGGAAACTTTTTCCCGTCGCGCGGAATAACTAACCAGCCGCGGATCAGTATATCACCATACGAACGCATTTCGACTGCATAGACCCTTTTCTCGTCGGTTGAGAGGTCACGTCGTTCCAATACCCGATAACTTGGGACTACCTTTGCCAACTGCTCGCGGCTTTGTTTCCAGAAAACATCAAAATCGGTAGGTTTATGCAATTGCGATCGGATCTTTTCAGGATCTACACCAAATACTCTTCTCACGGTATCATCATATTCAGGCAGGTTCACTATAAAATTTATCCTGTAGAATCCGGCTCCTTTTGGTGAGATCTTTATCAGTAGCTCCTTATTAGAGCTACCCCTGATGCTCAAATGAACCGAATCAATAGCGATTTTTTTCCCTTCATCGGTTGTGATTATATAAGAGATCTTTCCGTTTTGATATTGGTTTGTATTATTGCTTACCTGTATTTTGTACCTTATCTCTTCATTGCTTTTGAAAAGGGCATTTTTGTTTTGAGGCATAGGTTTCAGCACAACATCTCCAGTCTCAACAGCTTCTTCCTCCTGTTCCTGGGCTGCAACCTTTAAAGAAGCAACAAGCAGCAAGCAAATAGAAAGAATAATTAAATAGCTGATCCTTTTCATAACTATAATTTAATAACCGCTAAAGCTGTGCCGCCATAGCCAACCCCAGTATTTAACCCGAATGGCACATAAAACCCACCAACAAACATGGTAAACCGACGGGTAAACTGATGCCCATAGTTCAACTGGGGCTTAAAAAAAGCATAATCCCGTTCGGCATAAAAGTTATTGTTAAATTCTTTGTTCGAACTAAATGAACGGAAAAGTAAAATATCAAGGCTCAACTGGTTGTGTTTGTTTAGTGGATAACCAAACGTGCCTGTAAAGCTTACCTGATCCGGCCCCTGTGCATTAAAATACCTGCGATAAGCAAGCTCTGTATTGAAATAACCTTTGTCAAAAATAGCTTTCGGCAGGTTTCCGCAATACATCAGCTTAACCTCACTGCCATAGTTTCCTAAACCCAAAGCTGACTCTCCGCCATTTGTTTTATATAGCGGTGCAATGCCCGATACCTGCACAGAAAGATACCTTATGTAATTAAAATTTATCAGGTTATAGCTTAAGCCAACAAGCAGATCACCTGCTCCCTGGTTAATCAGGGTATTACCCGGGCCAGGAGCCAATTTATTCACCTGGTATAAATAAGGTACGGTAGCAATAATATCCAATCGGCGTGAAATGCCATAACCAATATATAAATTAGCCGAAAAAGAGGTAAAACTGGCGCCTGGTTTGCCCTTTATAATATTACCACTAATATCAAACCTGTCTGTTTGGCGGTAATAAGAGAAGGTAGGAACAACAACATTACGGTATTTACCAATAGGGAAACCTGCAAATGTTTTAAATGTAGATATCAAAACAAAAAACAGGCACCAGGAAAAAGTAAACGTAAATGTTCTTTTCATCAGATAATAAATCCACAGGCCAAATACATCCGTTAATCTTCAATCCCTTTAGGGCGTGGTTTATACTTTATTAAAAAGTCTGATTTACGGATATAATGATTTAGTGGTTCCTCAATTAGTTTAAATAAACATATAGAAACGGCGTTTAATACGATAAAAATGTACAGAAGGTTTAAACTATCGTATTGAAAGGGCGAAAACCAATCTTTCCCCCATCTATCATAAAGCGTAAAAATATAGTCATTAAGGTGGTTAATGTTATCATGTATCAGGTTATACATCCACCCCAAATGGATGAGGTAGAATATATAAGAGCTCTTGCCAAGCAGTTCTACAAATGGTGTTGCCAGCAGCTTTTTAAATGCGGTTTCCTCGGTTAAGATGCCGTAAAAGAAAAAGGCCACCATCACGCATAAAAAGTAATTGTTAGTGATTATGCCTACCGGGGTCTCTAATCCGGCAATCCAGGGTGCTATTGGTGTTTGTAGCGCCATAACAAACACACAAACAAATATCATAATAAAGCCCCCGTAGGTAAAGCTGAATTTATGCGTGCGCGTAAAACCGTTTTTAAGCACATACCTGGCTAATTGTACACCAACAAAAAATTCAAAGCACCGGCCAAAAAAGGTAAAGCACAGCACAAATGTAAAATTGCCAAAAAAACCATGCCAGTTTATATCCCGGAAAATGAACACCATCGCGATAGCGAACAGCGTAATAATTACCGGCTGTATATAGAATTTATTATATTTTTTGGCGATAAGGAAAATAATTGGAGCAGAGAAATAAAAGCATTCCTCAACCGTAAGCGACCATCCCTGCGCTATACCGGTATCCCAGTACTGATAAAAAAAACCGCGTATAAAAGTTATGTTCAATACCATTAACCCTACCGGGTTGGATGAACCTTTTGTTATAGTTTGATCTTTAGTGATAAAATAGTAAACAAAAGCAGCTACTGTCAGCAAGAAATACATCGGGTAAATACGCGCAACCCTGTTTTTTAAATATTGCTTAAACCAGTCGGTAGTTAAATTGAAGCTGTTGTAATAACGGAAAGTGATCAGAAAGCCCGACAGCACAAAGAAAATACTTACCCCAATGTGGAACTCACCCAGGAAACGTTGTATAATGTGTGGAAATTTATCATCAAAAACATACGCAAAGTGGGATATAAATACAAGGAAGGCTGCCATTGCACGCACTCCTGTTAATGCCGGTATATAATTTTGAACTGACTTTTGTGACAAACCGCTTTAAATGATATTAATTGCCTAAGATAACTTTATTTTAACCACCTATAAGCAAAAAGTTAACCAGAAGGTGTGGAAAACTGTGGTTTGAAAGCTGCCTAAAGCCCGATATGAGCATCGAAAGCTAAATCTACAATTTAAAAATTTCATTTTTAATGGCATACATCACCAGCCCTGTCCTTGTTTTTAGGTTAAGCTTTTGAAAAAGCGACTCACGGTAGTTATCAACTGTACGCGGGCTTACAAACATTTTATCAGCAATTTCTTTATAGGTTAATTCCGAGCAGCATAGCTTTAAAAACTCAAGCTCTTTGCCCGAGAAATCGGGAGGCGTTTCGTCACCCGCAACGGTACGGATAAGTTTACCTGAAACCATTTCGTTAATAAAAACACCTTTTTCATTAACAGTTTTAATAGCCTCCAAAAGCTCCCTTGGTTTTGATTCTTTTAACACATAGCCGTTTGCCCCGCTTTTTATCATCCGGATAACCGCCTTATCATCCTCAAACATACTTAGCGCCAAAACCCTGATCTTGGGATACCTTTCTTTAAGCCATTTGGTTGCAGCATAACCGTCAATCACAGGCATATTAATATCCATTAATATTACTTGCGGCAAAGGTTTTTTCGCCAACATATATTGCATCTGTTCGCCGTTTTCGGCTTCAAAAACAACCTTTAATTCCTCAAACTCACCCATAAGCGATGCAACACCATTCCTGAAAAGTGTATGGTCGTCAACAATCGCAATTAATATCTGTTCTTTTTGCATTGTTTAAGGATATGGTGTAAAAATAGTTATAGTGGTACCCTCACCCTGATTTGAAATGATCGTAGCCTCGCCGCCAATTATGCCTGCTCTTTTTTGAATATTCTGCAAGCCCATGCCGCTTTGCTCTGTGGGTAAATTATCTGCATTAAAGCCTATACCGTTATCATTAACAGCTAATAGGAGCGATGCATCCTGGTAATTTAGCTTAATATTTATCTCCGTAGCTTGCGAGTGTTTCATAATATTATTTAAGATCTCCTGGATGATCCGGAAAAGAATAAGATCCTTTTCCGTGCAGCTGATTGCAGGCATCTCCCCCTCTTCAGTATAATTAATTTGATAGCGGCCTGATTTTTCAATCCAGTTGATCTCATGCCTGATAGCTTCCGGCAAACCCATCGCAATCAGCTGGTCGCCCTGTAACAATTTTCCAAGCAAACGCATTTCTTTAATAGAACGGACAGTGAGATCAATAGCGGTATCAATTTTTTGTCGGGCCTTTAGCTCATTATCTAACTCAATAGAGTTAAGCGTTAACGAGGTAAGACTCAACAACTGCCCAATATTATCATGCAGATCAGCGCCAATGGTTTGCATAGTTTGTTCCTGTACTTCGAGCTGGGTTTTTAATATTTCCCGTTGAAATTTAATTTCTAATTTTTCTTGTTGAATTGAATTTAATACTTGTTTTTTTCTATATAATATTAAAAAATAAATAATAAACCCAGTTAGACCAGCAAAAAAAAATGCCGTAACAAAAATTAGTTCATATAGTTCAAAGTCATCATTTATCAAGGACTTCATTGTGAGTTGATCTATTAGGACTAATCCTATCCAAACGTATTGATATAGCTAGGAGGCTATAGTAAATTAAATTAATTATAAATGAAAAAGTAAATACTGGATTCAAATTTAAATGATGTTTGATTGCATAATTTAGCAATCCAAAAAACAATAATTGAGTACTTGAATAAAATAACAGTGATATATTTAACCAAAAGAAACTTTGTTTACGGATTAAAATTTGATTTGGAATTTTTAACATTTGAATTAACCCCAATAACGCATAACATAAATAAACTATTTGAAATAATAATATGCTATTTGAAGGGAAATTTAAAAGTCCTTGGATATAAAGACTATTTAAAAAGGAACAAATAATTAGGACTGGTAGTAAATATTTGATTACTCTAAATTTTTTTCCCTTTAGAAAATACAAATAAATCAAAGTTATACAAGTATACTCAAGCACAGAAATAACATGGTAGACAGGCATACTATTACGAAGTTTCATAGCTAAAAATCTGCCTATTAACTCACTTAAAAATGTCAATCCTATAAGTGTTATTAAAATTATAAATGGTGTTGAGTGCCTTTTTAATTGCACTGCACCATTTATAAAAATCAATAATAATAGCAAAAGATAAATTATAAAATTAATAAACATGATCAAGGTGCTAAAGTTCCACAAGCTGTGGGACATGGATAAACATATTCATAAACATCTTTTGAATTTATAAATCTAGGTGGAGCATGAAGGTTGGCTTTGGCTCCAGTATAATAAATAGTTACATAATTTTGATGATTTATTGAATTATATGGATCCATACCTAGGTAAAAGCTTATTCCATCTACTTTTTCAGATAGTACTTTTTGAAGAGATGCCGAATCAAGAAAAAAACCATGGAAAGGACCTTGTGTTCCAGGTACGGAAGCACTAACCATTTTTTGATAATCAGCAATATTTTTTGCTGCTACAGCACTGTCAATAGCTTGGGGTAAAAGTGAATGAGATTTCTCGAAACTACCTGGTCCAAATTGAAAAGGAAATTTTGGAGTTGAATTTTTGAAAATAAGATAACCTGTTACAAACCCAATTATTAATGTGACAATTGGTAATGCTAATTTTTTCATGATGTTTTAAGATTTAAGTTGTGATAAATTTAATGAATTAATGTGTTATTTAATAATCCAATATTCTGCACTAACTATCACATCCACAATGTGTTTATGCCCTTTTTAATACCGTAAAATCACCCTGTTAAAAAAGGCTTTTTTACGGCATTGCCATTTTATTTTCCTGCTGAGATTTGAGGTATTCAATCTCATTAAAACCTTAAAGTCATGAAAACTAAAAATTTATTATTAACCATCGCGTTATTGACCCCCTTTTGTTGTTTGGCTGATACTGCAAAAAATGATCAGCCCAATATCCCTGAAACCTGGATAGCATTTTTACCGGTCATCTTTTTTGCCCTTATTTTAATTGTAACAACCGTTAAGTTAAAGAGTACTGTAAAATCCTCTGGCCTCTTGGCCGAAAAAGATAAAAATGCCGCTCCTGTTGCCGGAAGCAGTACAGGTACTCCGACTCCGCCGCAAAGCACCAGCCGTGCTATTGCATTCTTGACCGGACTGGTGGCGCTTACAATAGGTGTTTGTTTAAGCACTTTTTATATGTACTGTTATTTTAAAGATCCGGCTAAGCCTGCCGATTTATCAAACCTTACCACTGTTATTTATGGATTGGGAATTGGTGTTCTGCCTTATGGCTTTAATAAAGCTTCTTCAGCCTTAAAATAAATAATGCATCAATATGATATTTTAACGAACCTAAAACCCGGAAAGCCGAAAACGGATTTAGAGTAGGCACCTAAACTTTATTACAATGAAAAGATTAATATTTACCTTAATGTTCCTGGGTTTAATTGACCTGGCTTTTGGGCAAACAGCTGATTTAAATGGTGTGACATTTGGCTTTGGGGCAGGATACAGTCACACAAACGAAAAAACATACGATTATTCCTTAACAACGGATAATAATCATAGTTTAAAATTGCAACCACTTAGTAAACAGGCTTTTGTAATATCATCAGTTATTATGGTTAAGCTTGGTAAAATAGCCGTAGACCAAAATGCTAATACTTTTGTAAAGCAATCAAAAACCACCAGTTATAACTCGCTACTTCAACAAAAATATAGTTTGACTAAGCAATCCGGATTTTTAACAGACTCAAGTACTTCTGCATTTGCAACATCGAAAAAACTTGATAAGGGCGTTCAAAATATTGCCGGTGTTAGTTTTTGGGAACATTTGTCAATTAACCTTGCTTTGGACCTTGTGAATGTTGCCCCTGATGTAACATTTAATAAAAATATAAATGGAGGTATGGGTCTTGGATATTTTGTTACCGAGAACCTCCAAATAGCAATGTTTTATGATGTGAGTAGGATCAGCCAGTTGCGTGATTATATAGTAAACGCTTATGCAGATAAACCAATTCCTAAAGGTGATGGGACTAATTATAATGCATTAGATACTAAAGACACGAATCTTTTCTATAACAAAACAGTAAGTGGTTGGTCCTTTAAATTAATTTTTTCTTTAGCTAATAAAAAAGCACCGCAAACACCTTCAACTAATTAAAAGTTACAAATATTTGTAAAGGTTGATGTTTGGTAGTTGCCTTAATTTAAAGCCCGAAGCCTGGACCTTAGTTTTTCTATGGTTCAGGGCTTCGGGCTTTTGACTTAAAACTCCAGATTTTTCCTATTGCCTTCCCCTTCCCAGTCTTCTCCTTAATTCAGCTATTGGCATGGTCACCATTCTTCCAATCGGTTCTTTGCCTCTGTAAGTTATTACACGTAGCTGTACTGCATCTTTCGGCACTATTAAAGGTTCTGTATATTTAGGATAGAACTTGTCCGGGTACGAATTATCAAAGCTGTAATAAATATCCAGGTTAGGGATCTCGTTGGTAAGGGTAACCCTTATCAGGCTGTCTGCTCCCATGTGCGCATCAAAGCTGGGGTCATAAACGCTTGGTGCATATTTTATCTCAGCTTCGTTAAAACGGGCAAAATGTTTTTCAACCTTCGGATAAAAATTACCCCAGCTTTTCTTGTCTTTAGGCGACCAAACAGACTCTGATATAGCAAAACCGCGCGGCCAGGTCATATATTCTACCTGCCTGAAAGTAAATACCTGCTCTGTCCATAAATTAGCCTGACCTCCTAGTATTAATTTAGATTCAGCGCTATCCGGCACAGGCTCGAACTCGTACGATTTATTTAAACGCAGCGTAGCGTATACATGCGGTTCAGTAACCCTGTCACTCTGCATATAATCCAGGTAAGCAAACGTTGTAGGACTCATTACCACTTCGTGCCCAAGCTTCGAAGCGGTGATACCTCCCTGTATGCCGCGCCAGCTCATAACAGCAGCATTCGGTCCCAGGCCGCCTTCAATTATCTCGTCCCAGCCCATAAATTTCTTACCTTTCGATTCTACTATCTTTTCCAATCGTTTTTCAAAATAGCTTTGTACTTCCTCGTAGGTCTTCAGGTTTTCACGTTTCATCAAAGCGGTTACCGAATCACTTTTTGCCCAGTAAGCCTTATTGCACTCGTCGCCGCCCATGTGCACATATCCAAATGGGAACAGCTGGGCTACTTCCGTAAGCACCTTGTCCAAAAATGCATAAGTTTTCTCGCTTGATGGGTTAAGCGTATTATCACCCATAGTGCGCTCTCCAGATCTTACCTGGTACTGATCGGCGCCAGGAGTGCATGACAATTCGGGATAAGAAACAACAGCGGCAAGGCTGTGCCCAGGTACATCGATTTCCGGCATAATGTCCAAAAACCTTTCCTTTGCATATCTTACCAGTTCTTTAATATCTTCCTGAGTATAAAAACCGCCATAAGTGCGTGGTTCATCAGGCGTAGGTGTCGAGAAATTACCAAACTCGCCAATCTTTTTAACGTTATAAGCTCCTACTGTTGTTAAACGCGGCAAGCTTTTAATTTCAATGCGCCAGCCTTCGTCATCGGTAAGGTGCATATGTAAAACATTAAATTTATAGCGCACCATTTGGTCAATGTACTGTTTCACTTCCTCTTTGGTAAAGAAATGCCTCGAAACATCAAACATCAGCCCCCTCCACTTAAATCGGGGGTAATCAGTAATATCAACAAGTGGCGCAGTCCATTTTATGTGGTGTACTTCTGTACTCTCAATCTCTTTAGGCAATAACTGTATTAATGTTTGCACGCCATAAAATAATCCGGCCGGTTCGTTAGCTTTTATTATGATACCCTTTTTGCCAACCCATAAATGATAACCCTCTTTTCCCAGCACAGTATCCGCTTTTGTGTTAAGCATCAGTTTAATTGTAGCAGGGACTGGAAATGCACTTTTTACAGTAACCAATGCTCCCGTAGATATCGCTAATTTCGATTTAAGGTAAGCGGTAACCGGCAATATATCTGCCTTCGAGCTTGCCTGGATAGTAATATTTTTAGGCAGGGTGAATTCGCCCGGTTTTGTTATAGCCTTTACTGGTTCGGGTATAATAGCCAATCCGCTTTTATTGGTTTGGCTAAATGACAGGAAGCTAATAAGACAACAACATAGTGCTAAGGATAATTTTTTCATGTTTAATTCAATAATGGATTTTACTGGAAGGAGATATCTGCATGCAAATTATACTTTTTAAATAATATTAAAAAGTGATTTCATTTAAATTATTGATTAAGTAATATCAGATTGATGAGTTGAATCAACTAATTCTTATCTTGCATTAACCAATTACAACTCCTAAAACCAAAAATTATGGCATCCGATCGCAGAAAATTCATTAAACAGCTGGGCAGTACCATTGTGCTTACTTCGGCCTCACTTTCAGGTTTTGCAGCTATGGAGGATCATGAAAGAAGGATTCTACAAGCAGAAAAACGATATAGTCCGAATGATAAGATCAGGATTGCCACAGTAGGGATGGGGATTATGGGATTTAATGATACCCGCGCCGCGCTCACTTGTCTGGGAGTTGAGCTCGTTGCCTGTTGCGATCTGTACCAGGGGAGATTGCAGCGAGCCAAAGAAATTTATGGGGCAAATATTTTTACCACTGCTGATTATCATGAAATAATCGACCGCAAAGATGTGGATGCGATTATTGTGGCAACCAGCGATAACTGGCACAGTACTATAGCTAACGCCGCCATGCGTAAGGGCAAAGCTGTTTACAGCGAAAAACCCATGGTGCATTATTTAAGTGAAGGCTTGGGCGAAATAAAAACCCAACAGGAAACCAAGGCAGTTTTCCAGGTTGGAAGCCAACGGGTAAGCAGCCTGGCTTTTCAAAAAGCAAAAGAACTTTATCAATCGGGAGCAATAGGGCAGATCAATACAGTAGAAGCATCCTTTAATCGCCAAAATGCGCTTGGTGCATGGCAATATACTATTCCGCTTGATGCTGGATTGCAAACTGTAGGGTGGGACCGTTTCCAAGCCAATGAAAAAACAAAATTACCTTATGAAAGTAACCGGTTTTTCAGGTGGCGTAATTATAGAGAATACGGTACAGGTGTGGCAGGCGATCTTTTTGTTCATCTGTTAACTGGCATCCATTTTATAACAAACTCTAAAGGACCTGATAAGATATTTTCAATAGGAGGGACGTATTACTGGAAAGACGGCAGAAATGTGCCCGATGTAATGAGCGCTGTAATTGAATACCCCGCAACTAAAGAGCATCCGGCTTTCCAGGCAAACCTGAGGGTGAATTTTATAAGTGGAGAAGGTGAAAGATCTTCAACCAAAATAATAGGTTCTGAAGGTGTGATTGAGCTTGATGACGACCAGGGTTTTACTATACGAAAAAATAAAATGCCGGTGGCTCCGGGCATCGGCGGTTGGGATTCGTTTTATACCTACCCCGAAGCCATGCAAAAAGCGTTGATGGACGATTATAATAAAAAGTACTCTGCAACTGATCAGAAAGCGCCAAGCCTTCCGGGAGTAACCTATCATTCACCGGATGGGTATAACTCGTCAAACGATCACTTTGCCAATTTTATGGATGCTATCCGCAATGGCAAACCAGTTGTGGAAGATGCAGTATTTGGTTTTAGAGCAGCAGCACCTGCGTTAGCCTGCAACGAAAGCTATTTTCAAAATAAAGTGATCCACTGGGATGCGGAGAATATGAAGGTAGTTTGAGTAGAAAACCATTCAAAATAAGAACCTGGCATTGGAGCTTAAAATAGTAAGGATGTCAAATCAATATAACCCATCACATGCAGATTTGTATATGATAGGTTATATTGATCATTTTGATTCTTTACTCTTGATTGTGCTTTCTTCCCCCAATTCTCAATTATATTTTTACAAAGGTGGTTTTTCCTACCAGAGTTTTATCGTTGTTATTTATTACCTGTATAATATAAGTACCAGGCAAAAGAGTACTTACATTATCCTGCCAGTCAGTTTGCGATGAGTTTGCAGTTTTTACAACAGTTCCCGAAATGCTTATTATTTTAATAGCGTATGATGGCGACTGGCCACTTTGAGGGTTCCCTAACACAGGATTTTTGTTTATATTTTGCAATCCCGACAAAATAGTGGGCGAGTTGCTATTAGTTTTGATAGATAAATTTAAAACACCGCTTGCCGGATTAGGGTAAACATTAATGTTACTGCTTGCAATAGCATTAGCTGCAGCGCCATAAGTTAATGCAATTACTTTCGAATAGGTAATAATACCATTCAGGTCTTCTATCTTCAGGCGGTACCGGTCAACTGTATTGGCAGGGTTTTTATCAAGGAAGCTGTAAATACCTTGTGAATTGGACAAAGAGCCACCTAATACATCAAACGTTACGCCATTGTCAGTACTTCTCTCTACAGTAAAATTGGTATAGTTCTGCTCATTTTCAGTCTTCCAGGCAATTTGTGCCCCGCCGGATGCTTTTACAGCAGTAAAGTCTAATAAATGTACACCCAATGCCTGGTTTTGCCTGATAATTACCTGAAAACGGTTTTTTCCGAAGCTTGCGGTATCTGCCTGATCTGCATTAAATGTATAAGTTGCATTATTGCGCAGATCCAGCGAATCCTTTTTATAGTTGTCCATCAGCCATACCTCATAAATGGGTGGTAATGCACTTAGTTCGGTTCTTTGCAATGTAAGCGTACCTGATAGGGTAGTTTTCGTATTCAGCCTTATTATCTGTTGTGTTTGCTTAGGCAATGGCAAAAAATTTATGGACAATTGAACGGGGATACTGTCGGTTGAAAAACTTGATAGACTTACAATTGCCCCGGAGCCTGAAAGGAATTTTGAATCCTCAAAACCGTTATACTTTGTTGTAGCTGTAGACTTAAACCCGATAACAATATCATTATCGTTCAATGAATCGGCAGATAATTTTAATCTCAGAAATTGCGAAGTAACATTTTGCCCGGCAGGTACGCCCATTAATAAGTTAGAGCTGGTAACCTGTGAGGTGATTTTAGCGCTTTCGCGGAAGGTTAGGGTTGGCGAGAGGTCGGTGGCCCTAACAAAAAAGCCCTGGCCGCTTGGTATAATATTGGTTGCGCTCCCTGTATGCTGGTTCGAACCTGCATTATATGTATCATAGTTGTTTGTGCGGGGATTAAAAATATAAACGGTTGGGTCTACATGATATCCATATATAGGTGCTGATGGATCGGTGTTACTGAATAACGACCAATCAATAGAGCTCGGATAAGGGTTGCCGACCATATTAAAGCCCTGTATACTACTATTATTTGGATAGTTTGAAGTGTTAAACATTAAACCTGCATCACCTGTCCACGATTTTACCGAATAGGTCCCCTGATTTAAATATCCTGTGGCGCTAAAAACCACACCTTCCGGCGATACATAAGGATAAGATGTTTTGCTCGGGCTGCCTGTAATATGTATAACCTTATCACCCCTGAAATACATCAGGAAGCCACCTCCGACATAAATTTTACCGGTACTGTTAGTAGCGTCTGTTGTTGATATAGTACCCGATGCTATTGTACTGCTTATATTGGTAACGCCAATAAAGTTCCCGCTTGTGAAGCTTGCATTACTCGGTGTATACTTATCGCTATACAAGTATAGGCTAGGGTTGCCGGGCGTTGATGAATAAGTTGAAACACAATCGGTAATAATAGTTTTTGCTCCAAGATAGTTTAAGCTATAAGGATAGTTGCCATTAACATCAGCTCCCTCATTCACTGCAGATGATAGTATCCTGTAGCTACGTGCGAGCCAGCGTTTTTTTACGTTATCGTAAGTAGGGCTGCCTTGTAAAAAGCGTTGTACAGTAACAATTCCGTTTATAGCTGCCGTACCACCGGATGGTATGGCGGTTACAGTTGCTGTGCCCGTAGTATCCGAAGCAAGGGTAAACGTAGCGCTGCCATTTACGGTTAAAGTGCTGCTGTTATTAGCAAGGCTCAACACACCAGTTGGGTTAATTGTAAAGCTGGCTGTTCCGTTTACGGTAGATGTGCCAGTTAATATTAACGTACCCGGGCCCGATATACTTGCCGTAGTTGCAGTGTTAACAGCGAAACCGGCAGCAATTGTTAAAGTTTTTCCCGCGGCTATGGTTATTTTAGGGTTGCGGTATGGGCCTATTATTATATTATAAATAGTTGAAGTTGTTGATACAGTTGGTTGGTTGTATGGCGATGAATAATCAATATAACCTATGCGCGCATAATCTGTTGCACCTGGCACACCATTGGGCGTCCAATTTGCGGCTGTTTGCGTATTTACGCTTGTAGATCCGTTCCAGTCATAAACACCTGCAAAGTAAATGTTCGATGTGGTTGTTCCGGCCGAGCTGGTATTAACAATCGGGCTGTTATTTTTTGCATTATCGTATACCTGCACATTCCCGGTAAACGCCATTGATACGCCTGTGATGTTATAGGAAGCAATGGAAGCATTTACGGTAGTTGTAATAAAATAATACCCTGTAGTTGTTAATGTTCCATCAGTATTGCCTGCTGATACATAAGTGTCGCTTAAAGAGGCACCTGCTGCAGACGAGGTTCCGCCAATACCGCCGCCGCTAAGGCTCAGGGTTGTTATAGCAGTACCTGTAGATGTGCTGAAAGTGCTGCTGCTGGTTTTATAAAGCGTGGCTGTACCATTAAGGTTCCCTTCCGGGTAACCAGTATCATTTTTGCCGAAATAAATTTGCCCGCCAAGCTCATAGTTGCCACGCATTTGTATTTGTTCGCCATATAATATCACCGTTCCTTCGCCCGCATATAAGGGGGAGGGGGTTACACCGTTTGCTGTACTGGCTATACCGGTAAAACTTGCATAGCGGGTATACATATGCATTTCATCAAACTGAAAAGCGCCGTCGCTTCCCGATTTATTTTCGGCTTCCAATACGGAGTTAGTATACGTAAGTGAAATTGTCTGATTATCGCTGTTTGTATTTGATGTCTGTAACGTTTTAGCCTGGGTTACTGATGCGGTGTAAGGGTCTATATACATTTTCCAGTAGCCACCTGTAAGTCGCTGTATCTTTATACAATAAGTAACCCCGTTTGGTAATGCCGCATTGCTTTGTATAAGCTGCGCTGTTGTGCCGCTGCCATTCTGAACATAAACCCGCAGGTAACCATCACTGGTTTGTGTAACGTAAAAACCTTGTGTACTGCTGCTTATGGTAGAGGTAGTGGCATGCAGCCAATAACGCCATGAATTTGCAGTGCTTGAAGTAATTGCCGCATTTTGAGGTGCTGATGAAGGATAAGTGCCGCTTGCCAGGTTCGATTTAAACAAAAACGACCATTCCCAGTCATTGCTATTTAAAGGTGCATAGGTTGCCGCATCCGCACCGTTGATGTTATTTACATAAACAGATTTAGGAGTAGCCTGGTATTTGGAAGTTAAGCATCTCCCGGTGGCCGACAATGTTAAATTGTTTATGGCTGCTGATGAAACTACAACAGATGTGTTATTTGCGGATACGTCCGGATCGGGGAGAAATCCCGGTGCATATACATTAGCCGTACTTGAGTTGGTTGTTGTGCCGCCAACCGTTGAGCTTACATTAATATTATCAAAGTAATTATAACACGAATACCCGTAAGTATCACTCATATATCTTTGTGCGCCGGCCTTTGCGACCATAAAACACAAAACAATCCCTAATAGGGATGTTTTTATTAGTATCGTTCTCAATAGTTTATCAAAAAATTAGAGTTCAAAATTAACATTTAGGTAACCAACATAACATCATATTAACAGTTAATCATTAACAATAGGATAGTTGCCAACATTGATTGCTAACACTTATTAATTATGAAGACTTAAGGTTTCCTTATTTGTTACTTAAATTAACAACGAGCGGCTTATACGCAATGAAGATCAATTGGTTGCAATTATTCCCATACAGAATAAGCTTTTTAAAAAAGGGGTTAATTCCCCTTAAAAAACAACTCTTCCCATATTGGAACAACGGTTTTTTCAAATATTGATTAAACAAAATATGCGCCGAGGTAGATTTGGCTATAAACAGGAGGTATATAACTAAGTGAATGGGAAATATATTTCCCATTCACTTAGTTATATACACACAAAACAAATTTTTTAGCGCATTATAAAAAACAAAAACGTGTTTTAACAGGAATGCATTATATTTAGCCTGTATCTTACTAAAAATATAACATGAATAAACTTTACGCAGCAATTGTCTTCCCATTTTTATTGCTGTGTTTAGCGGATCAAACTTTTGGTCAGCAAATTCCTGTCAGCGACGCGAAGAAAAAGGAACTTACCGATTTTTCTGCCAAATTGAACAATTCCTACCAAAGTGGTTATCAGAGGGCATTGTCAATGGCCAAAAACAAGGGGTGGGCCATCCGCAGGAAAACAAAAAAAGGAGGAATGCTTTCTTTGCAGGGAGTAAATAGTCTTGGGTTTCCCATATATCTCAAAACCGATAATAATACTACCGCAGCGGCAACTACGGGCACAAATACAGTACAACCCGGCGGATCGCTTGGTTTAAATTTATCCGGATCAAGTGCAGCCCTCAATAACAAATTAGCTATTTGGGATGGTGGCTCAGTCCTTGCATCGCACCAGGAGTTTGCCGGAAAAACAATTACTATTCACGATATAAATTCAGGAGTAATTGATCATGCCACGCATGTATCCGGTACCATGATAGCAAAAGGTGTTTACCCGCCAGCTAAAGGCATGGCATTTAATGCGGCTACACTACAGTCGTACGATTTTGATAACGACATAACAAAGATGAGTGCAGCCGCATCTGGCTTGCTGCTCTCCAATCACTCCTATGGCGATGCCGCAGGGTGGTATTTTAATGATCTTAACAGCCATTGGGAATGGTACGGATTACCTGGCGACACTGTTGATTACAACTTTGGCTTTTATGGCTCGCGGACACAAAGCTGGGACAAGATAGCATATAGCGCACCCTATTATTTAATAGTGGAGTCGGCGGGTAATAGCCGTGCTGATACAGGGCCTGCTGTTGGTCAGGATTATTACGGGTATAATAGCAAAACAGATCAAACCCTGGTTGATAAGGGGCCACGCCCCGCCGGAATAAGCGACAATAGCGGTTACGATGTTATTGCCACTACCGGAAATGCGAAGAATATATTAACAGTAGGCGCAATAAACCCCTTACCAAACGGACCCGGAAACAGCAAGAATATAACCATCGCTTATTTTAGCAGCTATGGCCCTACAGATGATGGCAGGATAAAGCCAGACATTGTTGGCGATGGCGTGGATGTGTTGTCAACAGGGAGTAGCAGTACTACATCTTATATTACCTTATCCGGAACATCAATGGCTGCCCCTAATATAACCGGATCGTTATACCTGTTACAGGAGTATTATTATACTTACAAAAGCAGGAATAGCTTTATGAAGGCAGCAACGCTTAAAGGATTGGTGTGCCATACTGCAATTGATGCAGGCAATGTGGGCCCAGATTATATTTATGGATGGGGTTTGCTTGATATGCATAAAGCAGCACAGACAATAACAGACAATGACGGGAAAAGCCTGATAAAAGAAAATACATTGCAACAAGGGCAAAAGCAAACCTTTAATGTTATAGCATCCGGCGCAGGGCCTTTAATGGCAACTATATCGTGGACTGACCCCGCCGGATCGGCCACTCCGGATGGAACAATAAACAACCGTACACCTAAGCTGGTAAACGACCTGGACATACGCATCAGCGATGGCACAACAACCTTTATGCCCTGGATCCTTAACCCGGCAAACCCATCAGTAGCGGCAACAACAGGCGATAACGTTTTAGATAATATTGAGCAAATTTATATACCCGGGACGGTAACCGGGAAAACATACACCATAACTGTATCGCACAAAGGTACCCTGCAATCTTCAATGCAGGATTACTCGCTTATAGTAACCGGGGTTGGTGGCAACGCTTATTGTGCATCAGCTCCGTTATCAAATGCCGACTCGCGTGTTAATAACGTAACGCTGGCAAATCTTAACTATACCCAGCCTGCGGGCTGTACCACATATTCCGATCATACCGATTTAACATTTAAGCTTGAGCAAGGTAAAACCTATCCATTAAGTATCACACTGGGCACTTGCGGCGCTAACTTTAATAAAGCCGCTAAAGTTTACATTGATTGGAATGGTGATGGTACTTTTGATGCGAGCGAATTAGTAGCAACAACAGGAATTATTAATGCTACCGGTACTTTTACAACCAACATAACTGTTCCTGCAACAGTGATACCCGGAAATTTTAGCATAATGCGAGTGGTATTAGCCGAAACAAATGATGCATCGGTTATTACCCCTTGCGGCACTTATGCTAAAGGTGAAACTCAGGATTACCGGGTACAATTTTTACAAACAAGTATTGATGCAGGTATTGCAGCCATTGTTAGTCCCGATGCTTCGGGTTCATGTTCAGCAGCTACGCAGGTAACGGTAAGTATTAAAAACTTTGGCAGCGCAGCTATAAGCAATATACCGGTTACCGTTACCATTACAGCACCCGATAACACGGTTACAACATTGCAGCAAACTTATACCGGTACTTTACAATCATTAGAGCAAGAAAACTTCACCTTTAACACTTCTTTTAATGCGGTAGCAGGATCGACCTATAAAATTTCGGCAACAACAAATCTTGCTAATGATCCTGTTAGCTCCAATAATCAGGTAACCGAAACAGTTGTAATCAGCTCGCCACCATCGGCAACAGATCTTGCCGCTTATTATTGCCTTGATAGTAAACAATACCAGCTATCAGGCTCCGGCGATGGTGAGTTGCTATGGTATCAGAATGAGGGCGATGCCATACCAATAGGTTACGGTTCGCTTACTGAAGTATCGCCCCCGCCTGTTAATAATACATATTATGCAGGCCTTAACGATTTTAAAGGAAGCGTTGGCCCGGCCACAAAAACTGCATTTACAGGTGGAGGGTATGATCAGTTTACACCGTATATTACAGTAACTACACAAATCCCGGTAATTATTGAAAGCGCCCGTTTATATATTGGTAACTCAGGGAAAATAACTTTTAATGTTTCCGATTCAAATGGTGAGATCGTATCGACGGTTACTATAAATGCTGTTGCTAACCGCTCAAACCCCCAACCAGGAAGCCAGCCTGATGACCCTACCGACCAGGGCTCGGTTTATAACTTAAACTTATTATTGCCTTCAGCAGGAGACTATACCATTAATATTGTGTACGACAATACAGCAACTATTTACCGCAGTAATGCAGGTGTAACGGGCTATCCGTTTACAATAGGCAATATTTTTAGTATCACTGGTAATAATGCTACATCGGCAGGAGATGATAATTATTATAAAGGTTTTTATTATTATCTGTATGATGTTAAGGTAAAAAGTGCTGGTTGCCCTTCAGTATCCAGGTTACCTGTAACCGTCACCAAGCTTGCTATAACACAAAATGGTACTGTTTTAAGCTCAAATATTGCAACCAATAATCAGTGGTATTTAAACGGGAAGGCTATAACCGGGGCAACAAATGCAACATTCTCTCCTGTACAGAGCGGTAATTACCAGGTTGGAGTTACGTTGGCAAGTGGCTGCAGCTTACTATCCGATAATTATGTTTATGTGATAACATCTAACGAGGGTAATAAAACAGATATAGCGCTCGATATATTCCCGGTTCCCGCTAGTAGCGACTTAAATATAATTTTTGCAGCCAAAGCCAATGCTAATTTAACTACCTCAATTATAAACTCGGCAGGCCAGGTTGTTTACAAGAAAGCACAGGCAATTGCTGCCGGAAATTTTAGTACAGTTGTAGATGTATCGGCTATACCAGCCGGAGTATATGTTTTAAAAATCCAGTTGGGACAAAAGGTTTATAATAATAAGATTGTTATAGGGAGGTAAGAGCTAAAAGCAAAAAGGTGAAAACCTAAAGCCATTAAAACTCTGGGTCGTCACCTTTCTATTCGATTAAAAGCTGATTAAGCTTTGAGCTTTCTGCTTTTACCTTTCAACTAAAAAGTGTATTTCAATCCAAGCCCTGGTGCAATATCAAAAAATGGCCCGGTTGCCAGCTCTGCACGCGGATTAAGATCAAGACTAACTGCAATAGGCGATTTAGGTATCAAATACTCCAACCCTAAAACACCATCTATACCAAGCAGGATATGGCTGCTGTTGTAATATTCATCGCTGCCGTTAAACCTGCGGTAAAGGCCGCTGCCTATTGCACCAATGTGCGCGCCGGCTCCATAATAAAATTTCAGCTCTTTTACTCCAAATGCTTCCTGATGGATCTCATATAAGCCGGTTATCACAACGCCATGCGATCTGAAACCTAACAAGCCTTCGAGGGCCACGTCGTTAGTAGTAAAGTATTTAGCAGAGAAGCCGTTTTCATAACCGCCAAATTTTAAGCCCACAGCGGTTTTATAATCCTGTGCGTTTGAACGTTTGCCGATAAGTAAAAATGAAGCTAAAATGAATGAATAGATAAATAATTTTTTCATTAGTGTAATTGTTTTTTAGGTAATGAAGCTGCTATTCTAAATTAATATCAGAATAATATTTCCATAATATGTACTGCAAATTAACGGTAGAATTGGTGTTTTATTGGTGTTTGGATGTGAAGTGGATGGCTGCCAGCTAACAACCTGCTGATTTTCAAGTATAAATAATTGAGATATTTTTATCAGGCATGTGGTATAAATAATATATTTTGACAGATAATAGGATATTACATTAATGATAGCTAGTGTGGTCCATGAATCTTAAATAAGCCCCAGTTTCTGTTTTTTACATCGAAATATGATAAATTAGCCGGGTTAATTCCTTTGAACTAAATGAAATATCAATTCAACATAAAAAGAACCTTATTACTTTTAATAGCATTTTCATTTTTACAGGGCGCATCTGCACAGGATGCCTCAATTAAATACCGCAACGGGATGGTGGTTTGTGCTACTCCGGATGCAGCGAAGGTTGGCCTTGACATTCTGAAAAAAGGAGGAAATGCTGTTGATGCAGCTGTAGCTGTACAGTTTGCCCTTGCCGTTACCCATCCCGAAGCAGGAAATATTGGTGGTGGCGGTTTTATGGTTTACCGTTCGGCTAAAGGAGAAAGTAATACGCTCGATTTCCGTGAGAAAGCCCCAGCAGCGGCAAGTCCAAATATGTACCTTGACAGCGCCGGTAACGTTATACCTGATATGAGTATTTTAACTCATCAGGCTTCGGGCGTGCCTGGTTCGGTAGACGGCATGGTTGAAGCGCATCGTAAATATGGAAAGTTGAAATGGGCTGACCTGGTACAACCCGCGATTGATTTGGCCCGTGATGGATTTAAGATAACCCGGCTTCTCGCAGGTTCATTGAACTCGCACCAAAGCCAGTTTGAAAAATTGAACCCAGGCAAAACCTATTTTTTAAAAATTGGAGGATGGAAGGAAGGCGACCTGTTAATACAGGAAGACCTTGCAAAAACACTCGAACTGATCCGCGATAAAGGAAGGGATGGTTTTTATACAGGCAAAATCGCTGATGAACTGGTTGAGGAAATGAAAAACGGCAACGGCATCATTTCGAAAACCGATCTTGCAAATTATCATTCGGTTTGGCGTAAGGCTATTACTGGAAAATATAAAGGCTATAAAATTATCACTATGCCGCCGCCATCAAGCGGAGGAATTGCTTTACTGCAATTACTGCACTCAGTTGAAAATTACCCTTTGCACCGCTGGGGTTACAACCAGGATTCAACCGTACAATTGATTGTTGAAGCAGAACGCAGGGTATATGCCGACCGTTCAAAATATTTGGGTGACCCTGATTTTTACAAAGTACCTGTCGACAGCCTGCTTAATCCTGCTTATATTGATCTCCGTATGAAAAGCTTTAGCTGGAACGCAGCGACACTTAGCAGCAGTATACAGCCAGGCTCGTTTGTTGGTTATGAAAGCGATCAGACAACCCATTATTCTATTGTCGACCATGATGGAAATTCAGTTGCCATTACTACTACCTTAAATGGTTCATTTGGTTCAAAAATAGTTGTTAAAGGCGCAGGTTTTTTACTGAATAACGAAATGGACGATTTTAGCGCCAAGCCGGGTGTACCAAATATGTTCGGGCTTATCGGCGGTAAAGCAAACAGTATACAGCCCGGCAAACGCATGCTTTCATCAATGACACCAACCATTATTGAAAAGGACGGTAAATTATTTATGGTTGTAGGCACGCCCGGAGGATCGACAATTATTACATCGGTATTTCAAACCATTTTAAATGTAATTGAGTTTAACCAGGATATGCAGCAGGCAGTTGATTCCAAACGGTTTCACCACCAGTGGCTGCCCGATAATGTTAATGTAGAAAGAGGTGCACTTATTGAAACAGTTATTGATAAATTAAAGCAAAAAGGATATAAGATAATTATAGGCGGACCAAGCGGCAGGGTTGATGCTATTTTAATAACAAAGGATGGATATTATCAGGGCGGCGCTGATCCGAGAGGGGATGATACGAAATTAGGGTATTAGGAGAACAGCTCATGGATCATAGTTAATGGTTCATGGCAGCTGCACTTTACAACCAATCAGCCAATCGCAATTTTTTCCATGAATTATCAACCAGAACTATGAACAACCAAATAAGACACCAGGAAACCATTGATTACTTTTTAAAGGTAGTTTGGCAAACTGTAGCCAACCGGTATAACCAATTGGTTACTGAGTTTGGTATAACACAGTCGATAGGTTATTTACTGATTAATATTGATGAAAAGGAAGGTACCACTGTTTCGCAGGCTGCTGCTTTGCTTGGGTTAAAATCAACCAGTCTTTCGCGGATGCTCAGGCAAATAGAAAAATCGGGATTGATTTACCGCGAATCGAACGAAGGTGA
This sequence comes from Bacteroidota bacterium, assembly GCA_013286325.1. Classification (GTDB taxonomy): domain Bacteria; phylum Bacteroidota; class Bacteroidia; order Sphingobacteriales; family Sphingobacteriaceae; genus Mucilaginibacter. The sequence goes on along the minus strand of JABDFZ010000001.1, from coordinate 69,619 downwards.
CAAACGCTCGGTTAAAATATACTTGACAGATCTTGGTAAAGAAAAACGCCACCAGGCACGGGCCATAGTAAAACAGTTCAATAATTACCTCAATGCGCATATCAGCGAAAACGATAAAGAATACTTAATAAAAACCCTTAAAAAAATTAATCAGCTAACGCTTAATTATAAACCTGAGGATAATTGATTATAAAAGACTAAAAGACTTACGAAGTCTTCAAAACTCCGTAAGTCTGATGGTAACCCAGGGCAAATATATATTCAATTCAAACACCACACGTTTTTTATAAAATCCACGTTATTTCATCATAAAAATGATGCTCTACTACAATAAAAAGCAGGTTTACATCGCATTAAATGTTAAAAATTGTTAAGCTGCTGTTTTTGAATTATAAAAGAATAAATTTGCCGATTGAAATGAGGATGCTGGTAATATGCAAAAACCGGTTGATTTAGGTTAAAGGCAAATAAACTGAATGATTGATCAGATGAACAGGATACTGTTATTTTTATTGCTTTTTTCTGCTTGTTTAACAGCTTGTAAAAAATCAACTACTGCTGAAGAGAAGATAAGGGCACAATTGGCTATTGACAACAATATAATAACCAACTATTTAAGCGCCCATAGCCTTACTGCAAAAGTGGTGGATTCTGCAGGTGTTTCAACAGGTATTTATTATATAATAAATGAACAGGGCACTGGTGACGATCTGTATACAGCCGCAACACAGGTAACAGTGGGTTATACAGCTACATTATTAACAACAGGCAAGCAAGTTGTCTCTACCGATACCTTTCATCCGTCGTACGCGTTAGGGGGCACTTTGAGAGGTTGGCAGTTTGGGATTCCTAATGTGAAAAAGGGTGGGACTATAACATTGTATGTGCCATCGCATTATGCTTATGGGCCTTATCCACAGCCAACGCTGGGTTTGCCGGCAAATGCAATACTTATTTTTAAAATAACAGTTTATAACATAACCAACTAACGCAAAAAAAGAGATCAGCATATTAAACACATGCGCAAAGCATAATATGTGATGAGGGCTGCATTTAGCCGCTAAAACAAAAGATAACAAATGAAACAAAAAATTTTTACCCTTCTGTTAATTTCTGCTATAGGTTTAGTATCGTGCCGGAAAGATAAGGTCGAACAGAATATTAAGCAATATGACGACAGCCAGATCCAAAACTATATCAGCGTTCATGGGATAACCGGTATGTTAAAAGATCCTACAGGAGGAGACACCACAGGTATGTATTATAAGCTAATCCTTCCCGGAAATACTACTTTGACACCGTTAGATTATCCTGATAAAGTATCGTATGTATTTACATTGAGCTCGTTAGATGGTAAATATATATCAGCAGACACCATTCAAAACCATGAAGAAGATTATCTCGGACATTTGGTAAATGATGGCTTGCCTGCAGGTTTGCAACTGGCGATTAAAAATTTATTGAAATATCCGGGTGCGAGTATGCGCTTGCTTATACCATCGCACCTTGCTTATGGGGTAAACGGTTATGGATCGGGCAGCTCGACCATTGCGAATTCAAAAATAGCAGGTAACCAAAGCCTTGATTATTATGTGCATACTATTGACATTACTACTCCTGCAGGTTATCAGGTGTACGATACTCAGGTAATTAGCAACTATTTTAAGAATAATAATATAAATATAAGCGACTACACAAAAACTGAAAGTATAGCCTACCCTGGTAATTTTTATTATTATAAAGTACTGACAAAAGGCACCGGAGTAACGCCAATTACCGATAATAGCACTGTTACTGTAACTTATACTGGTTCATTATTAAACGGAACTGTTTTTGACGGAGCTTATAACGGTAGCAACACCACTGAACTAACAATAGCCGACTTAACGTCAGGTGTGAAGGAAGCCTTAGAAAAAGCGGCTGTAACCGGGACTAAGATCTCCATTATAGTTCCATCTGCGTTGGCGTATGGTAGTACTACCTCGGGTTCAATACCGATTAATAGTTGTTTAAGATTTACTTTTCAAATTGTAGACGTACAGTAATTACTCTGCCAGCGCCTTTTAAAAAGCTTTTAAACAACATTCACGAATAAACACATGATCAATAATGGGTTTTGGAAATTTGCTGAAATGCGTATATTCCGGAACCCATTTTTAATACTAAGTAAATTACCTGTTGGAGTTGTGAAGACGGACGTTATATAACTGCTTATAATAGCCACAGGCTATGTAAGTTTCTTAGTTAATGGTTATTAATAAAAATAATTTTAAACATGAACGCTAACCTGCCCTGGGTTGAATCGCCTTTTTTTGATGAACAGTTGAAGTCAAAAAGTTTATCAGATGATCAGCTAAAACTTGTAAAGGAATATCACGAAAATGGATTTGTTGTATTGCCAGGCTTAATTCCGCAATCTTTAATAGACAGAGTAAGGGATGATGCAGAAAAAAAAGCGTTTAACCCAGACTTTCCCCTAAACACCCAACGTGACGATGTTCGTGTTCAGGATTTTTGGCAGGCATCCGATGCAGCAAAAGAATTGGCTGCTTATCCCCAAATACTTGAGATTTTAGAATTATTGTATGAGCGGGAGCCTATACCGTTCCAAACACTAAATTTTCGGGTAGGCACACAGCAAAGGGCGCATTCAGACACGATACATTTTAGTTCATTACCGGCAAAGTTTATGTGCGGCGCCTGGGTTGCTTTAGAAAATATAACTGAAGAAAACGGCCCGGTATTTTATTATCCCGGATCGCATCAGTTGCCTGAATATGATTTTTCCTTAATTAAAGATACCAGCGAAACCGGGTCGTATGAAGTATATAAGGATTATGAAGACTTTATTGAGAAAATAGTTGAGGTTAAGCAATTTACTAAACGTAAATTTGTTGCTAAAAAAGGCGACGCACTTATTTGGTCATCTAATATCATTCATGGCGGCTCTCCCGTTACTAAAGCAGGGTCAACAAGATGGTCGCAGGTAACACATTATTTTTTTAAAGATTGTTATTACTATACACCCATGCTATCAAACATGGTTACCAAAGAGCTATACCTGCGCAATAGCCTGAAGAATATAAAGACGGGAGAAAAAGTTGAACAATCCTATAACGGAAAGAAGCTTACAAGAATTCCTACAGGTAAAAGAATCTACCTGCTTAGTAATGGTATAAAAGTTATGTCCAGTATTTTTAGGAGCCTGAAAATGAGGATGAAATAATTGGAGACACTCCGTAGTGTTTATATAAACGCAATATTAATTATTTAGCCAGCGCTTCCTTAAAAGCTTTTAAACAACGTTCGCGGGCAAAGGCATGGTCAATAATGGGTTTTGGATACTTGCTGAAATCAGCATATTCCGGAACCCATTTTTTTATATATTTTAATTCCGGATCAAACTTTTTAAGCTGCGAATCGGGATTGAAAATTCTAAAATAGGGTGCTGCGTCTGTACCCGAACCCGCAGACCATTGCCAGCCGCCGACATTACTGGCCATTTCATAGTCGAGCAGTTTGCGGGCAAAATAACGCTCGCCCCAGCGCCAGTCAATTAACAGATCTTTACTTAAAAAGCTTGCAATAACCATCCGTACACGGTTGTGCATATAACCTGTTTCGTTTAACTCCCTCATCCCTGCATCAACCAGTGGGTAACCTGTTTGCCCGTTGCACCAGGCCGTAAAATGCTCCTCGTTATTTACCCATTTAATCCGGTCATACTCCGGCCTGAAGGCATGATCTGCCGTTTTGGGAAAATGATAAAGTATCATCATATAAAACTCGCGCCAAATCAACTCGTTAAGCCATGTTTTCTCTTGAAATGTGTTGGCAATGCGTGCAAGCTCGCGTATACTTACTGTGCCAAACCGCAAATGCAGGCCAATATGGGTAGTGCCCCTGATCGCCGGAAAATTTCTTTTTTCGGCATAATCGGCAATCAGTTCTTCATAATGAATTGGCGGGAAATCTTTGTTGCTTTTTTCAAAGCCAATTTGCTTTAAGATTGGCAACTCGAATGGAGGTGTCTCTAAGAAATTCTTAAAATACTTCTTATTGGGATATGCCTTTAGATAGAAAGGGGTGAGTTTTTGATACCACCTGCGCATGTATGGTGTATAAACCGTGTAGGGTTTGCCATCATCCTTAATTACTTCATCTTTTTCAAAAATTACCTGGTCCTTATAGGTATTAAAAGGTATGTCATGATCCTTTAATAACCTGCTTATTTCTACATCACGAACTCTTGCATAAGGCTCATAATCATGATTAGTATAAACTGCAGCTATATCATAATCTTTCAAAAGTGTATTCCATGCACGTTCAGGTTTGTCATAAATAACCAGTAAACTGCTGCCATATTTTTGCAATTCCTTATCAAGTTCCTCAATAGTTTGATAAATAAATGTGACCCTGGCGTCGTCCTTATCTTCTAGTTGGTCCAATATCTGTTTATCAAAAATAAAGACAGGCAATACCGGGTTTCCACTTTTTAGTGCATGATACAGGCCGGCGTTATCGTTCAGCCTGAGATCGCGCCTGAACCAAAATACCGAGATTGCAGGTCCTTTACCCATAAATTTCTTTTAACGCCAATGTAATTTCAGGATATTTGAATTTGAAACCTGCATCTTCTATTTTCCGTGCCGATACTTTGGTGCTCCCTAATACTATCGTGCTCATTTCACCCATCAAAAGCTTTAACAAAAATGCAGGGATTTTTGGCGCCCACAGTGGTTTGTGCAACTGTTTTGCAACGGCCCGGGTAAGCTGTTTGTTGGTCACAGGGTTTGGAGCCGCCATGTTATAGGTGCCTGTAAAAGTTTCATTTTCTATGGCATACATATACATGTCTACTACATCGAGCCAGTGGATCCACGGGATCCACTGCTTGCCAGAGCCTAATGGCGAACCAACATACAGCTTTATGGGCATTGCCAGTTTTGCAAGCGCTCCGCCATTATCAAGCACAACGCCAGTGCGGAATTTCACTATCCGTAGGTTCAGTTGTTTACCTTCATCAACAGCAGCTTCCCATTCGATGCAGCATTTAGCCATAAAATCGTTTGATGGTGGGCTTGTTTCAGTCATCAATTCATCGCCCCGGTCACTATAATAGCCAATTGCAGAGGCCGATATAATGGAATGAACCTGGTGTTTTTTAGTACGCAGCAGATGGTAAATTAAACCTATTGATTTTGTACGGCTATCAATAAGTTCTTTTTTTCTTTCTTCTGTCCAGCGTTTGTCTGCTATCCCTGCGCCTGCTAAATGGATAACTATATCTACTCCATCAATGCAATCCGCATCTATTTCGCCTTTGTGAATGTCCCACAAAAAAGTTTTTACATGCGGATCTTTCCCTGGCTCCCTGCTTAAATGACTTACACGGTAACCTTTCGCAAGCAATTGTTTGGTAAGGTTTTTACCAATAAGGCCCGTACCGCCGGTGAGAAGAATGCTTTTTGAGTTCATAGTTTAATGGTCCATAGTCCATGGCCCATAGACCATAGCAAATGTGGTTAATTCTGTTTTATAAATGGCTATCGACTATTGACCATGGTCTATGGACTAAATCAAATATTCACACTATCCGATACAACAACTTTACTGCAAAGCGGTTTGGCATAGTTTTCTGCAAATATTACGTGGGTAGGATCAACCTGGTAAGCTTCCTGTGCTTCAGGGCTATCAAATAAGATGAGGAGGGATACATCGTAAGAACGATCTACCACACTCCTGAATGTTTCAGCAGGTACACCAATATGGATTTCGCGGATATGAGGTATTGGGATAAGTGTATTCAAGCCGTCTATTAATTTCTGTTTATCGGCTTTATCCTTAAGCCATAAATGTACGTGATGAACGAAAGTGTTTTTGAGGAGCATAGCATTATTTTTATTTGCCTAAAAATGGCAATAAAAATTAAGGTTTGGTAACTTTTAGCGGAGCATTTTTTGCCGCCATTACTAGTTTGTACAAATCAATGTCATTAAAGCTTTTTAACTACAAACTATTAGCTTGCAGCAAACTCTAAAGTTACATGAGGCTTAAACGTATCTGTCTTCACTTCTGCTTTTAGCTCATGCAATATATTGTAAAGGCCAAAATTGGTGCGGTTTACGTAAATAAAGTGCTTTACGCCACGTGCTTGCTTAAACTCCGGCATCTTGGAAACTTTTTCGCCGAAGCCGTAAAGCTCATCAAAAAATGCAGTTTGCCCGAAATCGAAATGATCGGTTATATAAGGTTTGGCAAACAGCCCGATCATTTGCCTGTACATGGTATAATAAAATTCAATTTGTTTTGGGCTATCATTAACGTGGATCATTTCCAGCTGACGGAACGCCTTAATCGTTTCCTCTTTATTCTCCATCAGTCCGGTTGAGGTAAGGGAGAAGAAGGGATAGTAAAAATCTTCAGGCATCTCTTTTATGCACCCAAAATCAATAATTCCAAGCTTGTTTTCGCTGGTGATCATAAAATTGCCCGGATGCGGATCGGCATGTACTGCCCGGAGCTCATGTTGCTGAAAATTATAAAAATCCCATAATGCCTGGCCTATTTTATTTCTTAGCTCCTGCGATGGGTTTGTCTGTAAAAATTCCCGAAGGTGTTTACCCTCAAGCCAGTCCATAGTAATAATGCGCTTACTTGATAATTCAGGATAATATTTAGGAAAAACCACATTATCCAAGCCCGCGCAAGCAGTAGAAAATTCGATAGAACGGCGCACCTCTAACTCATAATCTGTTTCTTCTAACAAACGTTCCTCAACTTCTTTCATGTAAATATCCAGCTCCTTTTCGCTCATGCCGAGCAGGCGAAAAGCAAATGGCTTTACCAGTTTAAGGTCGGATGAAATAGAATCGCCAACACCCGGGTATTGGATTTTTACCGCCAGTTTTTTGCCATTTAATTCGGCCTGGTGTACCTGACCAATTGATGCTGCGTTTGATGAACGGACATTAAATTTATCGTAGATCTTATCGGGCGTTTTGCCAAAATACTTTTTAAACGTTTGCACAATCAGCGGGCCCGAAAGGGGTGGGGCATTGTATTGCGATTGAGAAAACTTATCTGTATACGCCTGCGGCAACAGGTTTTTATCCATGCTCAGCATCTGCGCAACTTTAAGGGCACTGCCTTTCAGCTCGCTTAATGATTCATAAATATCAGCGGCATTATCTTCATTTAGCTCAGTTTTATCCATATCCGGATTGAACAGCTTTTTTGAATAATGCTTTATATAATTACCCCCAACTTTAAACCCGGTCTTTACAAATTTGGCCGAACGCTGTACTTTGCTGGTTGGTATACTATTTTGCTCTTTTGGCGTATTATCACTCATTTCAATGTTACTTAAATAGTGCAGCAAGTTTCTGCACGGTCAGCTCCGAATAATCGTTTATAACCAAATCAATCGGATGCAATTCATCTGCAGTATGCCCGGTAGTAATTGCTACAACTTTCATCCCGGCGCTGTTAGCTGCCTTAATCCCTGCTAACGAATCTTCAAATACAACACATTTTGCTGGTTCTGTATTTAATTTTTCTGCAGCCTTTAAAAATATCTGCGGTTCTGGCTTTGGCCTGCTAACCATTGATGAATTTACGATCTCATCAAAATCATTACGGATAGGGATCCTGTTTAAAATAAAATCAATATCCTCAACCGTTGCCGATGTTGCCATTGCCATTTTTACTCCGGAGTTTTTAAGGCTGCTTAAAAAGTCCACGAGGCCATTTACCGGTGCAACATAAGGAGCGTATTCCTGCCTGTAAAATTCTTCCTTTTCGTTAAGCAACGCTTTTAATCCTGCTTCGTCACGGTCATCGCCAAAGAGTTTTCTTATGGTATCCATAACGGGCACGCCGCTAATACTGGTATAATAGGTCTCTTTGCTTATTTCGCCTTTATTATATTTTTTAAAAAGCGCCTGCCACGATTTAAAATGATAAGGTGTGTTATCTATGAGGGTGCCATCCATATCGAATATGGCGGCGAACGAATTAGTTGCTTCCAAAACCCATGCTTTGCTTAATGCCACCGTGTTTGGCTAAGAACCTGCCATACTCTAACAGATTGTCGATTGGTGAACGCTGGAAAAGATCGAAAGTAACATTGATACCTTTTTCAATGGCTTCGTCTGTTTTTTCAAAACCGGCAGAATTATCGTTTATCCAGAAATTTAATACAAAAACAAGTTGTACCCAAAGGGCATCCTTATATCGGTTGGAGAAAAACTTACGTTCAGACAATTCATTCGATTCTAAACCTTCAACAATAAGATCGTTGCAAAAATTCTCAAAAAGATCTTTCAATCCCTGGAAAACCTGCGGGGTAGCAAATGTTTTAGGTTGTTTTTTAATACTATAAACAACAAAGCTTCGGCTGCTTTTCAATAATTCGAAGAAGCTGTAAAAAAAAGATAAAGCTTTTTCGCGCGCCGAATACTGGCTCCATACTTCCTGGGTTTTTATTTCGGCAATGGTTTTCACCGCAAAACCGGTCCATAAATTTTGCTCAAGTGCATCAAACGAGCCAAAAAAGCGATAAAACTCTTCTTCAGTCATTTTAATTTTTTTAGCGAAAATGTATACAGACTTAGGCTGCTCGCCCTGTGTAAGTACAAAATCTATATATGCTTTCTGAATACTTTCAATGGTAGCCATAGCAGATGTATTAAGTTGAGATTATAAAATTATAACATTACATTTAAGTAAATGTCACGGGTATCTATAATTAACGGTTGGATTTTTAGGATAGTACAAATTACCAGGATTTGCGTACCTTAATAGTTTAATTGGAAGAGTTTAGGAAGAAGCAACGGCTAAAAATGTTTAACCGATGTCAAATATTGGCTACAGATGTGTATAAGAAATAAATAAATTGCAAATTTGCAAACTGCAATCTTATTAATCCCCTTTGTGAAGCGATGAGTGAAAAAACAATATTGGTTTGGTTTAGAAATGATTTACGCATACACGATAACGAAATACTGTTAGAGGCAACACGTAAAGCTGATAAAATATTACCGGTATATTGTTTTGATCCATTCTACTTTAAACAAAACCTTTCCGGGAACCCGAAGACTGGAAATTTAAGGGCACGGTTTCTTTTGGAGTCGGTTGCTAATCTTCGTAAAAACCTGAAAAAGATCGGCGGTGAACTCGTTATCCGCATTGGCAATCCAGCAGAAATATTGCCTCAACTGGCTGATGAGTACCAGGTAAATGAGGTTTATCACCATAGGGAAGTTGCTCATGAGGAAACCGAAATATCTGAACAGGTTGAAACAACGCTTTGGAAAATAAAACTAAACTTAAAGCATTTTATTGGGCATACCTTATATCATAAAGAGGATCTTCCTTTCCCTATAAAAGACATCCCGGATAGCTTTGCTGTTTTCAAAAAGAAAGTGGAGCGCGACAGCAATGTTCGCCCATGTACAGCTACTCCTGAAAATATAGTCACTCCTGAAATTACTGATGCCGGGGAATTGCCTGACTTAAAGCAACTGGGTTTGGATGAACCATTTGATGATCCGCGGTCTGAGAACCGGTTTGTTGGGGGAGAGGATGAAGCTTTAAATCAGCTCGATAGTTTCTTTATAAACAACAGCCATATACTTATTGGCAAAAAAGGCGCTCAAATTAATCTTTCTAAATTATCACCCTGGATAGCATTGGGCTGTATCTCGCTAAGACAGGTTTATTGGGAAGTTATAAAATACCAGCAATTAAATAACACACACTATCCTGGTTTATTATTAGACCTTTTATGGCGCGATTATTTCAGGTTTATGTTTAAAAAGCATGGCCAAAAATTTATCGCAACTAAAGACTCAACGGACGCTGCTGACGTCGCTGTAAACCAGGACGAACTTTTTGAAAGCTGGAAAAACGGTGACACAGGCTTTGCCCTTGTTGATGCAATTATGCACGAGCTTAATGCTACAGGTTATATAAATAATAGCAACAGGCAAGTAGTTGCCGGCTTTTTAGTAAAAGAACTGAATGTGGATTGGAAAAAAGGTGCTGCTTATTTTGAAGAAAAATTAATTGACTATTCCCCTGCAAGCAACTGGGGCAATTGGGCATTTATTGCCGGAGCTAATGATGCCCGCGAAAGCCGCTATAATATAACCTCCATTCAAATTACGGAACAAAACACAAAGAACGATTATATAGACACCTGGCTACCTGCAACAAAAAGCGATGATTACCAGGCCTTTTCGGCAGGTATTGTGCTAAAATAAAATTGATTAGGCTGTAACAATTTTAGTAGCTTTAAGTCGTATTAATAGTATGAACTCTTTTGAGCAATTTACGGTTATCATAGGTGTCCTCGCCATTCTTTTCGAGGGCATATCCTACCTGCGCGATTTTCTGCACAAGCTTTTGCACTAATTTTTACCTTAATAGGCGTCCTTGTAACAGTTAATATTAAATTAACCTGTTGCCCGAAAGATTTTAACAATTAAATTTAAAGTTTGTAAGCCTATATGTTTACTTTTGTACCGTTTTAAAGATTGGTTTCTCATGGATCGTCTCAATTATATTAACAGCGGGAACGCTGAATACATTAATTCCCTTTACGAAGCGTACAAACAAGACCCTGAATCTGTCGACTTTGGATGGCAAAAATTCTTTGAAGGATTTGATTTTGGCAAAGATACACCAGCACCTGCTGCCCCTGTAGCTGCCGAAACTCCCGAGCATTTTTTGAAAGAAATAAATGTGCTCAATATGATAGATGGCTACCGTACACGGGGTCATTTATTTACAAAAACCAACCCTGTACGCGAAAGGCGCAAGTATTTTCCGGGTAAAGAGCTGGAAACTTTTGGTTTAAGCGATGCCGACCTCGATACCGTTTTTAATTCGGGTGTTGAAGTTGGATTAGGCGCTGCCAAGCTGCGTGATATCCGTCAGTTATTGGAGGACACTTATTGCCAGTCGATAGGTGCCGAATACAGGTATATTCGTAATCCTATCAAACTAAAATGGTTTGAAGACAGGATGGAAAGCAAACGTAATACGCCTTCGTTTTCTGTTGAACAGAAAAAACTGATGCTTAATAAGCTGAACGATGCAGTTGTTTTTGAAAACTTTTTAGGTACCAAGTTCCTTGGGCAAAAACGTTTCTCGCTCGAAGGGGCGGAAGCATTGATTCCGGCTTTAGATTTTGTTATCCAAAGCGGGTCCGATCTGGGTATTGAAGAGTTTATTATAGGTATGGCACACCGCGGAAGGCTGAATGTGCTTACTAATATAATGGAGAAACCTTATAAAGAGGTTTTTTCGGAGTTTGAAGGTAAAAACTTTGATGAGGACACTCCTTTCAGCGGCGACGTAAAATATCACCTGGGTTATTCAACCGATGTAGTTAGCAAAGGTGGTAAAAGTGTACACTTAAGTCTTTGCCCTAACCCGTCGCACCTTGAGGCGGTAGATCCGGTTGTTGAGGGTCTAACCCGCTCAAAGATCGATTTTAAATACAATGGCGATCATTCAAAAATAGCGCCTATATTAATACATGGCGATGCTTCAGTAGCTGGCCAGGGTATTGTTTACGAAGTTTTACAAATGGAAAAACTGGATGGTTACCGCACCGGCGGAACTATCCACATAGTGATCAATAACCAGATAGGTTTTACCACCAACTTTAAAGATGCCCGTTCAAGTACTTATTGTACCGATGTGGCCAAAACAGTTTTATCGCCTGTTTTTCACGTTAATGGTGACGACGTTGAAGCATTGGCTTATGTGGTGAACCTGGCTATGGAATACCGTCAGGTATTTCACGAAGATGTGTTTATTGATATATTATGCTATCGCAGGTATGGCCATAATGAAGCTGATGAACCTAAATTTACCCAGCCTCTGTTATACAAAGCAATTGAAGCGCATCCAAATCCGCTCGAAATATATAAACAAAAACTGCTCGCCGAGAAAAGCATTGATGCCAGCCTGGCAGCAGAGATAGAGAAACAGTTCCGTGCAGAGTTGCAATCCAAACTTGATGAATCAAAGGCCGAAGAAAGGTTTACTGAAACTATTCAAATGTTTGAAGGCGCCTGGCATGGATTGCATTTAGCAACAACAAGAGAATTTTTTGTACCGGTTGAAACTGCTGTCCCTGAAAAAGAGCTTTTAGAGATCGGTGAAAAAATAACTGTTTTACCTGAAGGAAAAGCATTCTTCAAAAAAATTGAAAAACTTTTTGATGAACGCAATAAAATGGTAAACAGCACCCATGTTTTTGATTGGGCAATGGGCGAACTGCTGGCTTATGGTACTTTATTAAAAGATGGTCACCCGGTTAGGTTGAGCGGCGAGGATGTTAAACGCGGCACTTTTTCGCACCGCCATGCGGTTTTAACACTGGCCGAATCGGAAGATGAGTATACTCCCCTTGATACTATAGAAACAGAAGCCAAATTCAGCATATTTAATTCGTTGTTATCTGAATATGGCGTTTTGGGTTTTGAATATGGCTATGCCCTGGCAAACCCTAATGCACTAACTATATGGGAAGCTCAGTTTGGCGATTTCTTTAACGGAGCACAAATTATTGTTGACCAATATATAGCCAGCGCCGAAACAAAATGGCAGCGTGGCAATGGTTTGGTAATGTTACTGCCGCATGGCTATGAAGGACAGGGCCCTGAACATTCATCGGCACGTATTGAGCGATTTCTGGAGCTTTGTGCCGATAGCAATATCCAGGTAGCAAACTGCACAACTCCTGCAAACTTTTTCCATATCCTGAGAAGGCAGATGCTTCGTGATTTCCGCAAGCCACTGATCATCTTCACACCAAAAAGCCTGCTACGCAGCCCTAAATGTGTATCAAAACTGGAAGACTTTACAAAGGGCCACTTCCATGAATTGATTGATGATGCTTACGCTGATGTCAAAAAGGTGAAACGCGTGTTATTGTGTTCTGGTAAAATTTATTACGATCTTCTTGAAAAACAGCAAGCTGATAAACGTAAAGATGTGGCTATAGTGCGTGTAGAACAATTGTATCCTACCCCAATTGTCCAGATCCTGAAAATGAGAGCAAAATATACAAAAGCTACTGAATTTTTATGGGTACAGGAAGAGCCTGAAAATATGGGTGCATGGCCATATATTTGCCGTAAGTTCCATAATGATAAAGTAATAAACCTGAATGTAATTTCGAGACATGAAGGCAGCAGTACGGCTACCGGTTTTGCAAAACAACATGCCGCGCAGCAATTGCACATTGTTTCAAAAGCATTTGAGGCCCCTGCCGGGAAACAGGTAAAAGCTGCAGTAAAGGCAACAGCTGAAAAAATGGCCAATGTTGGAGCGGATTAATTTAATTTGAAAATTTGATGATGTGCCAATTTGATGATTAGTGATCTTGAGGCGACAAATTCAAATTTTCAAAGTCAACAAATATTAATTTGAAACTTTGAAGACGCCCTGATTGGAAGAGATAATCACCAGACAGCATTTTCAAATTTTCAAATCAACAAATTTTCAAATTGAAAAAATGAGTTTAACTATCAAAGTTCCGCCGGTTGGCGAATCAATTACCGAAGTAACCCTGTCGAGCTGGAAAAAAAAGGATGGCGACACAGTTAAAATGGACGAAGTAATTGCTGAATTAGAATCAGATAAAGCAACTTTTGAACTTACTGCGGAAGCAGACGGGGTTTTAAAAACACAAGCAAAAGAAGGGGATACTTTGCCTATCGGCGCTGTTGTTGCAATTATAGAAGAGGGTGGCGCTGTTGAAGAAAGCAAACCAGCGGCAGTTGAAAGTAGCAGTAAAGAAACTGTTGCTGTTCCTGCCCCTCAGCCAGAAACTCCTGCTACTGCTGCTTCATCATTGGAAGTTAAAGTACCAACAGTAGGTGAATCGATTACCGAAGTAACCTTATCCCGTTGGATAAAAAAGGATGGCGATACAGTTGCTATGGACGAAGCCATTGCTGAGCTTGAATCAGATAAAGCTACGTTTGAATTAACTGCTGAAAAGGCGGGCGTATTAAAAACTATAGCCCAAGAGGGCGACGTATTACCTATTGGTGCAGTTGTTTGTACTATTGAAGGATCGGGCGCTGCAAAGCCAGCTGCAACTGCTGCTGCCCCAGCCGCCGCATCCGCCCCGGTAACAACTGAAAAAGCAACAACTTATGCATCGGGCACTCCATCTCCTGCTGCTGCAAAAATATTGGCAGAAAAAGGTGTTGACGCAAAAGGTGTAAGCGGAACAGGTGTAGCCGGAAGGATAACTAAAGAGGATGCCTTATTGGCCGAAAAAGTTTCAGAGAACCCGCAGGTGAATAAAGAAGCATTGAAGGATGTAGGAAGCCCGAAACCAGCGGCTGCAGCTCCGAAAACTGAAACGGTAGCTTCAGGTCCAAGATCTGACCGCCGCGAAAAAATGTCGTCGTTACGCAAAACAGTTGCCCGCAGATTAGTTGCGGTTAAAAACGAAACTGCCATGCTTACCACTTTTAACGAAGTGGATATGTCGCCAATAATGGAGCTGCGTACAAAATATAAAGATAAATTTAAAGAGAAACACGGTGTAGGTTTAGGCTTTATGTCGTTTTTCACCAAGGCAGTTTGCGAAGCGTTGAAAGACTGGCCTGCAGTAGGTGCACGCATTGAAGGTGAAGAAATTGTTTACAGCAATTTTGCCGATATATCTATAGCTGTATCAGCACCTAAAGGTTTGGTAGTGCCGGTTATTCGTAATGCAGAGAGCATGAGCCTTGCCGAAATTGAAAAAGCAGTTGCCGCCCTTGCTGTTAAAGCACGCGATGGTAAACTTACATTAGAGGAAATGAGCGGTGGTACATTTACTATTACCAATGGCGGTGTATTTGGGTCTATGATGTCGACACCTATCTTAAATTCTCCTCAATCTGCTATATTAGGGATGCACAATATTATTGAGCGCCCTGTTGCAGTAAACGGACAAGTGGTTATTCGCCCGATGATGTATTTAGCACTATCGTACGATCACCGTATTATTGATGGCCGCGAATCGGTCAGCTTCCTGGTAAGGGTAAAACAGTTATTGGAAGACCCATCAAGGTTATTATTAGGAGTATAAACATCCCTATATCAAAACATAAAACCCGGTTTAAGCCGGGTTTTATGTTTTGATAAAATAGTATATTTGTATATGGCAAAAATAATTGAGGTTAATAAATTAACGAGCCGGAACAAACTTGATGAGGAGCTAACTAAGCTTCCCAAGAAAAAAGCACCCATTGACTTAAGTAAATATTTTGGTAAAATAGACTTCGGTGTTGACGGTTTGACCTATCAATTAAAAACGAGGGATGAGTGGAGATAGAATTGTTATTGATACATCATTAATTATCAACCTATTTAACGGAGTTAGTGAAGTACAGGAATTAATTACAGGTCGTAATTTATTTGTATCAATAATTTCTGAAATAGAAGTTTTAAGTTTCCCCAATATAACCCCAAAAGATTTCGCCTTACTAAAAAACTTTTTATCCGAGTGTTATATTGTTGATATCGAACCCGCTATTAAGGATATAACAATAAATTTAAGATCAAAATATAAAACAAAACTGCCAGACGCAGTCATCGCAGCAACTGCAATTTATTTTGATCTTCCCTTGTTTACCATGGACAAAGGATTCAAAAAGATAAGCGATCTCCAGGCAGTAATTTTATCTATATAATTTACTTAATTATATAGCCCGCTTCAGCGCCATTATATACCCCATGTGCAATCCATCATGAAAAGGCAAAAAGTCAATAGCATCTTCTATACTGGCTAACTCAACACCGTACCGGGTAGTAAATGCAGGATATTCTTTAAAAATACCTTTATTGTAGTCTGCTTCCAACTGGTCTATAGTTGCAACTAAAAGCGCCTTTATTTCTTCAACCTCATTTTCACTAACTATGCTTTCAGGCTTTGTCCCTGGTTTGTATGGTCCTATCAAATTTTGATCAACCGGCGTTGCAAGGCCTGCACGGGTATAACACACACCTTGTTGTGCAGCTATTAAGTGCCCTAAATTCCACATAATGTTATTGGTAAATCCGTTAGGTATCTTATTTAACTGTTCAATGGTAAGCCCCTCAACTAATTTAAGAGTGCTTGCCCTGAGTGTCTTTAAAGTTTGTATTGCTTTTATCATGATCTGTTTAATGTCGGGCTAATTTGAGGAAATAATTTTAATTCGGGCAGGCAACACTCTTTTTTGTCTTAAACTGTTTTATCCTACCTTTGCGGCATCAATCCTTCGTAGCATATAATGCCTGTTAACACTTTAAACAAGTCTATTCAGTCCAACAAAATTATCTGGTATTTCCTGCTATGCTGGACGGTGTTGAACATTATACAAGCCTCTACATTAGAGCTGCAGGGCGATGAGGCTTACTACTGGATGTATTCGCGCTATTTGGATTGGGGGTACTTCGATCATCCGCCAATGGTTGCCTTGTTCATCCGGATTGGCGACAGCATTATGCATAACGAACTTGGTTTACGCCTCATCACCGTATTAACCAGTTCGGCATCCATCTATTTAATGTGGTTGATATTAAAAGAATACGCGGCTGATGCTTTAGCATTTGTATTGGTTATCTCAGGTGTGTTTATCTTTCATATTTATGGTTTTACAACTACACCTGACGCCCCGCTTTTCTTTTTTACGGTGTTATTCTATTATCTGTATAAACAATACCTGAAATGGGATACATGGACGCTGACCGTTTTACTTGGCATTACCGTTGCCTGCCTGCTCTACAGCAAATACAACAGCATATTAATAATTGGCTTTACACTGATTGCCAACCTGAAATTGTTAAAACGCGGATCGTTTTGGGGTATCGTTGTGCTGGCAGTAGTGTTGTACGTACCGCATATTATATGGCAGGTCAATCATGGCTATCCGTCTATAAATTACCATTTGTTTGAACGTTCGTCTGATACTTATAGCTTTTCGAATACGTTCTCCTACCTGCCCGGGCAACTGCTGATGGCAGGGCCGCTTATTGGCTGGTTTTTATTTTATAAAGCATACACCATCAGCATAAAGGATACCTTTATCCGCTGCCTCATGGTAAATTGCCTTGGAACATTGCTTTTCTTTTTTATCAGCAGCGCTAAAGGCGAAGTACAGCCCCAATGGACGTTCATCCTGTTTGCTCCGCTGGTTATGCTGGCGGTTATACACTTTAAACAACAGGGTGGCTGGCCAAAATGGTTATTGCCTTTGGCTGTAGTTAATGTAAGCATCATTATAATTGTTCGTGTTATTATTATTGGTGGCTTCGGTTTTGCCAAAACTTACGGGCACTTAAAAAGCTATTATGGTTTTAAAGAGTGGACGCATATTGTGAAGCAAAAAGCAGGCAACAATTATGTTGTAATGAGCGAGGGCTTCCAGAACCCTTCAAAATATAATTATTATACCAACAGCCTTAAATGCTTTGCTTATGATAACCGTTATTACCGCCTTACCCAGTTCGATATCTGGCCGATGGGGGATAGTATTCAGCATAAAAAAGTGTATTATTTAACTTATTACCCCGTAAAAGGGCTAAGCACCGATACCATAAATATTGAGGCGGGTAAATGGTATGGTGGCTGGGTTAATGATGTGCGTACCTATCAAAAGGTAATATTCGATACCGATTCCATTAAAGTAACTGCATCACCAGGGCAAAAAAAGGTTTTTGACCTTACCGTAAAAAATCCATATCCGTTCCCCATCAGCTTTGCTGATAAGGGCTATCAGCACCCGGTGTTTTTTGAAGCTTGTTTATTTAAGCGGGATTCCATCATTAATGCACAGGAAGCCGGAGGTGATTTTAAAAATATAAGTTTACAGCCGGGTGAGAGAACTCATTATACTTTTAGCGTAAATTCGCCGTTGGAGAAAGGTGATTTTAACCTGATCTTTTCTCTTCGCACCGACCCGTTTTGGGGAAGTAAAAACAGCAGGATCATTAAATTAACTGTTAAATAATACCCCTTATACTGTATGATAAAAAAACTCTACCTCATCATCTTCATTTCGATAATTACAAGCACTGCCGCACTGGCGCAAAACCTGGATATACACTTTAATGGCATGGGCTTTCTCGATAACCGGGAATATAAGGACTTTGTAGCCCGCTCGCGCACTTACTCGGGTACACGTCTGGCCCTCGATCTTGGACTTAACGTTGACAGCCTGAACCATTTTATTGTTGGGGTTAACGGCATCCACGAGTTTGGTGCACAACCATATTTTTTAAAGGTGAACCCGGTTGCATATTATAAATATGAAAGCTCAAAATGGCTGTTTAATGCAGGCGAGTTTCCGCGTGAGGGTTTAATTGATAATTACCCCCGTGCGTTATTAAATGATACTTTACGCTATTACCGCCCAAATGTTGAAGGTTTGCTGGCGCGATATCACACCGCAAACTTTACAGAGACAGGCTGGATTGATTGGGTAAGCAGACAAACAGTTACTGCACGCGAGCAGTTCTTGTTTGGTTTTGAAGGTAAATGGAGGCCATCATCGTTTGAACCGTTCTATATTTCGCATTATGTGCTGATGATGCACGATGCAGGGGCCGAAGTGTTGTTGCCCAATGACCATATTGGCGATAATGGCGGTGCACAGGTTAGGCTCGGACTTGATTTTAGCCACAAGCAAACTACTTTTGACTCTTTATCTTTCGAAGCAGGGGCCATGATGACTTTTCAACGGGAGCGGGGAGTGGATGGCTTTAAAACTCCGAAAGGATTTATTGCCAGTGCTTATGCCAGCTATCACCGGTTTGCTGCTTACGATGAGTTTTACGATGGACAAGGATCAACTACAGAATATGGTGATGCTTTTTATGAAAAGAAATTTTATAACCGCCTCGATCTGATTTTTACACCTTTCCTGTTTAAGAATATCAAAGGTCAGTTCATTTTCAGTATCCATCGCACGCCTGGCTTTACCAGTAACCAGGAAGCTTTCAGGGTAACATTTGATTTGGGAAGAAAGGTACTTGCGAGGTTTGACCGGGATTAAGCGGATTAGGGGATTTATTGCGGGGTTTGACCGGGATTAAGCGGATTAAGGGATTTTTCTGATCCTGTCTCAAATGCCTGACGCTGTCATATATTGACAATCGCGACAAATCCCTTAATGCCGGTATGCAGATCCCTGTATTACGCCTTTTGATAAAATTCTTTGATCAATATAATATTGAATCTCCGATTTTTTCAATCCCCAGTTAGGGGCTATCAGTAATTCGCGGTCGCTAAGACCGAAAAGACGCTGGATAACTATGTCAGGACGAACGAGTGGCAGCAGTTCGCATAAGAAGTCAGCATATTCATCAATGCTGAAAACTTTGAATGGTTCGCGCTTATATTTTACACCCATTACAGAACCTTCCACAATATGCAGGTGATGGAATTTTACAAATTTAATCTGCGGAAAACGGTTAATTTCATCAGCATAACGCAGCATCATTTCGTGCGTTTCCCATGGGAAGCCAAAAATGGTATGCACACAAATATCCAGCTTGCTGTTTTCAACCAGCTTAAGAGCCTTTACCAGTTCCTCGTGGTTGCAACCCCGGTTTATTTGCGCCAGGGTATCATTATAAATGGATTCCATACCCATTTCTAAATCCACGTCAAACCTGTCGGTATAGCTTTCCAATAAGGCTATTTTTTCAGCATCTATGCAATCGGGGCGGGTGCCGATAGAAAGGCCTACAATATCTTCAGTGCCATAACTCAACGCCTCGTCGTACATCATTTTTAAATAATGTGCCGGAGCATAAGTATTGGTATTGGGTTGAAAGTAAATGATAAATTTATCGGCCTTGTTGCCTGTGCGGGCGCGTTCCATGCCTTGTATCACTTGTTCACGAACAGTAGGGGCATTGCGGCTTACCGATGGAGTAAACGAATCTACATTGCAATAAGTGCAGCCGCCATAGCCTTTGGAGCCATCGCGGTTTGGGCATGTGAAGCCGCCATCAACAATCACCTTAAACACCCGGTGACCCTTGTACTTCTCCTTAAGCCAGGGGCCGTAATTGTTATACCCTTTTTCCCAAACTGCCGTTGCTGATTCCTGCATTTGCCGCAAAGATACGGAATTTGAGGTTGGAATCCAGATGTCCAATTTCAGGCTCGTGAATCCTTTGATTCTTTATTGCTGTTTTTGTGCAGTATTGACTTCCTCCGTCATATCAAAGTGGTCGACAGCTTCATAACCGTTTGGCTGTTTATTAAATGCAGAATATAGAATGTATTTGTTGTTCTCACCCAGGCCAGGCATTATTTTGCTGACAACATTTCTTATCTGCGCATTTTCCTTTTTTATATCGGTTGTGTCTTTAAGTTCAAAATGGGTCATATAATAAACCATAGGATAAGTTCCGTCATCCTGGTTTTTATTGTAAACACGCAATATCATCGGCCCGGTAGCTATCTGTTTTAATACCAATGGATATCTGTAGGTTTGATTAACTTCTGCATGCACCCTGGTATAAAACTTACCGGCGTCAACTTCGTCAGGATATTGCCAATACACACAAGGTTTAAAACAGGTAACTGCCAGAGATACATTGTTTTGTGCAGCTTGCACCTGCTGTTTCGCATATTGCTCTTTAGCTAAGGCAAATAACTGCGGAGCTGTTTTTCCATTAATTGTATAAGGCTCAAGATCCAGTTTGGTAATTTTCCAGCCGTAATCAAACTTGCTGTAAATAAGGCTCAGCATATATTTGTTGTTGGACTTTTTAGGCGCGAAAAAAGCAAAATACATCTCTTTTGCAATATAGGGGTACAGTACATCATAACGGTTTATACTCCCACCTACAGAATGTATAGTATCTGTATCCTTGTATTTATGCACAACATAATATTCGTCTAACAAGTCATAAGCATTGTCGTTCAGCCGGTTGCTGATTAGCTCAACCTGCCTTTCATTATTATCAACGAGCAGTTCTTTGGATAAAAGCGCTCTTAACCTTTTAGGATTATTGGCTTTTAAATACTGTAATGCCTGAGCATTTAGCTGGTGAAAATCGCTGCGTTTGCCTGAGCTGATATTCTCGTTTTTCCAGGAACCAGGAACAACTGGTTTACACGATTGAATAATTAAAAGCAGCCCGCAAAACAGCGCTGTTTTAAATTGATTAAAGGGAAAGGTCTTCATATATTTAAGCACTAAATATAAAACATAATCTGAAAATAGCAGGTGAAATAATTTTATATTTGGGAACAATTTTTACTAACCACAGAGTGGTTTTTTCATGAAAAAAACTTTTTTTTACTTCGCGCTCTTTTTACCTCTTTTTTCGATTGGACAGCAGCACGACCCATATTTTGACAAGGGTGTTGAACTATATGGCAATAGGGATTTCAATGGCGCAATGGACTATTTTACCAAGGAAATAGAGCTAAATCCTAATAATTTAGAGGCTTATAACTACAAAGGTATTATAAAGGCACAGCAGGGTGATTACCAGGCTGCAATTGAAGTATTTACGAAAGAAATCAGTATTAACCCCAACGTTGATCTTGCGTACTCGAACAGGGCTTATGCAAAGCTTAATAAGAACGATTTTAAAGGTGCTATTGAGGATTGTGACCGTGCAATTGCCCTTAACCCTAAAAATAACCTCGCTTATACCAACAGGGGAAATGCAAAAAACCGGCTTGGCAGTTTTAATGATGCAATTGCAGACTTTAACAAGATATTGGAATTAAGCCCTAATGATGCAAGCGCCTATACGAACAGGGGTAATTCGAAGAATGGCCTGGCAGATTTTAAAGGAGGCCTTGAAGATTTGAATAAAGCAATTGAACTTGATGCTAAATTGCCGGAAGCCTATTTCGACAGGGGCATCTCCAAAGTTGGTCTTAAAGATCCTTATGGAGCCATAGATGATTTTGGAAAGGCGATAGCTATAAACCCTGCATTTGATGCTGCTTACCTTTACAGAGGGGAGCAGAGAAGAGAGATTAATGATTATAGTAACGCTTTAGCCGATTACAACCAGGCCATAACAATTAACAAGGGTTCAGCCCGGGCCTATTTGCAAAGGGCTCAATTAATTGCTAAAATGGGGAATTATGGCGATGCGGGTAATGATTTCTCGAAGGCGATAGCGTTAGACCCGAATGATGCTGAAGCCTATTATTACAGAGGAGGAGTGAAGTTAAAGCTTGTTGATAATGATGGTGCCCTGGCCGATTATACAAAAGCTATTAGTATTGACCCTAATTACGCCGAAGCTTATAATGACAGGGGTTATTTAAAATCGTCTATGAATAACTTTACCGGAGCTATTGATGATTTAAACCATGCAATTTTATTAGCGCCCACATTTGAATTAGCTTATCTAAATAGGGCAGCGGCAAAGCTGGCATTGCGACAAAATAAAGAAGCTTTAAGCGACCTCAACAAAGTGATTGCAATAAATCCAGAAAACAGTAACGCCAGTTATTACCGTGCGGCCATATACATGGAAATGAACAATTGCGATGCAGCAATAGCCGATCTTAATAAAGCAATTGTGGCTAATATTAATCTTCCTTTTGCCTATTACATGCGGGGTTGTGCTTATGCTGGTGTTAAGAATAACACTGCTGCACTTGCCGACCTGACTAAAGCTATTGAATTAAATCAATCGAATGCCCGTGCTTATTTTATAAGAGGGAGGGTATACTCTTTATTAAATAATAAAGCAGCTGCCAAAGCGGATTGGAGCAGGGCTGTAGCCCTTGGCGACAGGGAAGCTGGTTTTTTTCTGAAGGCATCATCTGCAAAACATACCCCACCCGCAACTAACTGGGTGGTTTGGAAAAAGTAAGTATTTCCCCAATAATAATATTAAAAAAACAACCCCAACAATTAAGTATATCGCCCCAATAATTGATTTTTATTTTTGAGCGGCATTAAAAACGGCAAGTTTGGTATTATTTAATATCAAAACTATGCGTATCAAACATTTTTATTTGCCTGCCTTATTAATATCAATTTGCACTTATTCGGCTATCGCCCAAAAAAGTTCATCAAAACAAACTGCCGATAAAAACAGCAGCGATTGGTTCATTAAACCTGTTTTCAAGAAGGGCGAAATGCTGGGTAATATTTATTCGAGGGCTATTGCCTATAGTGGCGATGACTTTAAAGACCTTGTACAACGGGTAAGCGGATCGAGCACCTATAAGGTTCTTGATGATGATTATTTAAAACCTGTTTTTAACGAAACGGACGTATACGATGGCCGGCCTGCCACAAATACAACCATTACAGTTGAGCCCAGTGGAAAAGTGAGTTTCAATAACCAAACTATGATGAACAGCAGCGCAAGTGGCCTTATGTACAGCGAACTGGTTTGGGGTAAGCTGCCCGCAAAAATACACGAAGGCGACAGCTGGAAAATAAATATAGGGCAACCATGGGAGTTAGGCGGTCCGGGTGAACAAACAGTAACCGTGATGCAGGTAGATGCTGCCCACCATACCATTATGCTGAAACGCGAAGGCAGCAGCGAAGGCTATTATGATTATGATGCCAAGCAAATATCTATAACTACAAAAGACGGAAAGAGTGTAAAAATGGACATGGCCCCTGGTACATCACACTGGATAGGTTATACAATTTTTAAAAACGGAATAGTGATTAGCGATGAACTTTTAGTTACCCGCCCGATAACATTAACTGCCGAGGGCTTAAAATTTGATGGAAAAGAAAGGGAGTATATTTTGCTGAATGCCATGCCCGTTGACGATAAACAATAATTGCGCATTAGTCCTTGTGAAGTTTCAAAAACTTTGCAAGGATGAATTTTGTTGTCATTAAACCCACCTTTAATTGGCTCTATATCCCATTGTTAAGGGTGATTTTACCGGCTACCTTTGGTTAACCCAATAAATAAAGCTATGGCAACTACTATGGAAACATCCGCACAGCGCATTACCCCATTTTTATGGTTCAATGGTAATGTTGAAGAAGGGGTAAACTTTTACACCTCGGTTTTTAAAGATAGCAAGATCAGCAATGTAAGGCGCCTTGACGCTGGAGGCAACAGCAAG
Source organism: Bacteroidota bacterium (assembly GCA_013286325.1). Taxonomy (GTDB): domain Bacteria; phylum Bacteroidota; class Bacteroidia; order Sphingobacteriales; family Sphingobacteriaceae; genus Mucilaginibacter. Next base: position 45,525 of record JABDFZ010000001.1, on the reverse strand, counting down.
ATTACGGTTGCCAATTTTCTCCTTAACGGCGTTGAATTTATGATACTTGACGGCGGCCCTGCATTCACTTTTAATGAGTCTATTTCATTTTATGTAAAATGCGAAACACAGGACGAGGTTGACTACTATTGGGAAGAACTTTCAAAAGGTGGCCAAAAAAGCCAATGCGGCTGGCTTAAAGATAAATTTGGCGTATCGTGGCAGATTGTGCCTAATGCAATTGAGCGCTTAATGTATGATTCTGATCCGGAAAAATCTAAACGGGTGATGAGCGCTATGATGAAAATGAGCAAGATGATTATTGCTGATTTGGAGAAGGCCTATAATGAAGTTCATGGTTAATAGATCATAGTTGATGGTTCATAGGTTAGAAGAAGCTTATAGTAAATAGTAGCAATTGCAGCGGCTATGAACTATGAAGCATCGACTATGAACAAAGATTATATGTGGCGATTTCTTTAATTTATTATGCACGCATAGTTTTTTGATGCTTTATTTATGTTAATTTTGCATTTTACTAATTATAGCCTGCATGGAAAGCATTGCTCCCTACAAATCCAGGTACAAGATCCGTTTTGTAACTGCTGCCTCGTTATTCGACGGGCATGATGCCACCATTAATATTATGCGCCGTATCCTGCAATCATCGGGTGCGGAAGTAATTCATTTGGGTCATAACCGCTCGGTTGATGAGGTGGTAAATTGTGCCATACAGGAAGATGTACAAGGCATTGCCTTAACCAGCTACCAGGGCGGCCACGTAGAGTATTTTAAATACATGTACGATCTGTTAAAGGAGCGCGGGGCAGGGCACATTAAAATATTCGGCGGCGGCGGTGGTGTGTTTTTGCCTGATGAGATTGCAGAGTTGCAGGCTTATGGCATCACAAAGATCTACTCTCCTGATGATGGCCGTACAATGGGCCTGCAAGGCATGATTAATGACATGCTGATAAAGTGCGATTTTCAGAACAAAATAAAACTTAACGGGGAACTTAAACACCTGCCCGAGAAAGATATAAAATCAATTGCTACCGCAATAAGCATTGTTGAGAATTATCCAAAAGAGGCCGACGCTTTTTTAAGCGAGGTGCATAAAATTATCAATACCGGCACTACACCTGTTTTGGGTATCACGGGTACGGGTGGTTCGGGTAAATCATCATTAGTTGATGAGATAGTACGCCGGTTTTTAATGGAGACTGATAAAACCATGGCCATTATTTCAGTCGATCCATCCAAACGGAAAACCGGCGGCGCGCTGCTTGGCGACAGGATTAGGATGAATGCCATTAATAGCCCGCGGGTTTATATGCGTTCACTGGCTACAAGACAAGCAAACCTGGCATTGTCCAAACATGTACAGGAATCAATTGACATTTGCAAAGCTGCTGGATATGATCTGATCATAGTTGAAACATCGGGTATCGGTCAGTCGGACACAATGATAACCGACTATTGCGATCTGTCGCTTTATGTGATGACACCAGAGTTCGGCGCAGCTACCCAGCTTGAAAAAATTGACATGCTCGATTTTGCCGATCTTGTAGCTCTAAATAAATTCGATAAACGCGGAGCGTTGGATGCCATCCGCGATGTGCGCAAGCAATACAAACGCAACCACATGCTGTTTAACGCCAAGGATAGTGAGATCCCGGTTTATGGCACTATGGCTTCGCAGTTTAATGATCCGGGAATGAACACCCTGTTCACTGCATTGATGAAAGCCATTAAGACCAAAACAGGCGTCGACCTGATAGGTACACATGCAGTTGTTGAACATGAAGGTGAATCGGAAAAGATCTATATTATACCGCCAGACAGGAACCGTTACCTTGCCGAAATTGCTGAAAGCAGCCACGCTTATAAAGAATGGGTGAATGAACAGTGTAAAATTGCGCAACAGTTGTTTCAGTTAGATGGTGTAATGAAATTATACATAGAGACGCAAAGTATTACACCTCCCCAAGGACAAGCTAGCCAATTAGAGACGCAAAGTATTGCGTCTCTACGGGATATAAAAACCCATCTTGAAGAGCAATTGCATGGCGACTGCAAACGTCTGTTAAGGGAATGGCCGGAAACGGTTGCAAAATATAAAGCCGAAAACTTTATTTATAAGGTAAGAGATAAAGAGATCAAACAACCGCTTTATTATACTTCATTATCCCAATTACAAATTCCTAAAATTTCCCTGCCTAAGTATGAGGCCTGGGGCGATATTTTACGCTGGTTACTTACCGAAAACCTGCCGGGTGAGTTTCCGTATGCTGCAGGTGTATTCCCGCTAAAACGGGATGGTGAAGACCCAACGAGGATGTTTGCCGGTGAAGGTGGCCCCGAAAGGACTAACAAGCGGTTCCATTATGTATCGCTTGGCCAACCTGCTCATCGCTTATCCACTGCATTTGATTCAGTTACGCTTTATGGAGAGGATCCGCATGTTAGGCCAGATATTTACGGCAAGATAGGCAACTCCGGTGTGAGCATTGCCACCCTGGATGATGCTAAAAAGCTATACTCAGGGTTCGATTTGTGTAGCCCGTCGACATCTGTATCCATGACCATTAATGGCCCTGCACCCATGTTGCTTGGCTTTTTTATGAATGCGGCCATTGATCAGCAGTGCGAAAAGTATATTAAAGAGCATAAACTGGAACAGCTGGTTGAAGCAAAGTTCAAAGAGCTTTATGATGACAAAAATTTAAAAAGACCGGAATACGCAGGAGGACTACCTAAAGGAAATGACGGATTAGGATTATCTATTCTCGGTCTTACAGGCGATCAAATCCTTCCTGCTGATGTCTATGCAAAAATAAAGGCCTATGCTATCGCCACAGTGCGTGGTACGGTACAGGCGGATATATTAAAAGAAGACCAGGCGCAAAATACCTGTATCTTTTCAACTGAGTTTGCCCTGCGGATGATGGGCGATATCCAGCAGTACTTTATTAACGAAAAAGTAAGGAACTTTTATTCGGTTTCTATCTCCGGGTATCACATTGCAGAAGCAGGTGCTAACCCTGTTACACAGTTGGCATTTACCTTATCAAATGGTTTTACTTATGTAGAGTATTACCTGAGCAGGGGCATGCATATTGATGATTTTGCGCCAAACCTGTCGTTCTTTTTCAGCAACGGCATCGATCCGGAATATTCGGTGATTGGCCGCGTTGCAAGGCGCATTTGGGCAAAAGCCATTAAAAATAAATATAAGGGTAACGACCGTTCGCAAAAGCTGAAATATCATATCCAAACAAGTGGTCGTTCCCTTCACGCACAGGAAATTGATTTTAACGATATCCGCACTACCTTACAGGCTTTATATGCTATTTACGATAATTGTAATTCACTGCATACCAACGCTTATGATGAGGCCATAACCACCCCGACGGAGGAATCTGTACGCAGAGCAATGGCTATACAGCTCATTATTAACCGCGAGCTTGGCCTGGCAAAAAATGAAAACCCTATACAAGGCGCGTTTATTATTGAAGAACTGACTGACCTTGTTGAAGAAGCTGTATTAGCTGAATTTAAAGCCATAAATGATCGTGGTGGGGTATTGGGAGCAATGGAAACGATGTATCAGCGCAGCAAGATTCAGGAAGAATCACTTTACTATGAAACTCTTAAGCACACCGGCGAATATCCTATCATTGGTGTAAATACATTCCTTAATAAAAAGGGTTCACCCACTATTGTGCCATCTGAGGTTATCCGTGCAACAGAAGAAGAGAAACAATACCAGATAAAAGCGTTGCACGAGTTTCAGCACCGGAATGAAGCTATCATTCCCAAACTGTTAAAAGATCTGCAACATAAAGCCATAGCTGGCGAAAATATTTTTGAAAGCCTGATGGAAGCCTGTAAGTATTGTTCGTTGGGGCAGATCTCGCATGCTTTGTACGAAGTAGGTGGTCAGTACAGAAGGAATATGTAGGTTTTAGTGATTAGGGGCTGGGGGTTAGAGATTAGGTGAAAAGACCTAAGGAAAAAAGAATCAAGAGCCGGGGGAAATTTTGACTCTTGATCCTTCAGCTTAATATTACTCCTGAAATACTTTATACATACCGCGGTCGGGGTTAAGATTTAATTTTTTAAAGAATGCTGCGGGATCAAAACCCTGGCGCTTATACTCTTCAATCACAGCTTCTCTCGCATTTTTAAAGGCTTCTTCATCTTTCCAAACAGCTACAGTAACGTAACGGCGTTCGCCAGCCGTACCTATTTCTTCGTAGCAATTGTCCTCAACAAAGCCGGGTATGTGTTTGATGAAATTGCGGTTGATGGCTAATCTTTCTAAAAATTCGGGCTTTGCGGCGTCAGATACAACAAATCTGTCGATAAATACTACTTCCATGGTTGATTTTTTGTTTGATAATTTAATTCCGGTCTGCTTGTCTGGATTTTGGGCAAAAGCTGCTGTGCAGCTAATTATAAAAAACAGGAACAGCATACTTGTTTGGTTAATTATTTTCATCTCTATTTTTTTGATGAAAACAAAATTACCCGCAAGACAAGGGCATTAATTGTAAAAAATCACTGATTTACCACCAGGAGGAGGTTTTGAAAAATTGCAATGGCGGCTGACCTGTGAAGGATTCAAAATCTTTAATAAAATGAGCCTGATCGAAATAGCCGGCAGTATGGGCAATGCTGGTGAGGTTTTCTGTTGGCGAATAGTTTTTGATCAGATTTTTTAGCCTCACAATAGACGAAAATTTCTTTGGTGAAATTCCAACCATGCGCCTGAATCTTTTCTCAAAGGGATCCTGGCTTAACGACAAAATATTTGCCAGGTTTTTAATGCTGATATTGCCATTAGCCATATTTATTTTTTGGATGGCGTGATCAACCAACTTGTCTTCCTTTTGATTCCGCAGAAGTGAAAGAAAGAAGTCTTCTGCTTTTTGTATCCTTTTATAATTATTGTTTGCTTCGTTTAGCTGCTCTTCAATTTGATTGAGCTTGTTACGGGGAATAAGTTCATCAAGACTAATACTTTTACCAAACAACTCATGAATAGGTTCTTTGAAAAATGCAGCAGCGCCACCCTCCTTAAATAGAACGATTAGGTTTGATGTTTGGGCAGAATAACGCACCATACGGGGTGATTTCCGGAGCCCGGTAATTACAGCAGAGGGTAAATTATAGGTATTACCCTCTGCTGTATATGTCATATCTCCACTAAGTCGGAAAGCCAGGGCAACCGAAGTATCTGGCAAGAGCCGGTTCTCCACACCGTGTTCGCTTTCAATTATCATGAAAGTTTTGATGTATGGTTTTAAACTGCCAGATGGAGAATAGTGTTCAATTTTCATTCTTACATAAAACGGGGCGACTTATTTTGCGCCTCCTACAAAATTAGTCATAACCGCTTCTCTTATCAATGCCGGTGGTAATATTCCCTGCGACAGTATAAAATCATGAAAGGCCTGTTGGTTAAATTTATCGCCTAATGCTTTCTCAGTATCTTTACGCAAGGCTATCATTTTTGTAAATCCATAAAAATAGCTGTTTGCCTGACCGGGAGAATTTAGGCTGTAACGCTCTACTTCTTGTTTTGCCATAGCATGCGATAGTACAACATCCGTCATCAGCAGGTTTAGCACTTGCTCCTGGGTTACTTTTCCTGCTTGTAATTCAGGGTCTAAAAATGCCCGGGCAGCACGCAATAAACGATAATCTAATGAAACCAACTTGCCTTCAACCGGAAAATACGGAAGCGATATATATTCAGAATATAATCCCCAGCCTTCTACATTAGTTGAATTAAAAGCATAAAGTGCGCGTGCCTGGGAAACACCTTCTTCAACCATTTTGTCAAACTGTAGCTCGTGACCAGGGCGTGCTTCGTGAGCTATGATTGTCCATGACGCAGCATCGTAAGTAAAATCGTCGTATTTGTCAACTTTTTCGCCAGGAGCAGTTGGCATATTCAATGGTAATACAAAAACACCGCGCTCACCGGTATTATTTAAAAATGGAGGCGGTACCATGTGTGGGGCAGGCACCTGCACGGTTTCGGCTTCACTTGCCAGCCTGATAATTGCCGGGCGGTTTGGCAAGGTTACCAAATGCTGTTTCCTGATGATGTCTTCAATATCGGCCAAATGCCCTTTATAAAGCGGCATAATAGAATCGCCTATAACCTGTTTTTTCTTCAGGAGCTTAATTACTTCACGATAATCGCTCGATGGCAGGTTATTCTTTTTGGCAATCTCCTCAGCCAAAGGCTTCATCTGATTTTGGATATCGGTAAACGCGGCATGTGCTATCTTAGCCAGGTCAGCAGGAGGGATGTCTATACCATAACCCTCTAAAGCCAGCTTATATTCTTCGGCAGGCAGGCGGAAATCTGTACGCGCTTTCGGCAAAACAGTAGCTTTAACCCATGCATCATAATCTTCCAATTGTTTTTTAATGGCTGCATAAGTTTTTTCCCACCCGCTTATATTATATTTTTTAAATAACTCCTCAATACCGCTGACCATACTGGCATTACGGGAAAGATCAACCTCCATTGCCTGTTTTGACGGGAAGATCATCCCGGTTTTTTTCAATTGTTGCTCAGTACGTTCTTTATAAATGGCAGTAAGCGATGCATATCCCTTTTGCAATCCGGCATACTTACTTAAACGGATAACGGCAGCTGGCCGGCGTTCGGCAGGGGTTTGGTCATCAAGCAGGGTTTGTATTCCACCAAAAACACTGGCAGTTGCATTTAAAAATGAAACTTCTTTGTTGTTGTTAAAATCCTGGTTCCGGAAACCCAATTCCGTCTGGTTGATCAAGATATCCAGATCCTGTTTTATTTTTATATCAGTTTCTCTTTGTTTGGCAGCCTTAAATTGCGCTACGGCATCTTCCCGTTCCTTACGCTGTGCCCGCTCATTGGCAAGGGTAGGAACCCCGATCAAAGTGTCGTAATAAGCCAATCCCTGAGATGAACCGAACTCTGGTGAGTATTTTTCGTCAAGGTCGATCAAAATTTTGGTGTAGCTATTTGATTTTGCTACCCAGGCCTTACTATCGGTTTGCGCCTTAACCATAATTGGTTGTAAAGCAAAGGCACTTATAACTAAAGTGTATAAGGTTTTGTTTTTTATAGTGGTCATTTATATAGGATTTATAGAATTATAAAAATATAATTAACATTACCATTAAGCGAAAAATTTCAACCAAACAGACGGATTCTTCAATTAAATTACAAAAAACATACAGTTCGCCATCAATGCTGAACAACACCGATCATGGCCAGAAAATGTTGCGCAAACAATATACATTCATAAAAGACGTACTTATTGTGCTTGCAATAATAATCTATAAATTTATCCTTCAGTAAATAACCTAATAGAGCCAGGATGAGAATTACGCTAATTGCCTTGTTAAGTTTTACAATTCTCGGTCCTGATTATAGTTTTAAAAAAATGCTACCTATAAAGCCGATTGATACGATCCCTCAATCAGCTCAAAAACTTATAAATAGTTATCCAGGTTTTATCAGAGGTTACTCAAATAATCACATCATTTTAAAGGATGGCAGCAAGCTGCTTTGGGATGATGGTATAAAAAACAAATCCCCAAAACTGTTGCTGGAGAAGCCTGATTTAAAAGATATGTTTAACCAGAAATATGCTACAGGTGCATTAAAATCTCCACCTGCAATTAATTATGACCCGGGAAGGATCAGGAATGAGGCTTTCTTTTTAAAAATGTATGGATCGTCAGCAAAAGAAGTGAGAAAGAACCTTACAGAGATAACCTGGTGCCCTAAGTTAGTAAACCAAAAGATTACCGTTACCAAGGTTAATGGTATCGATAAAAAGCTTAAACAAATATCAGACGAACTTGATGACCATCCTGAATTTAAAAAATACATCACTAACATAGGCGGAACATTTGCCTGGCGCAACATTAATGGCACCAACAGACATAGCATGCACAGCTTTGGGATGACGATTGACATAAATACAACTTATTCCGATTACTGGCAGTGGGTATGTAAATGCACCAGAGAAGACGCGGTGGTTAAATACAAAAACAAGATACCCCAAACTATAGTTGATATATTTGAAAAACATGGATTTATCTGGGGAGGCAAGTGGTATCATTTTGATACCATGCATTTTGAATACAGACCTGAACTAATAAATTGAAAATGAAGATCAGTTTAATACTTATATTGCTATTCATTAGCTTTACCTCATCTGATAATGTTGTAACCCGTTTCAAAGCTCCTGATGGTTATCATCAAAGCAGCGTAAAGCCTGGCAGTTTTGCTGAATGGCTTCAGAATTTACCGCTGAAGCCTGCTGGCACTCAAACCAAAACTTATAAAGGAGACGTTGCACGAACTGACTATTACACAGCTGCTGTGGTCGATATAAGTGTAGGTAACCAGGATCTGCAACAATGCGCAGATGCAGTGATGCGCCTGCGAGGGGAATATCTTTATCACCAAAAAAACTATAAGGCCATCAGTTTCAATTTTGTAAGCGGCTTTAAGTGCGATTACCTGCATTATGCTGATGGGTATAGGTATCAAAATGATAAATGGGTATTAAAGGCGAAAAAGGATTATAGCTACCCGGCTTTTATGCGCTATATGAACCTGGTATTTGCCTATGCGGGAACACTTTCATTAGATAAAGAGTTACATAAAGTGGCCAATCCCGACGAATTAAAAACAGGGGATATATTTATACATGGCGGTTCGCCTGGCCATTGTTTTATTGTGATGGATGTGGTAGAGAATAGTAAACATCAAAAGCAATTTTTATTGGCCCAAAGCTTTATGCCAGCACAAAACATACAGGTTTTGCAATATGGATCGCCATGGTTTAGTTTAGATAAGCCAGCCAACATTCCCTATGGCGAGCTGATAAATAAAATCTATTTGAAGAGGTTTGGGATAGGAGATTAGTGATTGGCCGTGTGGTATATAACTTAACAATCTTGCGCTCGTCTGTGACGAGTGATAGATTTGATTTAACGATTGCATCGTATGGGCATCACAGACGCTGAACCATATTAAGCACTCGTCACAGACGAGCGCAAGGATAAAGGTGAAACACAAACTTAAGCCATAACCTTTTCTTCATCAGCTTGCCAGTTTAATTCCCGGTGTTCATCGCCCCAAATTTCAAGCGCGTGCCATATCGGGCTTAGTTTAAGCGCTTCGGATGTTAATTCATATTCCACGCGTACAGGCACTTCAACATAAATGCTGCGTTTAATTAGATTATCTCTTTCCAATTCTTTCAGTTGAAGCGTAAGCATACGCTCCGTGATATTTGGAATTAGTTTTTTTATTTCACTGAACCTGAGCTTTTTTTCTTCAAGATTATAAAGTATCAGCATTTTCCACCTGCCGCTTATAATGTCCATGGCATACACAATACCGCAACAATCACTAAGCATTTTACGGTTTAAATTATTGGTAGAACTCTCTTTTCTTTTTGACATGCTTACATTTTTGTTCGTAGCCTACATTGGGCTGCCAAACTCAAATTTAAGGATACTAAATTTAATTTTACCGCTCAATAAACATTAAAAAATTAATTCAAATGAATATTCTTATCGTATATGCCCATCCCGAACCGAAGAGTTTTAACGGGGCAATGTTTGAGCAAGCCATAGCAACACTCACTAAAGAAGGCCATAACGTTCGGCAATCAGATCTGTATAAAATGCAATTTAACCCGGTTTCGGACCGTTCAAATTTTACCACCATTAAAGACCCTGATTACTTTAAACAGCAACAAGAGGAGGTTTATGCAACCGGGGCGAATGGGTTTGCAGCCTTTATTGAAGAAGAGCAACAAAAGATAGAGTGGTGTGACGTGATGATCTGGCAGTTTCCGCTATGGTGGTTCAGTGTGCCTGCTATTATAAAAGGGTGGATAGACCGCGTGTTTGCCATGGGGCGTTTCTATAACAATGGCGTTATTTATGAAAATGGTATGTTTCGTGGTAAAAAGGCATTGCTCTCGATCACTGCAGGTGGGCCTGAAAAAAACTATATCAAAGAGCGATATGGCGAGCTTGCCGTAATATTACACCCATTGCATAGGGGTGTTTTGGAATTTACCGGATTTTCAGTATTACGCCCCCAGATAATTTACGGAACGGAAAAATTATCCAATCAGGAGTTAAATGGCGAATTAGAAAAATGGAGCCAAAGGTTGAAAAATCTTCAGCATGAAAAGCCAATAGTGGCAGGTAGTTATTAATAGCTATTACCCTTAGGGTGGGGAATATAATAATAGCGCATAAACCCCTCCCTGCCACTTCACAGTCAACCGCACCCCTCCCCAGGGAGGGAATTAAAAGCCTGTCTGTCATCTGATAGGCTTTTATTCTTTGGAGGGAGGAGATTGGAGACTCGTGTCACTTATGAATTGACGTTTAGCCAGTAGTATTTATACGAAAAGTGTAAACCATTTTTTTTTTCAAAAATCAATTCAAGTTGTTGATTAACAGATGTTTATACATGGGTTAACATTGAAAAGTGTAAACCCAACGTAAACCCACTTTTTGTTATTTGAGTCAATCTCAATCCAAGACTATACGTCAATTTTTGGTTGACATAGTACCAGTAGTGGATTAAAAACTAATCTTTATACCCTAACCTCATTTTACTTTAGTAAAATCCAGGTCCTGAAAATCGAAGCTGAAATCTGTTGCGGGTGATACCGGTTTCATTTTTAAACCAGATGGCTTTCCATTTTCATCAACTGAGAACATCGCGAAGGCATCAGCTTCCATGCTGCGGTAAATCCATTTTACAACAAATGTATTTCCCTTATAAGCAAGCAATTGCCCGGTTAACTTTGGCGACCGTTTGGCGGCAAACCATAGCTGTCCGCCTTTTTCGCTGATCACCACATCGCCAAGCCAGTTATCATGATAAGTGCCTGCAAATGGCGTAATATCTGTTTTTGAACCATCATGCTTTTTAGCCTCAACCTGTTTCCAAACATCAGCGGTTACCTTGTCGGCCCCTGCTTCGTTGGCTTTTACCTGGTCTGACAATATTTTTATCCAATCCTGACCTGGTTTTATGCCCAGGTAGCTGTCTTTTATCTGGTTAGTAACAGCAGTAAATGCTGCTCCTGCCATTTGGTTGGTTAGTACAATTATACCAAGTTTTAGTTCGGGCAACAGTGTTATTTCGGTCACCATGCCATCTATCCCTCCGGTATGGCTTACCTGTTTGTACCCCTTGGCGTCATTTAAAAACCAGCCTAAACCATAAGCAGCGAAATGGGTATTATAGTATGATCTCGGTCCCTGTTGTAAAATAGTTTGCGGCGACCACATTTGCCAATGAATCCCTTCGCTGAATAATTGTTTGCCGTCTCCATATTTGCCGTTATTCATTTGCATAATTGCCCACTTACTTAAATCAGCCACGCTTGAATAAATGCCGCCTGCTGCATTGCCTGTTATTGTTAAATATCTTGGTATAACCACTACCGTTCCATCCACCGGAGAATGCGCATCAATAACATTTGAACGGTCTTTTAACCGTTGGTATGATGCCGAACTGTGATCCATTTGCAGCGGTTTCATAATGCGAGTTTCAATAAAATCTTCCCAGCTCATTCCTGATACACGTGCTATAACCTCACCCGCAACTTTATATAATTGATTATCATAATCAAACTTGCTTCTGAAGCTCGAAACAGGTTTAAAATAACGCAGGTTATGGATCACATCTTTCATGCTAAAATCCGTTGAGTCCGGAAAATCCATCAAATCACCTGCCCCTAAACCTAAACCACTGCGATGGGTAAGCAGATCCCTTATAGTAAATTCAGCAGTTACATACGGATCGTACATTTTAAATTCAGGAATATAATCAGTTACCTTATCGTCCAACCTTATTTTGCCTTCATCGCATAAAATGCCAATTGCGGCAGCGGTGAAAGCCTTGCTGTTAGAGGCAATTCCAAATAATGTATTCTCATCTACCTTTTTATTAGTTTTAAGCGATGCTACGCCATAGCCTTTTTCATAAACTATTTTGTCGTCTTTAACAATTGCTATTGCAATACCCGGTACATCAAAAGTTTTTAATGTTCGTTCAACTAAGCGATCTACCGAGTCGGTGGTAATTACCTGTGCATAGGTTTTAGCGCCGATTGAAATCAGACAGAAATATACAATGGAGAATTTAAGGCAATAATTAAGTTTTGGTGATTGCATAACAGGATATATTGGTTTTCTCAAACATACAAATAATGAAAGAAAATTATGAATAGGAATATAAATTGATGACAGGGGATTAGCATCTAAAGCGAAGGATTTATAAAGCTTTAAGGCGTTGTAAGCTTGTCAGCCAATTCATTTATATCATCCCACCAAATCCAATGTTCATTTAGGTATTGCCCGCCGTATTTTAAATAAAAAGCTTTGTATGGGTTGCCCGGTGCTATGCCAACACATAAACTATGGGCATTTATGGCAAGCAGCCAGTTTACCAATTCGGTAAGCAGCAGTTTTCCAATTCCCTTTCTTTGGTGTTCTTTTAATATATAAAAGCTTTGGATCTCAGCGTCGATTTCATAACGGGTTGTGAGGTGCCCCGCGATATACCCTGCAATTTTATCATCAATTATTACCTTTAAAACAACTCTTTCTGGTTTTGAGGTTTGTGGTGATTTTCCGGCGAAATAAGTTTGCCAGCGAAAAAGCCGGGCTGAGTAGTCTAATTCAAAATCTTCAACAATTTGAGGAATTGACAACTTCTTGCTTTCAATTTCTACATTGGTCAGCTCTTCAATATCGCTTATATCTGTAATTGATACAATCATGAGCTTTTGGGGATTATTGAGAAACCTTGCTACTAAACTTACGAAGTTTTTAAAACTTCGTAAGTTTAGTAGCATATTTTTACTTAGAACTGGAGCTTGTGCTTTTTACCGGCTGTGGCGGTGGTTGATTTAACAAAAAGCGTTTGTGAATAACCCCCAAATCTTCCTGTTTTAAATTCGAGGTCTTTTTCAAAATGCTTTCAAAAAAGCTAACCTCCTGTTCACTTGCAGGGCAGCCAACATTATCACTCGGAGTAGCAGGCGTTGTAGCATTTTTTGGCATTAAGGAGTTGGCAAGCACATTTCCTTTGGCATCAAGCACCAGCCAGAAAGGTAACCCCGATTTTTCACCGCCAAATTTTGTCATTACCGCCAGGCTGCCCGGATTCTCGAGGTTTGCTTTTGCAGGTTGTTCCATTACATCCAGGTGGGCAATAACATAATTATCATCAAACATTTTTTTGCAAATGGGATCGTTTAAAGAAGCATCCATCTTTTTACACCATCCGCACCACGATGCGTGAAAAATAAGTATAACTTTCTTGTTCTCTTTAGCAGCTTGTGCATAGGCATCTTTTAGCACAGTCTCTGATGGCGGCAATGCGGTTTGAGCAAAGCTTGCGGCACTGATCAGCATCAGTAAGCAAAGTGTTTTTAATGTTTTCATAAATTAAATTTTTATAGATGTATTGACCCCTAAATATACAAAATTTTGAATTAAAGGGTATACGCAGCCAGTCAATAATCAGTTAGCTTTTTGCCCTGCTGCTGCCCATATCACCAGGTATCCAGGTTTATCTTTCTGAATTTTGATGCTTTTAAGCGTTTTATCGGGATCGGGATGGATTTTTACAAGGTCGATATTATGATGATCCTTTTCGGTCATATTGTTTTTATTCCCCCATTTAGATAAATCATGCACCAGGTAATATTGATTAGGAATATTGGGAATGTCATTATAATAATCAGGCAATACTAAATCTTCTGACGTAAAGCTATCATCATTATAACCGAAACGTACCTTTAAATTAGAGGGACCTTCTGAGCTTGTTAAAGCCAGGTACACTGCGTTATATTTTAATTTTGGAACGGTAAATTCAACATCCCCTTCACCACTGATATTACACGTTTGGTTATACAGGCTGTCGTTATTTGAGTAATGTAATTTAATTTCAGGGTGGGAGGCATTTGCAGCAATTAAGGGATTATCGGGCAATGCATGTGGGGCTTTATCGCCGTTAAATAATGCTGCCGATTGTGTTAAGTAACCATCGCCCAGTCCATTTCCGTCTATACCTTTTGTCCAGGTTATCAATCTGTTATTAGCTAATACGGTTACAGGACGGGCATTTAAAATTTTGCTGAGATCGAATTGTATGGCCTTGTTACTTTGATTCAAGGTTGTTATACCGCTTATCAATAGCGTGCAAAAAACAAAAGCTGATGTTTTCAATTAAAGCGTTTTTATTTCTTTCCCTTTAGCAATTTCCAAAAGCTTTATAAATTCAGTTGACCTGATAACTCCTGCAATTTCACCCTTTACTTCAACAACAATATTGGCAGCATTTTTATACAATTGCAATCTCCCTTTAAATAAATGACTATCACCAGACTGGATAAAATTTTCGAGGTTTTTAATGCTTTCCATGCGGCAAACATTTTCCACGCCATTGTTATAAACCACTAAACGTACCCGTTTCTCAAGGGGTTCTATGGCAAACGACAGCTCACTACTAAGTTTTAAAATGTTCATAATATTTACATAACTCGCTCAAATATAAGCGGAAAGGCATTGCGTACATAAATTTTTTAAGAGTATGGAAAAGAAAATTCGTTATAAAAAATAATCCACATGGTTATTACACAAGTGTTAATAACTTTAGTGGGAGTTTGTGGTAGAAAGTGGTAAAAGAAATCTATTTTTACATTACAATTAGTGCCAAAGTTTCAATATGTCCCATTTAACAGGCGAGTTTGAGTGTAAATTAGATAATAAAGGGCGAATGATGATCCCTGCGGGCCTCAAGAAAAAGCTTCCAGAAGCTGAGAAAGAGGGTCTTGTGATCAATCGCGGCTTTAAAAAATATCTTGTGATCTACACCAAACAAGAATGGGACAAAAAACTCGACGAACTAAGCAAACTTAATCAATACGAAAGCAAAAACATAGATTTTATAAGATATTTTACCCGCGGCGCCACAGAATTAGCCGTTGACGCTGCCGGCAGGGTGAATTTACCGCAAAGCTTATTGGATTATGCAGGTATTAAAAGCGATGTGGTTTTAACCTGCCAGATAAGTAAAATTGAAATGTGGGATAAGGCAGCGTACGATGCATTGATTGAAAATGAACCAGATAATTTTGCTGCGCTGGCCGAAGAGGTGATGGGTGATAAAAGAAAGGAGGGTAGCGTATGAGCACATACCATACTCCCGTAATGCTGAATGAGTGTATTGAAGGGCTGGCTATAAAACCAGGCGGTACGTATGTTGATGTCACCTTTGGTGGCGGTGGGCACTCACGCGAAATATTAAAGCATTTAAATAAGGACGGAAAGCTGCTGGCATTTGATCAGGATGCAGATGCTAAACAGAATTTAATTAACGATGACCGTTTTGTTTTTATAGATCAAAATTTCCGTTACCTCAAAAACTTTTGCCGCTTGCATGAAGCCCTTCCGGTCGATGGCATATTAGCTGATCTGGGCGTCTCGTCCTACCAGTTTGATCAGGCTGAACGCGGATTTTCAATCCGTTTCGATGCTGAGCTGGATATGAGAATGAATCAGCAATCTACTCTAAGTGCAAAAGAGGTAATAAATAACTATACCGAGGCCGAATTGCACCGGATTTTCGGCATTTATGGCGAGATCCAGAATGCAAAATCATTGGCTAATACCATAGTAACCGCCCGTTTAAATGCGCCCATTGTAACGGTTGCCGATCTGAAAAATGCGATCTCGAACCGTATCCCAAAAGGAAAAGAAAATAAATACCTGGCGCAGGTTTTCCAGGCATTGCGTATTGAGGTAAATCAGGAACTGGAAGCATTAAAAGATTTTCTGATCCAAACGGCATCTGTATTGGTTTCAGGTGGAAGGCTGGTGGTAATGTCGTACCATTCATTGGAAGACAGGCTGGTAAAAAACTTCATCGCAAAAGGGAAATTTAGTGGCGAGGTAGAGAAAGACCTATATGGAAATGATAACAAACCTTTTGATGCGGTAAGCCGTGGGTCAATTACAGCATCGGAAGAAGAGATAAAGAATAACAACAGGGCACGGAGCGCTAAATTAAGGATAGCTGTAAAGAAATGACAAACAGGCTACGTTCGCAAATAGAGGAAGAAGAGGCTGAACAGCAAAAGCTTATTGTTGAGGAAAAACGTGATTCAGAATTTCCCGATAACTTTTTAACGCAGCTTTTTACCAAAGGTATATTAAATGCAGAGTCGGCAACAAAAGCGCTGCCATTTATGCTGTTTATTGCGCTGCTGGGGATGATCTATATTGCCAACATGCACCTTGCCGAAAGGAATATACGCGACATTAATAAAATAAGTAAGGAAGTAAAAGAGCTTAGTTGGGACTACAAAACCACTAAAGCCGAGCTTGCCTTTAAAAGCACCCTTACCGAAGTTGCAAAACGCGCAAAGGAAGATACGCTTGACATTAAAGAGTCAATGCAGCCACCACAAAAAATAGCAGACGGGGAGGTGAAAGATGAGCATTAGAACCAATATACTCATGAGGGTTTACCTGGCATTCGGGTTGATCCTTCTTTTTGCTGCAGCAGTAGTTATTCAATTGTGCCGTGTGCAATTTGTGCAAGGCAAAAAATGGAAAGCTATGGCTACCACGCTTTCAACGCGTTACCAAACTGTTGAAGCCGCCCGTGGTAATATTTTTGCGGTTGATATGAGTCTACTGGCAACATCAGTACCCGAGTATGAGTTGCATATGGATATGCTTGCACCTGGTATCTCTGACGACGATGTTTTTAATGAAAAGGTTGATTCATTGGCCATGAAACTCGCGCAATTGTATGGCGATAAATCGGAAAGGGAATATTCAAGAATGCTGCGCGATGCCCGTAAGGATGGCGAGCGTTACGAATTGATAAGACGCAAAGTAACCCACAAGGAACTATTGCAGATCCGCAAGTTCCCCATCTTCAGCATGGGTAAATATAAAGGCGGGTTGATAGTTGTGGAGCAGAATCGCCGCGTTCTGCCGTTCCGCACACTGGCTTCCCGTACTATTGGTTATAAAAACGATAACGTAAAAAATGCGGTGGGGCTTGAAGGCGCTTATGCAAGCTATATTAATGGTGAAAGTGGAAAACGACTAATGCAGCGAATGGCAGGCGGAACGTGGATGCCGGTTAATAATGGCGATGATGAGATAGAACCTAAAGATGGGGCGGATATTATTTCGACTATTGATGTTAATTTCCAGGATGTTGCCGAGGACGTACTAAAAGCGCAACTGGATAGTACAGGCGCCGATCATGGTTGCGTGGTATTGATGGAAGTTGCCACAGGTGAAATAAGAGCTATTGCAAACTTTACAAAGAATAAACAAGGCCAATACGAAGAAAAGCTGAACTATGCCATAAGCGATGCGGCAGATCCGGGCTCTACATTTAAGCTGGCTACTTATATGACGTTGTTCGATCAGCATAAAATTGATACCAATACAATGATAAATGGCGATGGTGGTAAATACAAGATCCCCAAAGGGCCTATGATCAGCGACGTGGAGGATTATAATTTTTTAATGACTGCAAAAAAGGCGTTTGAAGAATCGTCGAATGTGGCAGCAGCCAAGTTTGTTTATAATAACTATTACAATAACCCTCAGGAGTTTACTGATAAATTATACAGCTATCATTTAAACGAAAGACTTGGCTTGCAGATATCCGGAGAAGGAACCCCTGTGGTTAAAAATCCGAAAAGCCGCACCTGGAATATAAACTATACACTGCCAGAAATGGCGTATGGTTATGAAATGAAGATAACCCCTTTACAGATGCTCACGCTTTATAATGCGGTTGCAAATAATGGAAAAATGATAGCCCCAATATTTGTAAAGGAGATCCGCAGGCTTGGTAATACTGTTGAGCAGTTCCAGGCAAGGGTGATAAACGAAAAGGTATGCTCGGATGCTACACTTGGAAAAATGAGAAGCCTGCTTGAAGGTGTGATTAAAGAAGGAAATGCTAAAAGCCTTTTCAAAAATGCCTTGTATACTGCAGCAGGCAAAACAGGTACAGCACAAATTGCAAATGGCTCAAAAGGGTATGGTGGCGATAAAAAAACTTATCAAACATCGTTCGCCGGGTATTTTCCGGCTAAAAACCCAAAATATTCCATGATTGTGGTTATTAATCATCCCACAAAAGGATCGTACCTGGCTGCGAAAGTTGCAGGGCCTGTGTTTAAAAAAATTGCCGACCGGGTTTATGCGAGCGATATGGGTATGAACCAGGCTACACCTATGCACTATGTAGGCAACACAAATTTGCCGCAGATAAAAAGGGGAAATGTAAAGGCATTAAAACAAGTGTATACCAAACTGGGAGTTAAGCCGCTGTATGCAGCTAATAACGCTGCCAGTAACGGAGTTGACACCAGCAACGGTATCGCTTTTGAGGACGTTAGTTACAAAAGTGGTGTAGTGCCACAGGTAAAAGGAATGGGTTTAAGCGATGCTTTATATGTATTAGGGAATGCCGGGTATAAAGTTGTAGCACGCGGAAGCGGGATGGTAGCTAATCAATCGGTAACTGCAGGAAGCATAATTCCAAAAGGATCAAAAATTATAATTGAATTGCAATGATGTATTTGAGCGACATAATAGAAGGGCTTGCATTCACTGAACTACAGGGCAGTGCTGATATAGAAATTACCGCTGTAGTTTTTGATTCGAGAAAGGTTGTGCCAGGCTGCATGTTTGTGGCTGTTAAGGGTACGCTGGTTGACGGGCACGATTACATTTTGCAGGCTATTGCCGACGGCGCTGTTGCTGTTATTTGCGAGGAGTTGCCTTCACGCGTAACCGGGGAGGTCGACTTTTTAATGGTGGCAGATTCGGCAATTGCATTAGGTATAGTAGCGGCTAATTTTTATGGCAATCCGTCATCCAAATTAAAACTGGTTGGGGTAACCGGCACCAACGGTAAAACTACCATAGCCACATTGCTTTATAAATTATTTCGCGATCTGGGTTATAAATGTGGTTTGCTCTCAACCGTTGAGAACCAGGTAAATGGCGAGGTTATTCAGGCTACGCATACTACCCCCGATCCTGTCGAGCTAAACAAACTGCTGAACGAAATGGTTGAGCAAGGCTGTGATTACTGTTTTATGGAGGTGAGCTCGCATGCCATTGCACAGCATCGTATCGGGGCGTTAAAATTTACAGGGGCAATATTCTCAAACCTGACGCATGATCATTTAGATTATCATAAAACATTTGAGAAATACCTTAAAGCTAAAAAAGCATTTTTTGATGGCTTACCAGCTAACGCTTTTGCATTGACCAATCTTGATGATAAGAATGGCAATGTAATGCTGCAAAATACAAAAGCCCATAAAAAAACTTATGGTCTAAAGAGTATGGCCGATTATAAAGCCCGCATATTGGAAAACCAATTTGAAGGCTTGCTTTTGCAGATTGACAGCGAAGAGGTTTGGTTTAAAATGGTGGGCACGTTTAACGCTTACAATTTATTGGCGGTGTATGCTGCTGCTATGTTGCTGGAGCAGGATAAAACTAAAATATTAACCAGCTTAAGTAAACTAACGGGAGCCCGTGGTCGCTTTGATTATATAGTAGCGCCAAATAAGGTTATTGGGATTGTCGATTATGCCCATTCGCCGGATGCTATTCAGAATATATTAAGTACCGTTCATGATATCCGTAAGAATAATGAAAAGGTTATTACGGTCATTGGCTGCGGTGGTGATAGAGATAAAACCAAGCGCCCAATTATGGCTAAAGCCGCATGCGAATGGAGCGACAGGGTAATATTAACATCAGATAATCCCCGCTCGGAAGATCCTGCTCAGATCATTAAAGATATGGAGGAGGGCGTAGATCCGGCCTTTAAAAGATATACGCTAAGTATTGTAGACAGGAGGGAAGCTATAAAAACTGCCTGCATGCTGGCAAAACCAGGTGATATAGTTGTTGTGGCCGGCAAGGGTCATGAGAAGTACCAGGAGATACACGGAGTGAAGAATCACTTTGACGATATGGAAGAGCTTAGTACAATTTTTAAAGACTTAAATTAAAAGATAAAGTCCATGGACCATGGTCCATGGACAAAAATAAATCGGTGAAATCAATTATAAAATCAGTGAAATCCAAATAAAATAATGCTTTACTACTTATTTACCTGGCTCAGTAAAAATTACGCAATTCCCGGTTCGGGGGTGTTTCAATACATCACGTTCCGCATGGCAATGGCTGTAATTACTTCATTGATAGTAACCACAGTATTTGGGCGCAGGTTAATTGACTATTTGAGATTTAAACAGGTAGGAGAAACAGTTAGGAATTTAGGTTTGGAAGGCCAGATGCAAAAAGCAGGAACGCCTACAATGGGTGGTATCATAATCATTTTAGGTATCCTGATCCCGACTCTGTTATTTGCCAAACTTGGTAATATCTATATTATCATGATGCTGGTAACCACCATTTGGCTGGGTGCAATAGGTTTCCTTGATGATTATATTAAAGTATTTAAAAAGAACAAGGAAGGATTAGCCGGAAAATTTAAGATAATAGGCCAGGTAGGTTTGGCGCTATTCATAGGTTTTACCATGTATTCGAATCCTGATATTGTTATTCGTCAGGAAGTAAAATTGCCTGTAAAATACGATGCACCAGTTGATTTCCATATGCGTGGCAATACCCCGGTTTATACGCAGGATATTAGGTCGACAAAAACAACAATGCCATTTTATAAGAACAATGAGTTTGATTATGGAAAGGTATTAAAGTTTATCGGGGCAGATTCTGATCATTACTCTTTGCTGGTATTCATGTTCTCTGTCATCATAATTATTACGTTCATATCAAACGGAGCTAATATTACAGACGGCATAGATGGGCTGGCGACGGGAACTTCAGCAATTATTGGCATTACACTGGCTATTCTGGCTTATGTATCAGGTAACACGGTTATTGCCGACTATCTTAATATAATGTATATCCCAAATTCGGGCGAGCTGGTAATTTTTGCTGGTGCTTTTGTTGGGGCTTGCGTGGGTTTCCTATGGTATAATTCATATCCGGCACAGGTGTTTATGGGCGATACGGGCAGTTTGGCAATTGGCGGTATCATAGCGGTTTTTGCTATCATGATCCGTAAGGAACTATTGGTGCCATTACTGTGTGGTGTATTTGTGATAGAGAACCTGTCGGTGATTATCCAGGTGTCCTGGTTTAAATATACACGGATAAAATTTGGTGAAGGGCGAAGAGTGTTTTTAATGTCGCCATTGCATCACCACTATCAAAAAAAGGGATTTCATGAAGCTAAGATCGTAACCCGGTTTTGGATCATAGGTATCCTGCTGGCAATTGTGACGATAATAACACTGAAGCTCCGATAATGATTAGAGGTTGGAGATCAGAGATAAACTAATAAGAAAGTAAAAAAACCATGGACTATTGACCATGGTCCATGGACAAAAAGATTAATGGAATCAAAAAAACTCATAGCAATTCTTGGCGCCGGCGAAAGCGGGGTGGGAGCGGCATACCTTGCGCAGCAGCAGGGTTATGATGTTTTTGTTTCGGATTTTGGGGCAATTGCTGACAACTATAAACAAGAGCTGCAGGATTGGAATATCAGATTTGAAGAAAATCAGCATAGCGAAGAAGATATATTAAAGGCAGTTGAGGTGATCAAAAGCCCGGGTATTCCGGATAAGGCGCCGATCATCAAAAAAATAAAGGAAAAGAATATCCCTGTTATATCGGAGATAGAATTTGCAGGCAGGTATACTGATGCTAAAATAGTGGGCATCACCGGGTCGAATGGTAAAACTACTACAACCAGTTTAACCTATCATATCCTGAAAAACGCAGGCTTAAATGTTGGCCTGGCAGGAAATATAGGCAAAAGCTTTGCTTACCAGGTAGCGACTGAAAAGTTTGACATATATGTGCTTGAGCTGAGCAGCTTTATGCTGGATGATATGTTCAGCTTTAAAACTGACATAGCAGTGCTATTAAATATAACCCCCGATCATTTAGACCGGTATGATTATAAGTTTGAAAATTATGTAGCATCAAAATTTCGCATCACCCAAAATCAAACGGAAAATGATTATTTCATTTACTGTGCCGATGATCCTGAAACAGTAAAAGGAATGGAGGGGCGGAGCTTTGCTGCACAGCAATTACCCTTCTCAATAGAAAAAAAGATTGAACCGGGAGCATATCTCGAAAAAGACAATATTGTCATTAACACCCATCAACAACATTTTCAAATGTCGATAACAGAATTGGCCCTTCAGGGTAAGCACAACATTTATAACTCAATGGCTTCGGGCATTGTGGCTAAGGTGCTTGAATTACGGAACCCTTTAATAAGGGAGAGCATGGGGAGTTTTAAAAGCATTGAGCACAGGCTGGAGTCGGTTGCCGTAATATCCGGTATCAGCTTCGTCAACGACTCAAAAGCTACTAATGTTAACTCTACATGGTATGCCCTTGAAAGCATGACCAGCGATGTAATATTAATATTGGGCGGGGTTGATAAAGGGAACGACTACAGCATGCTAAAGGAGCTGGTGCGACAAAAAGTAAAAGCAATAGTTTGTTTGGGCAAGGATAATAAACGCATACACGATGCTTTTGAAGATGTGGTGGAGCTGATAGTGAATACTTATTCGGCACAGGAAGCCGCACAGGTATCCTATCATCTGGCATCAAAAGGCGATACAGTATTATTATCACCGGCATGTGCAAGCTTTGATCTGTTTAAAAATTATGAAGACAGGGGCAGGCAATTTAAACAGGCGGTTAGGGAGTTATAAAAAAGTCCATGGTCTATAGTCCATGGACCATGGTCGAAAAATCAGTGAAATCAAAAAATAATATGTATAAACTACTCAGTAACACAAAAGGAGACCGTTGGATATGGCTGATTGTCATATTGCTATCGGTTATTTCATTACTGGCTGTTTACAGCGCCATTGGGTCGCTTGCTTATAAAAGAGGGGTAGGTGCCGAATCTATATTGATAAAACACCTGGCCATGATAGTAGGCGGTATTATCCTGATGTATCTATCGCATAAAATTGATTATCGCTATTACCGTGGTATCTCAAAATTGTTGATGATTGTAACCATACCGCTATTATTATATACACTGGTTTTTGGGCACCATGTAAATGAGGCCAGCAGGTGGATAGCAATTCCGGGTACTGGTTTAAGCTTTCAGACATCCGATTTGGCTAAACTTGCACTTATCACCTACCTGGCTCGTACGCTATCGATAAAGCAGGAAAATATTAAGGATGTAAAACAATCTTTCGTCCCAATTATGGGGGCGGTGTGCCTGGTGTTTGCATTGATTGCATGGGCTAACCTTTCTACTGCATTAATGCTTTTTGGAGTAAGTATTTTGTTGCTGATCATGGGGCGTATTAGTGTTAAGCAAATTGCTGTGGTATGTATGGGGGGCGCAATTGTGCTATCTGGTATTTTGTTTTTGGGGCCACGCCGGCATATGTACATGACACGTATCAATACGTTTATGCACCCGGAAAATGCAAATCCGGATAAGGCGCAGCAGGCTAATCACGCAAAAATAGCCATTGCAACAGGTGGCATATTTGGTAAAGGCGTTGGCAACAGCGATGAGATAAACAGCTTGCCGGAAGCATACTCCGATGAAATTTATGCCATTATAGTTGAAGAATACGGCCTTGTTGGTGGTATTTTTTTGATAGGTATTTACTTATTCCTGCTTTTCAGGTGTATAAAAATTGCAACCAAAGCGCCAAAAGCATTTGGAACGTTGCTTGCCGCTGGCCTTAGCTTTAGCCTGACGATACAGGCCTTTGCCAATATGGCTGTTGCAGTAGGGCTTGGTCCCGTAACAGGGATCCCATTGCCATTTGTAAGCATGGGTGGTACATCTATATTATTTACGAGTATAGCATTTGGAATTATATTATCGGTAAGCAGGGATATTGACGAACCTAAAAAAGTTATAGTAGGAGAGATTAGGGAAGATGTTGCGGTGGCGTAAGTGCTGTAGCAAGGAAAATATTAGTGAAAAGAAACGATCGGTGAAATCATAAAATAGTAATCAGTGAAATCAAAGAGAATCATAATTAGCGGTGGCGGTACAGGAGGACATATCTTCCCTGCAATTGCTATTGCCAATGCTTTGAAAAAACTTGATCCTGCTACTGAGATACTATTTGTGGGAGCTTCAGGCCGTATGGAAATGGAAAAAGTTCCGGCTGCCGGTTATAAAATAATTGGTTTGGAGATACAGGGGATCCAGCGGAAATCCATCCTGAAAAATGTAATGTTCCCGGTAAAATTGATGTTGAGTGTAAGAAAGGCAATTGCAATTATAAAAGATTTTAAGCCGGATGCAGCTGTAGGCGTTGGTGGTTATGCTTCGGGGCCTTTATTGTATGCCGCATCGTTAAAGAATGTTCCTTATTTAATACAGGAGCAAAACTCTTATGCAGGCATCACTAATAAATGGCTGGGTAAAAAAGCTAAAAAAATCTGCGTGGCATTTGATGGCATGGAGAAGTTTTTTCCGTTCGAGCGTATTATAAAAACAGGTAATCCTATTCGTAAAGATTCGGTTAATGTTGCCGGAAAGCAAATGCAGGCGCTGGAGCTTTATAACCTATCTGCATTTAAAAAAACAATACTGGTAATAGGCGGGAGCCTTGGTGCCCGTACATTAAATAATAGCATACAAGCCGGGCTTGATGAATTGATAGCTGCCGATGTTCAGGTAATATGGCAAACTGGCAAATTTTACTTTAAAGGAATTATTGAAAAACTGGGTGAAGAGTATCATCCAAATATAAAGATAGTGGAGTTTTTAAACCGGATGGATTTAGCGTATGCAGCGGCAGATGTGATTATCTCGAGAGCTGGCGCTGGGACTATTGCCGAGTTGTGTGTAATTAAAAAACCGGTTATCCTGGTGCCTTCGCCAAACGTGGCCGAAGATCATCAAACTAAAAATGCCCTGGCGCTGGTGCAGGAAAATGCAGCAATTTTTGTTGCCGACAGGGACGCTGAAACAAAGTTAGTAGACAAAGCGCTGGAGCTTTTAAATGATAAAGATTTACAAAGAAAACTGAGCGATAATATTGGCAAAATGGCTATGCCCGAAGCCGATGAGGTTATTGCAAAAGAAGTATTCAAAATGATTAAGTAGTTCATAGTTCATAGTAAGAAGGGTAGTTAGCAGTAGAAGGAAATCAGTGAAATCATCAAACAATCGGTGGAATCACAGAAAATAAAATAAAAAATGAAATTAAGCAACATAAAACGGGTTTATTTGGTGGGGATCGGTGGTATCGGCATGAGCGGACTGGCACGGTATTTTCATCACCTGGGCTGTGTTGTTTGCGGTTATGATAAAACTTCAACCGATCTGACTAACGATCTTCACAATGAAGGTATCCAGGTAGTTTTTGATGATCATTCAGAATATATCCCGCTAAGCTTTCAAACACCTGATGAGGGTACGCTTATTATTTATACGCCTGCAATCCCTAAAGATTCTCATATCCTTAATTTCTTCAGGGAAAATGGTTTCGAATTGTTTAAGCGTTCGCAGGTTTTAGGCATCATCAGTAAAGGGATGTTTACAGTAGCTATTGCAGGTACGCATGGTAAAACCACTACCTCAACAATGGTGGCTCATATCCTTAAAGATTCGGGTAAAGATTGCTCAGCTTTCCTTGGGGGGCTTTCAACAAATTATCATAGTAATGTGCTGTATGGCAAAAACAATATTGTGGTTGTTGAAGCCGATGAGTATGACCGCTCGTTCCTGACCCTACACCCTGATGTGGCTATCATTACTTCAATGGATGCCGACCACCTGGATATTTATGGCGATCATGCACATTTAACGGAATCGTTCAAATTGTTTGCGTCACAGATAAAACCGGGGGGGACGTTGATCCATAAAAAAGGATTGCCTTTGGATACTGGATTTACTTACGCAGTTGAGGATAAAGCCGATGCTACAGCATCGAACATCAAAATTGAAAACGGCGATTTCTATTTCGATTTTAAAAATAGCAACACCACGATCACTAATATAAGAATGGGTATTGCTGGAATGCATAATATTGAGAATGCAGTTGCAGCTATTGAAGCAAGCCTGATACTTGAAGTTTCGCCGGACGCTATAAAAAGTGCCTTGGGTTCGTTTAAAGGAGTTAAACGCAGATTTGAATATATCATTAAAAACGATCACCAGGTTTATATTGATGATTATGCGCACCATCCTGAAGAACTAAAAGCTTGTATCAGGTCGGTTAAAAAACTATACCCGGGTAAAAAGCTGACAACTATTTTTCAACCGCATTTATATACCCGTACACGGGACTTTGTGGATGGCTTTGCTGAAGCATTGGACCTTTCGGATGAACTGATCATATTGGATATCTATCCGGCGCGCGAGTTGCCGATAGAGGGCGTAACATCGGACATGATATTGGAGCGGATGAAGATATGGAACAAACGCCGCATCAGTAAACAGGATGTTGTAAAAGTTATAAAAGAAGAAAAGCCCGAGCTGCTGTTAACGGTGGGCGCGGGTGATATAGATACTTTGGTTCAACCATTAAAACAAGCCTTACAAGATGTTTAAAAAACGATTCTGGAAGCCTTTGCTGATAAGCCTTGCATGGATTATATGCTTTGGCGGCTTGGTTGTATTGATGAGTTTTATTGAAAGCAAGAAAAGCGAAGTGCTGTGCAAGGACGTTAAAATTTATATCCCGGGTAACCAGTATTTTATCGACAGGCAAGAGGTCGACCATATTTTACAGGTAAACAGCAAGGCGTTGATTGGTCGCAGGATGGAAAGCATTAATATAAATGCACTCGAGAAAAAGTTAAAGGATAATCCGTTTATAGAGTTTGCAAAGGTATACGCCGATATGGATGGGATTATAAATGTTGAGATAAGCCAGCGGCAACCAATTTTAAGGGTGATGAACCGTTTTGACCAGGATTTTTATGTAGATCAGCATGGGTTAAAGATCCCCTTATCTGCAAATTTTACCGCAAGGGTATTGGTAGCTAACGGATATATCGACGAGCTTTTTGCTAACAGGGTTGATACTTTACATACGGTAACAGCAGCAGAACTTTTTAAGACTGCTGATTACATAAGGAAAGATTCGTTATGGGACGCGCAAATAGCACAGATCTATGTAAATAAAGATCATGAAATTGAATTAATACCACGGGTAGGCAATAACCGCATCCTGCTTGGCCATGCAGATTCATTGGACAGTAAGTTTCATAACCTGCTTGTCTTTTACAAAAAGGCCTTGCCGTTAGTAGGCTGGGATGCTTATAAAATAATTAATGTAAAATATGCCAACCAGGTGGTTGGTGTTAAGAACGAGAATATAAAGAAAGATTCATTAAAGGCAAAATTGGCAGTTAATGATACAACGAAAGCGATTAAGGACACATCTCTAAATAGGAATTAATATGGACAAAACTTCAACCCAGGAAAAAAGCTCACCAATAGTAGTGGGATTGGACATTGGCACAACTAAAATATGTGCCATTGTTGGACGCAGGAGCAAAAACGGCAAAATAGAAGTATTGGGCATTGGCAAAGCCGAATCGGCCGGTGTAACCCGCGGCATGGTTTCAAATATCGATAAAACGGTACAAGGCATAAGCCAGGCAGTTGACGTTGCAGGCACGCAATCGAACGTGGAGATAAAAGTAGTGAACGTGGGTATTGCGGGGCAGCATATAAAAAGCTTACAACACCGCGGATTAATTACCCGTCGCGATCTGCAATCAGAGATATCCCGTAAGGATATTGATAAGCTGGTTGAGGATATGTATAACCTGGTAATGCCTCCGGGCGAGGAGATCATTCATGTTTTACCGCAGGAATTTACGGTAGATAATGAGCCGGGGATAAAAGACCCGATAGGGATGGCAGGGGTACGGCTTGAGGCTAACTTCCATATTATTTCGGGCCAGGTTACTGCCATAAAAAACATAGTGAAATGTGTAAACAAAGCAGGCCTTCAAAGCGAAGAACTGACTTTAGAGCCTTTAGCTTCTTCTGAATCTGTATTGAGCGATGAGGAAAAAGAGGCAGGTGTGGTACTGGTTGATATTGGCGGTGGCACAACGGATGTGGCAATTTTCCATGAGGGGATTATACGCCATACTGCGGTTATACCGTTTGGAGGTAATAGCGTAACCGAAGATATCCGTGAGGGTTGTTCGGTAATGCGTAACATAGCTGAGCAATTAAAAGTGCGTTTCGGATCGGCTTTGGCTGATGAAAATAAGGAAAATGAGATTGTTTGTGTTCCGGGTCTGCGTGGTCGCGAACCCAAAGAGATCTCGGTAAAAAACCTTGCTTTTGTGATCCAGGCGCGTATGGAAGAAATTGTGGAGCACGTTTATTATGAGATAAAATCATCCGGGTATGAGAAAAAGCTAATAGCCGGTATAGTGATCACCGGTGGTGGTGCACAATTAAAGCATCTGTCGCAACTGGTTGAGTATGTTACCGGGTTGGATTGCCGCGTAGGTTACCCGAACGAGCATTTAGCCAAAAATGAAATGCTTCCGAAAAACGTTTATGAGGAATTGCAAAGCCCGACTTTTGCTACTGGTATAGGCCTGCTAATAAAAGGTATCCAGAAAATGGAATACAATGATTATGTGCCTGTTGCCGAGGATGTTAAAGTGGCAAAACCAAGGTATACCGAAGATAGAAAGTTTGGGTTGCTGGGTAAATTATTAGAAAGCGGTAAGCGTTTTATTAAGGATGATATTAAAGATGAAGACTTTTTGAAATAATTATTCACATTGGTGCAATCTTTCCACATATTGACAAATGTGGATAAGTACTGTGGAAAATGTCATAATATTACAATAGAGAAATCTGTTTATTCGTCAATCACATATAACTGGAAATAAGCATTATGCAGTTTGAAATGTTAAAAGAAAAGTCGTCCATCATTAAAGTAATTGGTGTTGGCGGCGGCGGGGGTAATGCGGTAAACCACATGTACAGACAAGGGATTACCGGTGTGGACTTCATTATTTGCAATACCGATGCCCAGGCATTGGAGTTAAGTCCTATCCCTAATAAAGTGCAGTTAGGTGCAAGCCTTACCGAAGGTATGGGCGCTGGCTCAATACCCGAAGTTGGAAAAAATTCGGCTATCGAAAATATTGACGATATAAAACAAATGCTGGGTTCCAACACCAAGATGTTGTTTATAACAGCTGGTATGGGTGGTGGCACAGGTACAGGCGCAAGCCCCATTATAGCAAAGGCTGCCCGCGAACTGGATATATTAACCGTTGGTATTATAACTACCCCGTTCGCATTTGAAGGGAAACGCCGTAAGCTGCAGGCCGATGCGGGTATGGAAGAGTTGAAAAAGCATGTCGATTCATTCCTGGTGATCTCGAACGACAGGCTGCGTCAGATTTTCGGCAACCTTACTTTGGGTTCTGCATTTGCGCAGGCTGATAATATTTTGACAACTGCCGCAAAAGGAATTGCCGAAATTATCACATTGCCCGGCTATATCAACGTCGACTTTAAAGATGTGCGCACAGTGATGAAAGACAGCGGCGTATCAATAATGGGAAGCTCATCCGCCGAAGGTGAGAACCGTGCATTAAAAGCCGTTGAAGGTGCATTGTCATCGCCATTATTAAAAGATAATGAAATTGAAGGTGCAAGGTATATCCTGCTGAACATCAGCTCGGGCAGCAAAGAAGTTACTATGGATGAGGTAAGTGTTATTACCGATTACATACAGGAAGAAGCTGGCCTGGCTGCTGACCTTATATGGGGTAATTGCATCGATGAGAATTTGGGAGATAAAATATCAGTTACAATAATTGCTACTGGTTTCCAAACCAAGGACGAGCGCGAAAAAGAGCAAAGCAGCAAGAAAATTGTTTCGATGCTTGTGCCGGAAACTGAGCCCAAAGCTAAACCGGTGAATGAATTTATAACTGCGGTTAAACCCGATGCGGTTACGGAACCATACATGAAAGTGAAAGACGAGCAGCCAAAACAAACCGGCCTGTTCGATCTGTTTGCTGCACGTAATGAAGAGCCTTCGGTAGTAAAACATAATTTAATGGCTGAAGAAGATCAGCCTGCTGAAGCAGAAGTATCTGATGTACCTGAAATGACTTTCAGGATTTCGGAACCTGTTGAGATGCAAAATTTCACTCCTGCTCCTGAGCCGGAAAAAGAACCCGAAGTCGTAGTTGGTGCCGATGATAATAAAACTGATGAGTCCATCGAAGAGCAATTACGTAAATCGCGTGAGCGCATCATGAGGCTTAAAGACCTGAGCATGAAACTGCGCAGCGGTAACATACAGGAAATGGAAAGTGTGCCAGCTTACAAACGCAAGGAAATAGCACTACAGCAAACTCCTGCATCTGATGAAAGCCATGTTTCCAGGTTCTCTCTATTGCCGGATAATGAAGGAAATACAGAGATCAGGAATAATAATTCATTCCTGCACGATAACGTGGATTAAGTTTAGTTAATCAGAGATGAGAGACCAGAGGTTAGTTTTAATCCGAAGGTTCAAAAAGTAAATTCCTAATTGTATCTATATAGAGCCTTGCAAGTTTTGCAAGGCTTTTTTATAAATGTATACGGTGCTATCCCGCTTGAAAGAAACTAACCTCCAATCTCTGGTCTCAAATCACTAACATTATAGCCTATTATAAAAAGTAATAATGATTGTTACTGCGCACTTTAACAGCTATATTTGTACATTTAGAAAACAATAAAGATTAGCGGTTTGGATATCTTCAATAAAATAGCAAAAAACATGGGCGGCCCATTGGGGCAACATCAAAAATGGTCACATGGATATTTTTCTTATCCTAAGCTCGAAGGAGAAATAGGGCCTCACATGCAATTCAATGGAAAAGAGCATTTGGTTTGGAGCTTGAATAACTACCTGGGCTTAGCCAATCACCCGGAAGTAAGAAAAGCCGATGCACAAGCCGCTGCCGACTATGGTATGGCATATCCAATGGGTGCACGTATGATGTCGGGTAATTCCATACATCATGAGGAACTCGAGCAGAGCCTTGCCGAATTTGTAGGTAAAGAAGACGCTTATTTACTGAATTACGGCTACCAGGGAATGGTCTCGATAATAGATACACTTGTTGACCGCAATGATGTAATTGTATACGATGCCGAATCGCATGCCTGTATTATTGATGGTTTAAGGATGCACATGGGCAAACGCTATGTATATCAGCATAACGATTTGGAAAGCTGTGAAAAGCAATTGGAACGCGCTACCAAACTGGTAGAACAAACCGGTGGTGGCATATTGCTGATAACTGAAGGTGTTTTCGGCATGTCTGGTGCACAGGGAAAACTAAAGGAAATCATCGATCTAAAGAAAAAATTTAACTTCCGCATATTAGTTGATGACGCGCATGGTTTCGGCACAATGGGTAAAACTGGTGCTGGTACGCATGAAGAACAGGGTTGCATTGAAGGAACTGATGTTTACTTTGGCACCTTCGCAAAATCAATGGCTGGAATTGGGGCCTTTGTAGCTGCTGATAAAGAAATTGTTGATTATTTACGGTACAACATGCGGTCGCAGATATTTGCCAAAGCATTACCCATGCCAATGGTAATAGGGTTGAAAAAACGCTTTGAACTATTAAAATCACAACCGCAGTTACGCGAAAAACTTTGGGAAATATCAAATACACTTCAAAAAGGATTAAGAGAACGCGGCTTTAATTTAGGTGTAACTAATACTATGGTTACTCCGGTTATACTGGAAGGCGACTTATACGAAGCCACCGCCTTAACCCGCGACCTGCGCGAAAATTATGGTATTTTCTGCTCAATAGTAATATACCCTGTAATCCCTAAAGGATTGATCTTGCTAAGGCTTATACCCACGGCTGCGCATAGCCTGGAGGATGTTCAACGTACGCTGGATGCTTACAGCGAAATGGCTGAAAAACTAAAAGCAGGATTTTATAAAGAGAATAAGTTGGTGGTAGCGTAAGTAACATCAGCTTTTGAAATTAATTTAATAAGCCTTTCGGTAATCCGGAAGGCTTTTTTATTTTTACTGCTTACCAATTGAAAACTCTATGCTATCCCGAAGAAATTTTATCAAAATAAATGGTGTAACTACTGCAGGTTTAGGTCTTGGTCTTAAGCCCGACTGGTTTGCTACCGCAGCTTTTGAAAGCAAACGCCCGAAACTGGCCGACCGGAAGTTTACCAGCAAGGCAGTTGAGGCAACAATTAAAAGCGTAAAAGCAGCTATTAAAGATCCCGAACTGGCATGGCTTTTCGAAAACTGCTACCCAAATACATTAGATACAACTGTAAACTATTCCGAAAAAAATGGCAGGCCTGATACTTTTGTTATCACCGGCGATATAAACGCTATGTGGATGCGCGATTCATCGGCACAGGTTTGGCCATATTTGCCGTTGATAAAGAATGATCCTGAATTAAAGAACCTGATAAAAGGTGTACTTAACCGCCAGGCCAATTATATCCAGATAGATCCTTATGCCAATGCCTTTAACGAGGGCCCTACGGGCAGCGAGTGGGATAGCGACCGCACTGATATGAAACTTGAACTGCATGAGCGTAAATGGGAGATAGACTCTTTATGCTATCCTGTGCGGCTTGCATTTCATTATTGGCAGATAAGCGGTGATAGTAGTTTTTTTGATGAGAACTGGCAAAAGGCAGGTAAAACAATTATTGCTACTTTTAAAGAGCAGCAACGCAAAACCGGGAAAGGGCCATATCATTTTCAAAGAAAGACAGAGGTCTCTACAGATACTGCGCCACTAAGCGGTTATGGAAATCCAATAAAACCTGTAGGTTTAATCTGTTCAGTATTCCGTCCATCGGATGATGCTACTATTTATCCGTTCCTCATCCCATCAAATTATTTTGCAGTTGTAAGCCTGTACCAGATGGGGGAGATGTATGAGAAGATTGGCAAAGATAAAGCTACAGCTGATGCCTGTAAAGCTTTGGCTGCCGAAGTTGCCCATGCCCTGCAAAAATATGCAACGGCTCAACACCCGGTTTACGGCAAGGTGTTGGCTTACGAGGTTGACGGCTTCGGAAATCAATTATTTATGGATGATTCAAATGTTCCAAGCTTACTGGCATTGCCTTACCTGGGTGCCCTTTCGGAACATGATCCGCTTTATATAAATACCCGTCGTATGGTTTTAAGCGAAGCTAATCCTTACTTCTTTAAAGGTAAAGCAGCTGAAGGTATCGGCGGCCCGCACGTCGGCTTAAATTATATATGGCCTATGAGCATAATTATGCGGGCATTAACCTCTACTGATAAGGCCGAAATCGCGAAATGCATCAAATGGCTTAAAAATACCCATGCCGGGACAGGCTTTATGCACGAATCATTTAATAAGGATAATGCAGCAGATTTTACGCGAAAATGGTTTGCATGGGCAAATACTTTATTCGGCGAATTAATAATTAAAGTGCATAAATATTACCCAGATATATTGTGAAAATGACACAATGAGATTTTATTGGTAATATTTAAATGGCTATAAAATTGAAATATTGGATGAATTTTTTACCGATTATTTTCTTGTTTTCAATTATTATGAAATTTATATTAAAATACTGTAAAATTATATCACATATAAAATAATATACAATATATTATAAATAGTATTAAATATATTAATAATACAGTATCGGGGTTAAAAATGTTGAAAAAAACCACTTTAAAGGCATTATTTTTCTTTCTCAAAAGTTTTTAATTAAGAAAAAACATTTTAGATTAGCTTTATAAAACAATAAACCTCAATATTAAAAAAGGAGTAACTGAAATGAAAAAATTTAACGAAGTAAAAGAACTGGTAGCATCGTTGGAAGCAGATGCTGACAAATTTTACACAAAGGGCAACAGCGCTGCTGGAACCCGTGTAAGAAAAGGTATGCAGGACCTGAAAAATTTAGCCCAGGCGATCCGCCTTGAAGTACAGGAGGCAAAAAACAAAGCCTAGGGAGTAAAGAATATACTTTACTTTATGTAAAAAACCCGTTTCGGATTTCGAAACGGGTTTTTTATTAAAGCCTGATTAGAAGGATCATCTTATTTATCCTGTAATTCTATTAGTCTCCGCTATAATTTTCTCAGCAGTAGCCTTGCTCACTTGTACCAGCGGAAGGCGCACAACATCGTCACAAAAGCCCAAATGCTTAAGCGCGGTTTTTACACCTGCCGGGCTGCCTTCAACAAACATTAGCCTTGTAAAATCAATTAATTGTGAGTGTAGTTTTTGACCTGTTTTAAAATCACCTGCAAGGCAAGCTTTTATCATATCAGATGTTTGCTTTGGCAAAGCATTCCCTGTTACAGAAATTAAGCCTGCACCACCTAAAGCTATTATTGGCAGGCTGATCGGATCATCACCTGATATCAGCAGGAAACCTTCCGGTTTATCGCGTGCTATCTGGTTAAGCTGATCAAAATTACCTGATGCTTCTTTTATACCTATAATGTTTTTAAAATCATTGGCAAGCCTAATGGTGGTCTCTGCAGCTATATTACTACCTGTACGGCTGGGTACATTGTATAATATTATTGGCAAAGGCGCAACTTCGGCAATGGCTTTGTAATGCTGATAAATGCCCTCCTGGGTGGGTTTGTTATAATGTGGGCTTGCCGATAATATAGCATCATAACCCGGAATATTAAACTGCTTTATTTGCTCAACAAGCTCAAGCGTGTTATTACCCCCTATACCTGCAATCAAATTAATACGGCCATTAACTGCTCTTGAAGTAAA
Organism: Bacteroidota bacterium; assembly: GCA_013286325.1. Lineage (GTDB taxonomy): Bacteria > Bacteroidota > Bacteroidia > Sphingobacteriales > Sphingobacteriaceae > Mucilaginibacter. The sequence goes on along the minus strand of JABDFZ010000001.1, from coordinate 10,593 downwards.
TTCCCAAACTTGCTTTCGTTCATCACTGTTCAGGGTGGCGCTCTCACCGGTAGTTCCCAATGAAGCGATGTAATCCACACCTCCGTCAATTAAATGGTTGATGAGCTTTCCTAAAGCATCGTAATCAACCTGCCCGTCTGGTCGAAAAGGAGTAATAATGGCTACTCCAGTCCCATAAAATTTATTCATGTTAGTAATTAAAAGTTGCTAAGATAATAAATGTTTTTTTAGTCCATGGTCGATAGTCCATAGTCTGTAGATTTTAAAATTGATGCTAACAGATTTTACCATGGTCCATGGTCCATCGACTATTGACTTTTCTCTAACCTAAAAACTAACGCCTATTCTGAAAGCTGAATGTATATTGCTGCCGCTGTTGAACGATGTGCCATACATTAAACGGAAATTAAGATACTGAACACCAAAACCCAATTCAGTGTAATTTTTAAGCGTTGGGGTTGAGAGGTAGTTAATGTCAACAATTTCCTGCAATTTCAATTTTCTTATGAGTGGGATCTTATTCAGGAAAAAGCCTGAAAAATTTTGCTCCAGGTGCCCTTCAATATATTTGGTGTAAGTGCTAAACGCATAATAATTCAGCAATAAAAAGCTATTGATCCCGCCCTTTGAAATCAGGATTTGATTTCCCGAAAATTGTTTGTAATCAGGATAGAAAAGATTGCTGTTATTCAAAAACTTACCAGCACCCACAAAGAATGACGTTTGGCCGAATATACCTGCATTGATGTTTGATTTAGAAACATCGGCAGTAAGCAAATCGTAGTCTACATCCGAACCCAAAAAGTCTTTGATCCCCTTGGTATAAGTCAGGCCGATTGTAGGATATTTTGATGGCAGATATCTCCTTCCGGTTGGATAGGTTTCATATTTATCGCTGAAATCGTAGGTAGTACGTACCGATACTTTGAATGACTGATTATCAGCAAATAGCGGATTGTCCTGGTTAGGGGTAAACGGATTATTCGATGTATATTCCCTGTTGCCCGGCTTGAGAAAACTGTAAGATGATGCATTTTGGAGCGATTTCCGGTCTGCCCACTCAACATAGCCGCTGGCCATCCATCCTCCGGTTATGCGTTTACTTAGCGATACTGAAGCATATTGTTTTTGATAGAACTTCTCATAGTTCTGCCGCTCAAACAAACTATAAACTGAATTAATTAATGGCGAAACTGGGTTATGGTTATTGAGATCAATTATTTCAGAACCTGCATTAAAACCCAGGTTGTAAGAGCCCGCTGGTATGGCTGCATACACACTCCCGGTAAATTTCTTATCCGAAAAACCATATCCTGCTTTGGCTCCTATAACCAAATATTTGCTTGTTGTGCTGTCTATTAGCTTGCTGAATGATGCCCCATAATTGAGATTAAAGCCCTGCACAGTATTAAATCTTATCGATGGTAAAATAGCATCAAGGTTATAATACTCATGGTTATACCTGTTGCTGTGCCGATAGTCTTTGTAGGCAAGGTCAATCAAACTAAACTTATTGTTTACCTTATCGAGTGAGTCGAGGTAGGTTTTTGATTCGCGCTTTTTAGCCAGTACAGCCTTGTTTTTATAATCGGTTTTTTCCTCAACAGTTAAAGGAATAGGGCGCTCATTTTCCCAATAGGCCGAATCTTTTTTATTGCTTTCACGGGTGACTTTCATTACCTCTTTAAATTCCTTTTTATTGAAGGTTGGGTTGAGGTCGTAATCTTTATATACTGAAATAAAATACCCGCCAACTTTAAAGCCAAGCAACCCGGCTGTAAATTCAAATTTAACGGACGACGGCATCCATGCGTGCTGATTTACAGGTAAAAATTGCTCACTTAGTTTAAGGGTGTCAACAAAATTGATATTCTGTTTTTTGGTGATGAAAAAGTCCAAACTATAAATACGCCAGTCGCTTTCAAGAATGTATAGATACCCCTGGAAGCAAGCGTCATAACCACGTTTAGGTGTTACCTTTATCTTGTCAACAGTTTCGCCGTTCTCAGTTGTAAAGCCAATGTATTTGTAATTGTAATAAAACAGGGCATTGTCTGCAATGGGTGATATCAACGGGCGCAGGCTAAGGCCATCCCAGGTTTGCATATTCTCGTAAAAATTCACCTTTAAATCCGATGCCCTGTTGTAGCTAAACGCCTGGTTACTACCTGATACTTTTGATGAGATCATTTCCTCATGTACATTATCAGGTCGCATAAAACTGTATTTCGATTCTGATTCTGAAAGATAAACTATCCCTCTGCGGTTAGAGTCGAGCCCCATTTCGTTGGTCATCTTCTGCACATCAAAGCCAAGAACTTTTTTAGGGGCAGCCAGTAATTTTTGTAAGCCTTTAATATAAACTTCGCAAGTGTAGGCGTTGACTTCATTAAGGTGACTTTTTCGCTTTTTTATAGCTTTCCTGATAATTTCGTAAGCAGGATCTTCGCCGCCCGATTTAACAATTACATCGCTTAACTGGTAAGTCTCTGTTGTTAAATTAATATTAATTACCTGGTTACCCCTGAGTTCGATTTTGCGGCTTTGCTGCTGATAGCCCACTGCTTTGTATTGCACATCGTAAGTGCCGGGTTTTAGCTGCAGGCCATATTCGCCTTCGCTGTTTGCTGATGTTCCTTTAGTGGTGTTTTTAATATAAACACTGGCAAATGGTATTGCATTATTATGTTCGTCGGTTATCTTTCCGCTTATGGTAAATGTTTGTGAAAATACACTAAGGCTTATAAAAAGAAGCAGGGTGAAAGGTATAGAAAATTTCATTTAGCAGGTTGTTTGCGCTAAGGTCTGTTAATTTAATTTAAAGCCATCGGGCATTTTTGTTAATTTTTGTTAAACGCAGAGCGGGAGATAAAAAGTGGAAATTTATAAAAATATAAAGCCTCCGCACACTCGCTGTTTGGAGGCTTTAACCTAAACCTTATCACAATAAGCAGGTAGGATACCTGCCATATGAAGCCATAAATATAGAGTGAATAAGTTGAATACCGAAACTTTTTGTGTTAAAACAACCCAATATGTATGTAATTGTATTGATACATCAAAACAATAAACTAAAAGTTAAACTAAGATGAAGTTTTGTGCGGTTTTATGTTAACATTTTGAGCAGTTCTTCATCGCTGATGATAGAGATATTTAATTTTTGCGCCTTCTCTAATTTTGCCGGACCCATGTTATCACCGGCTACCAGGTAATTCAGTTTAGCCGAAATGCTGCTTACCATTTTACCCCCGTTTTGCTCAATAATATCCTTTAACTCATCCCTCGAAAATTTTTCAAATACACCAGATATAATAAAGGTTTGGCCGCTAAGTTTTTCGCTGGCGAGATTTACCTCTTTTTCAATAGTTACAAATTGCAGCCCCTGGCTTTTTAATTTTTCAATTTCTTGCCGGTGCGTTTCATCTTTGAACCAGTCAATTATGCTTAAAGCAATGCGCTCGCCTATTTCGTCAGCCAGTACAAGCTCTTCAAGGGACGCAGCTGCCAGCCTGTCAATATTCTTAAAATAAGCAGCCAGTTTCCTGGCAACCGTTTCACCAACATAGCGAATACCCAAACCAAACAGTACTTTTTCGAAGGGCATTTGTTTGGATTTTTCTATTCCATCAAGCATATTGTTGATAGACTTTTCTCCGAACCGGCCAAGTTGTTTTAATTCATCACTGTGCTTATGCAGATCGTAAATATCGCTAATGTGGCTGATGAATTTCTTTTGATAAAGTGTTTCAATAGTTTCATCGCCAAGGCCGTCAATATTCATAGCCTTGCGGCCTATAAAATGCTGCATTTTCCCAACTATCTGCGGTGGGCAGCCTTCATCGTTAGGGCAATAAAAAGCAGCTTCACCTTCCTTACGTTCCAGCGTGGTGCCGCAAGCAGGGCAGGTAGTACGATAAACTATAGGTTTGGCATCGGCCTTTCTTTTTTCAAGGTTTACGCTGATGATCTTAGGAATGATTTCCCCACCTTTTTCAACATACACCCAATCTCCTTCGTGCAATTTCAATCGTTTTTCTACTTCATCGGCATTGTGTAATGTAGCACGTTTTACTGTAGTACCTGCAAGCAATACAGGTTTTAAATTAGCTACGGGTGTAACCGCGCCTGTGCGACCAACCTGGTAGCTCACTTCAAGCAGTTCAGTTTCTACCTGTTCGGCTTTAAACTTGTAAGCTATGGCCCAACGGGGCGATTTGGCAGTAAAGCCAAGCTCCTGCTGCTGCGCGTAGCTGTTAACCTTTATAACAATGCCATCGGTATCATAACCCAGCTCGAAACGCTTTTTATCCCAATGGGCTATAAATTTAAAAACATCATCAATTGTAGTGCAAAGGCGGCTATGTTCGTTAGTATGAAAGCCCCATTCTTTTATTGCCTGCAGGCTTTCCCAATGGGTTTTAAACAAAAGTTTTTCGGTATACAGGAAATACAGGAAACAATCCAGCGGACGGCGTGCTACTTCAGCTGAGTCCTGCATTTTAAGCGTCCCTGATGCAAAATTACGCGGATTGGCATAAGTTACCTCGCCGTTTTCTATGCGTTCATTATTTAAACGCTCAAAGGCTTTCAGGTGCATAAATACTTCGCCCCTTATTTCAAACTCATCCGGGTAATTCCCTGGACGTAGCCGCTTTGGGATGGTATTAATGGTTCGTACATTAGTAGTAACATCGTCACCCTGTATGCCATCACCGCGGGTTACGGCACGCAAAAGTAAGCCGTTTTCGTAAGTGAGACTTATGGACAAACCATCGAACTTCAATTCACATACATATTCAAAATTATCGCCAATTGCTTTACGGATCCGTTGGTCAAAATCAAGCAATTCCTGTTCGTTATAGGTATTGCCCAGCGAAAGCATCGGCCACCTGTGCTTAACGGTAACAAAATCCTTTGTAAGATCGCCACCCACCATTTGCGTAGGCGAGTCTGGGTCTGCAAATTCGGGATACTCCTTTTCAAGAGCACCCAGCTCTTCCAGTTTTTTATCGAAATCATAATCGGCAATGGTAGGCATTGCCAATACATAATAGTTGTAATTATGCTGTTTTAATTCAGCTGAGAGAGATTCAATTCGGTTTTTTGCTTCTGCCGGTGACATAAAGCGAAGATAAGAAATTTATAATATTTCGGGTTTTGGAAGTTCGATTTAAGATTTGTTTAAATTGAAAATTAAAGCGATTTTAAAAAATATATTAAACCCTTACTCATCTGCTTTGTCATAGAATAAAAACCAATAAAATTTCACTATGAAAAAGTACGGAAGAGTTTTAATGTTATTTTCAGCAATATCATTGTTTGCAGTGGCAAACAGCAAAGCACAGGAAATTGTAGTCAGGGCACGTATGGAGCGCCCGCGTACCGTTGTTGTAAGGCGGCCCTACCGCCCTTCACCACGCCACGTATGGGTTGCGGAAGAATGGACTCCAAGCGGAGGTACCTATGTTTACAAACCGGGTTATTGGGTTGAACCTCCGCGTCCGGGCGCAGTATGGGTAGCCGGCAGATGGAGACATCATCACGGTGGATACGTATGGGTAGCCGGCAGATGGCGTTAATATCAATAATCCCCCAACAAAGGAAAAAGTTAAAGTCATTCCTTTATTGGGGGATTGGTTTATTCGGGGTGTCCGTTATAAGGCTATTTGTTCGACACTAATATATCAGTGGCAAATGTCATCGGAATGGTCATTCCTCCCGGAACACTTGGGCCATCAGGTATTTGCATATCACCTTTCATTGCCTGTTTCGATTTTACTTCGCTTATCCAGCCTGTTGTTTTATCGGCCTTGATATCAGTTATGGTTGTGCCGTTAAGATTATAGCTTATTGATAATCCGTTAACCACCATTGGTTTTGCATTTTTATCCGTGTTCATAGTCCCTTCACCATGAATTTGGTACGAATCGCCCAAAATGTCTGTCAATTCATAATTCATTTGAACATTCGCTTTTACCGGTGCGCTCAACATGGTATTTACAGTCCATTTGTCATTTTTAGCAACTGCTTTATCAGGATAAATCGCTGTAGCTATTTCTATACTCCCTCTAAAAGCATCGGGCCCAAAGGATTGTGAAAACTGTGCTTTGAGCTGTTCCTTTTTAGTGGCATCAATTTGTGTAAAGCCATCAAAAACACCTGCTATAATTTTATCCATATTCTCAACAGAGATTACTTTGCCGCTTTTGGTTAAGGTGATATTAAATGGCTTATTAGTAATTGCTGCCATAATTGAGGATGGAATATCATTTGGATCATTTTTTTTGGAGTCTATATCTATAGTATTGCCCGCCATACCAACTTTCATAGTCAGCCATTCATAGGTTACTTCCATTTTATAAACGGTATCTGTTTTATCCAGCACCTTAAAAGCCATTTTGCCAGATATGGTTAAATCTATTTTGTTTTCCTGGCCATTAATGCTTTGCACCATTGCTGAATTAGCGGTGGTTACATGGTAATAGGTATTCCCTTTGGTTAAGTTTAAAGAGGGTTTAACTTTTTGCGCCTGGCATACGCTTACTACTGTAAATAATAAAAGAAAGTTTAAAAGATGTTTCATGTTTAAGGTTTTAATCCGGCTAAAGATATATAAAGCAAACAGATAACAGGTAGAAAAATAACTAAGCGGAGGAATAACAGGAATTAGGCTATAAAATAGAAATAGCCAGGCTCTCAACCCCGGCTATTTCTTAAATTAGCATTATCATTAAATTTTCACTCAAAGTTTTATACGAAAACGAATTAAACTGGTTACGCCTGAAACAAAAAACTCCGGAGCAAAACCCCAGAGTTTAAAATATGATATTAACCATAATTTAATAAAGCATAAATGCTTATACTTTTAATTAGTATATGCTTTTACGTTTTATCATGGAAATACTTGTTTTAATGATAAAGAACACAGGAACTGCCTGTATTGCGATACCTATTATTGCGAGAGTGCTCATGATAATGTGAATTTGAGAGTGTACAGATAATATGTAAAAAATACATAATAATATCTGCAAAAATCGTACCCATCCGGAGAAAAGTGCCTTCAGGTAATTGGTTGGAATATTTGTTTTTGGGAAAAAAGATACCAGGTGGGAATATTGGGAAATACGAGTAAAATAATCTACAATATGGGGAAATTATTACCCTGTTTATTTAAAATAAAACCATGCCAATGTGTTTGGCTTTAAACACTTGTTGATAATAACTAGCTTGGTTTAGGAGGAGATGCTGTAATATAATTAAAAATTAATTCTTTCCTGCGAATTTAAACAGCTTTTTAATTTTTAATTACAGCGACATAACGCTCATACGCCTGCAAATGTAATACCAATTGTTCAGTTTGCAGTTTTTAGGATTTTAAAACAAAATAATATGTAACCTTTAACTGCTAATTGCAAACCGTATGCTGTAAACTACAACTACTGTCCGTTACTAACAACGCTCTTGGCCAGCATAGCTTCTTTAATATATCTTACAGGTGCGCTGCCATAGCTTAAAAACTTCTCATTAAAATCTTTTAACTTATACTTATCACCCATTTTCTTTTTGTAAGCTTCACGCAGGTCTATTATTTCTTTGTAGCCTGTAAAATAGCTGTCCAGTTGCACACTGCTTACAGTTACCCGTTTCCATTTCCCTTCAGCTTCTGCCTGTTGCTGAAAAGCCTCGTGGGTAAGCATTTTCAAAGCGTCCTGCCTTGCCATATTTTCTGTATGCACTTTATAATCTAAAATGGTGTTGCAAACCTCGCGCAGGTGCAATTTGCACCACATCAGCCTCATCTCAGGTTCATCACCCCCAAAGCCGTTATCCAGCATCATTTCTTCGCAGTAAACGGCCCAGCCTTCGGCCATCGCACCATTAGCGAAAACAGACTTGATTAAGCTTGGCGATTTATTAGCATACACCTGCTGCACGTAATGCCCCGGAATGGCTTCATGGATACATAGCAGTTGTAGGGTATACTGGTTATATTCCCGCAAATAGCTTTCAGCTTTATCTGCCGCCCATCCGTTCAGGCTTCCTACATTAAAATAAGAATTGCCGCCTTTATCATACGCTCCCGGAGAGCTCATTGATGCACCGGCAACGCCTGCCATATAACCTGGCTCCTTACGTATTACCAGTGGCTTTGAAGGATCGAGCGTAACAAGATCTTTTGACTTTACAAAAGCAGTAAGTTTCGGAATTTGTTTTTCAATGGCTGACTGAAATTCATTAGGTGCAACGTGTTTGGCTGATATGGTATCTATCAGTTGAGCTATCATGTCTAATGAATCAGAAGGCATTGGTTTTGTACCGAAATATTTTGGCCACAATTTTTTGCTGATCTTTGCCATCTCATGATGCAGATATTTTTTCCGTTCGAAAGCTGCATTATAGACCTGTTGAGCCATAGACTCAGATTGAATTTCATACTTAAATTTCGACTCATAAAGCTCCTTACCTAATCTGAAGCTACGTGGATGATCATTTTTTAGTGCCTTTAGCCATGCAGCATAAGCCTTAATTGCCTCTGCAGATAAACGTGCCCGCTCGAGCATAGGTTTTTGTTCTGCCTGTGGTATAGATGACTTTTTTAGCGAGTCGGCAAAATCCTTTTCTATAACACCAACGCCATTAAGATGCTGATCTATTGCCAGATTAGTTAAATCAGTAGCAGGGTTTTTAATCTGTTTTTCAGCCTCTTTATAATAGGCCGGGATATTGGCCATTTTCTGGTAAAAACTGCGCAGTCGCCTATCAAGCGGTTCGTAATGCTCGTTTAGTATGTAGGCAAATGTGCTGATTACATTATAGGATGAGGGATCCCACTGGAACGATTTTAGTTGCTGGAGGCTCCATTCTATCGATTCCATTTGATTCTGCATCATGTGGTAATCAATCCTGTTGGATTCCGACAATGTAGTTACTTCAAACCTGCTTAATGAATCTATCTGTACTTTAGCATAGCTAATCATTTTATCCCTGTTTTTATCGTCAGGCACAAACAATAAGCTATCGTATTTATGATAACCTGATGTAGTTGCCCAATCAGGGTTTAATTTCCATAAACCATTCAGAAAGGAGTTTTCATAAATAGCAAATGCGGCATCATCCTTGCCTTGCAGGGGTCCGGCAGATGAACCATCTTTTTTACAACCGATAAGCACGGCATAAATAAGACAGGCCATAAATAATAGTTTTTTAATCACAGGTTTATCTGTTTAATTTTTGATGGATAAACTTAAAACATTTAGCCGAAATAAATTAAATAATGTAAACACTTCTATACAAGTGTTACAAAAAGACGTTAAGTTAAATCCGAAATGAATTATTTTCAACCAATTTAAACAATATTTGTTGCATAGTAAACCAAAACGATATGAACGATCAGCATAAAATATTAATTAACGAATTAACAAAACTACTGCTTGGCGGCAGTGCCCATGCTTCCTTTCACGATGCTATAAAAGGCCTAAAACCTTCATTGCGGGGTGTAAAGCCCGATGGTATGCCCTACAGTATTTGGCAACTGGTTGAACATATCCGTATTGCGCAATGGGATATGCTGCAATTCAGCAAGGATGCTAATCATCAATCACCAAAATGGCCTGATGACTACTGGCCTAAAGAAAATGCCCCGGAACATGAAGATGCCTGGAAAGGATCGATCAAACAGATTGACAGCGATTTAGACGAGTTTATTGAGCTATTGGAGCACAGCAATATTTACCAGGTATTAGAGCACGGCGACGGACAAACTATTTTACGCGAAGCACTGCAACTGGCAGACCATAACTCCTATCATATTGGAGAGATTATTGCGCTAAGAAGGGTGCTTGGTGACTGGAAAAGTTAAAAGTGTAGTATTAAACAACCGGATTGTCATTTCGAACGAGGAACGAGGAGAAATCTTCTGCAATATGTATGTCGGCTACTTGTATGGCGTCAATGCTAGCTGTAGAAGATTTTTCGCTACGCTCAAGAGATAGTTTCTCTCTGTCGTTCGAAATGACAACATTTTTTATAATTAAGTCTTTGAGAATTCTAATCGCTAAACACGTTTTTTATTTAATATTCAGACTTAAGTGTCTTTTACCTTACCCTCTTTACAAAATCAACAATTCCGGTTACAAGCTCAGGCTTAATAGGTAAATCAGGTTTGGTATAGGTGGCTATATTTTGATCATTATCTTCGGGAGCTTCCTTCAATACATGGTTCATGCCTTTGATTTCCAGATAGGTGGCTTCTGATTTTGCCTTTTTAAACCTTTGCCCGTTATCAGTTGAAACAACCTTATCAGTAGTCCCCTGAATGATTAGTATAGGTGCCTTTATTCTTTTGATCCCCCGCAAAGGATCGTACCTGCACCACGTCATTATAAAATTCTGTATACTAGGCCTGGCAATAAAATACAGGGCAGGGTCAATATTGTCTGTAGTTTTTCCTTTTCGCAGACTATCTAAAAAGACTTTAAACTCATCCTTCATATACTCTCCCTTTGATTTTAACTGATCAGTAAGTATTTTTTCCGCCTTGTCTGCTGGCCATTCGGCACTTATAAAACCCTTAATAGGCTGATCGGCTTCGGC